>CALJZR010000078.1 GCA_937983635.1 uncultured bacterium | reverse complement strand
TTGGAAGCTCGGAAAAAGCGGCGGAATAAGACTTTAAGACAGCAGCCCGCTCCCCTTCTCCTAATTTAACACTATTATTATCTGCACCCTCGCTCACGAAAGTATCTAATTTTCCAGAAAAGGCACTCCTAATTGAACGCGGGTCACTTAAAGGCAGACATAAAGGTTGATCCGGAAAATAATAACAAACCGATCCTTTATTAGGCTTCTCCGCTAAATTGGAAGCATCTTCCCCGCTGACTGACTCGTCTTTTTGAACGCAACGGTAAGAAGGTTTAGTAGAAATATAAGAACCGGTGTTACCGGCATTCTTCCAAGTATTAGTAAATTCATTCTTATAAGCAACAACTTTAACGGTGTTCGGATAAAACTTAAGACAATATTCTAATTTATTTTCCCTGGCACCAGAACCACCATCAGGGTCAGTTGCCCAAACTTTTTTATCTAAGTCCCAGTGCTGATTGACTTTTCCAAACCAAAACATCACTCTTGGCACTAGCTTATCCTCTTCGCTTACCACCGGATTTTCTGGAATACTTTCTAGTTCAAATTTAGCATAAACAATAGTATCCCCGGCCGAAGGAGAAATTAATAAATCACCGCTACTAATTTGGGGATCGGAGCTAGTATTATCCTTATTAACAGACCAGCCCTTAAAAACGGAGCCGCTACGTGCTGTCGCTTTAAAGCTTAGTTGTAAATCATTCAGTAAAGCAACAGTGCATGTCTCACCACAACTTAAAACCTGATTCTGGCCCTGAGAGACGATAACATCACCATAGCCATTGCCGCGACGAAAAACAAAGAGAGAGCTGTCGCTGGCCTGGGCAAAAGCTGGTAGGGCCAAAAGTAGAGTTAGAACGGAAAGTAATAACCCATGTTTTTTAAACATAAATTTAAATTTATTAATTAAATAAATTCTAATGTTTACCAATTATAATTTTACTAGCCCCTCTTCTACTCGAAATATGAACTTCAGCACCGATTGGTAGGGTTACCCTAGGTTCTGTGTGTCCAAAGTCCGCATTAATAATAACAGGAATGCCTTTAAGTGCAGGCTTATTAATAATAATTCTTCGCAACTTATCATTATTAATGTTGCTCTTTTTTTGAAAACGACCAACAACCAAACCTTTAACATTTACAAATTCAGGTTGTTCAATTAATGCTTGTAAATCTCGAACAAAGGAAACATCGTCCGTTTTATCATCGTCTTCAATAAATATAATAGACCCCTTTAAATCAGGAAAATAATCCGTGCCTCTTAAAAGACCAAAAGTATCCAGATTTCCACCCAAAATGATACCATCGGCTTCACCTTCAAAAATTGCTAATAAGCCCTCATTGTCAATATTTTCTCTTTTATCTTGATCGAGCCACCAGTTGTCATCGTTCCATTGCTCCGAAGCTAAAATATTAATATCTTTTTCCGAAAAAAGACATTTTTTAAAATAATCAACAGAATAATCAAAAATTTGTTTTTGACCAAAGCTAGAATAATGGGGTCCGTAATAATTAACAAGTCCTGTTTTTTTATAAATGGCATTATTTAAAATAGTTATATCCGAATAACCACAAAATATTTTGGGATTTTCGCGAACAATTTGCCAATCAATAAGTGAAAGAAGTTCGTTGGCATTAAACCCTCCGATTGCCGTAATAATGGCTTTAACGTTTTTATCAAGGAAGGCGTCATGAAAATCCTCTAAACGAGAAGAAACTGAAGAGGAAAAAAACTCATCCACCTCCTCCACGTGCTTGCCAAATGTTAATTCCAAACCAATATCCGCAAAATTTTTAGAAGCAATTTCTCTTGTTTCGTGCGAGATTATAGATAAAGAACGAGAAGGGGCAATAACTCTAATCTGATCTCCTGGTCTAAGTTTTTGAGGATATATTTTATCCATATAAATATTATATAACAATAATTCTAGCAAAAATATAAGAAATTAACAAATATAAAAAAGCCTCTCCCGTTTCTTGCGGGAGAGGCTAAAGCTAAAAATACACTTTCAAATTACGGAAACAATCTGTCGGGGCCCCTGTAAATATAAGTTACTTCTCTGACATTTTTAAGTCCCAAAAGTAACATTAACATTCTGGTGAGTCCAAAACCGAATCCGCCATGAGGAGGAACGCCGTAGAGAAAGAAGTCAAGATAAAATCTAATTGATTCTAAATCTATACCTTTTTCCTCTGCCTGAGCCGAGAGTATTTCCAAACGATGTTCTCTCTGAGCACCGGTCGTTATCTCAACCCCTTTGTAAAGAAGGTCAAAACTCCGAGTGGTGCCATCGGCATTACGCATGTGATAAAAAGGTCTTATCTCTTTAGGATATCCGAGAATAAACATAAATTCATGACCGAGACCATGAATATATTCATAAACGATTTTTTCTCCCTCAGGGTCAAGCTCTCCTTCATAGTCAGCAGGGATAATATGGCCCGATTCACGTACTATACGCAAAGCCTCTTTCATTTCAAGCCTGGGAAAAGGCAGTTTAGGAATAGAAATATCTACGCCAAAACTTTCTTTAATTTCCTGACCTAATTTGTCTTTAACTTTCTCAATAACGTAAGCGAGCCAATTCTCTTCAAAAGACATAATATCTTCACAGGAATCTATCCACGCAAACTCAGCATCAACGCCTGTAAATTCTGTATCGTGCCGCGAAGTAAAAGAGGGATTAGCCCTGAAAACTGGCCCAACCTCAAAAACTTTATTAAACCCAGCTGCCATTGCCATTTGCTTGTAAAACTGAGGCGATTGAGCTAAGTAAGCGAGACGACCAAAATAATTAACAGAAAAAAGCTCTGCTCCTGATTCACTGGCAGCTCCTAAAAGTTTAGGAGAGTGGATTTCCAAAAATTCTTCTTTCAGGAAAAATTCACGCATAGCCATTTCCATAACGGTTTGAACCTTAAAAATCAAAAGATTTTCAGGTCGACGCAAATCAAGAAAGCGCCAATCCAACCGGTCTTGCATAGGAGCAAGGTTGTCAATTGGTAAAGGGGATTTGGCTAAAGAAAGTACCTCGATATTTTGAGGTATTATTTCATAACCATTCAGTTTAACCGAGGGATTGCTGACTAAAAGCCCGCTAACTTCCAAGGTTGATTCTGGAGACAGTAAATTGGCTATTGTCACCATTTCTGCGTTAACAGGGTTTTTGGCAATAAATACCTGAACCATCGATCCAGAATCACGCAATATAAGAAAGATAAAGTTTTTCTGATTACGGATGCTTTCGACAAAGCCCCTAACCAAAACTTCTTCTCCTAAATGCGACGGCAATTCTTTAATGGGTGTTTTCATCTTTTCTGTGTAAGGTTAAATGTTAAGGCATAATTGATCTTCTAACAACTCGAGGGAACGGAATGCAGTCGCGAACATGCGGAATGTTTAAGAGCCAACGCATCATTCTTTCCAAGCCCATACCAAAGGCGATATGAGGAACGCTGCCCACTCTGTGAACATCTTTCACAAAATCGTAAACTGCTTCTGAGTCTTTGTTTTTTTCTGCCATTCTAGTCATGAGCATACCGTAGTCACTAATTTTTTCGGCCACGCCTAGTAATTCTCCATAACCGTTGTTGGCAATTAAATCAGCGACCAAGGTTAATTCCTGGTCTTCGGGATCAATACAATAAGGGAATGGCTCAATGCTACGCGGAATTCCAACTATCCAAAAGGGAGAATTGAAGTTCTTAGAAAGAATTTCTTCTTCTGAGCTTCCTAAGCTGGTCCCAAATTCTATTTCCATACCACCTTTTTGCAGAATTTCAATAGCTTCACGATAGCTAATTCTGGGAAAGGGTTGCTTTAAGCCATCAAGACAAATATCACGACCAATAGCCGCCATCAAGTCTCCAGCTCTTTTTTCTAATTCACGGCTGACGTGATCAAAAAGACTTTCAACGATGGCGATAATGTCCTCACGATTACCCCAGGCTAATTCTGCTTTAATGTGCCAATACTCAATAAGATGTCTCTTACTGCGCGACTCTTCTCCTCGAAAACTTGGGCCCATGTTATAAACACGCTCAAACGCATGGACAGCAGCCTCAAGATAAAATCCAGCGCATTGACTAAGATATACATCGTCGCCATGAACGCTGACGCCAATAGCAGTTGAGCCAGCATAAAGCGGGGCTGGCACTAAAATAGGGGCATCAAAATCAACAAAATCATTTTTCTCAAACCATTCGCGAATAACTTCTTTCAACAAATTGCGAAATTTGAGAATAGCCATTATTTTGGGGTTTCTGATATAAAGATGACGATATTTCAGCACTAAATTTGTGTACTGTTCATCAAATATATCAAAATCGCTCCTGGGTGATGGCGATAATTCCAGATCAGAGCCACAAATTAAATCGATGGAGACTGCATGCAGCTCTTTTCTTTTTGTGCCAAACTCCAGTAATCCAGAAATTGCAACAGCAGATTCATTTTTCAGCCCAGCAATAAACTTAAAATCAATCTCGCTAAAAAATTTACCGTCAACGACGACTTGGATTTCTCCACTTGAATCGCAGATGTCAAAAAAAACTAAATTTTTATGGCACCTTTTAGACTTAATCCAACCCAATAACTCAACTGACGCACCTTTGGGTAGTTGACTGGAGTCAGAAACGACATCTTTAATAAACAACTTTTTCATATCACACCTCCGTTTAGATTTATTTAAATGTTAAAAAACTAATTTTTCATTATTATATATATTGGCAAAATTGTCAACTTTAAAAAGTTAATAGTTTAATATAAGCTAAAAATAGAAAATTGTAATAATTCTAAAATTATCCGCCACCAATAAGACATGTAACTATGTAGAATTTTGGTTATTTTAAAAGAGGGTTTTATCCCTCTTTTTTTAAAAATTACAAATTAATTATACTACATTATCGCCGACTCCATGAGCACGATAACACCTCCGGATCTCAACCAAATGCGATTAATTTCTTCATTGCTAACATTGAAACGATCAGCAATTAAAGAACGCATAAAACCCATAACGGTGTGGGCGCGAACATTACGACGGATTCCCTCGGAAGAATCGAATTTTTTCCCATACTTTTCTGGGTTAGTATTCGTTAAGTAGAAGTAAAAGCACAAAAGCTCAAAATTGGTGGCTTTACCTATTTCCCGATCGCTTTTAATGATTGAGCTTTCAATCGGAACTTCAGGGTGCTCAAGAACCTCTTCAAAAAAGGTTCCTTCAAAATCAGGATTTTTTTTCATGACTCTATCATTTTATGTGAAACAATTATGTTAAATAACCAGTCTACAAACAAATGGCTACCGCAATGATGCTAACAATAAAAATAGAATTTGTCAAATAATAAAAGAGGCGGATTCCGACGCCTCTTTTATATCTACTAATCTTAAATAATTCACTTCAACTCTTAGCGCTGAGCTTTCAAAGATACATTAAATTCAATCTCATCACTAATGACCTTGTCTCCTAAATCCTGGAAGAATTTACCAGAACCATATTGCAGACCCCAAACCGTACGATCAATCTTAAATTCGGTGGTAGCGATTAAACCTTCGCTTTCGCCCTGCACTTTAGCCAAGAAAGAAACTGGTGCCGTTGTTCCCTTGATGGTTAAATCGCCTGTAACCTGATAAAGACCGGCGGTATCGCCATCTTTAACTTCAGTAATCACTAACTTCGCCTCAGGATAAGTAGCCACATCAAAGAAGTCAGCGCTCTTAAGATGGTTTTCTAAACCTTCAATGCCTTCATCACTCTTTAAAGCAGCCAGATCAACGATAAATTCGCCGCCACTGAGTTTACCGGCGCTAACCTGTAAAGAACCGGAACGTAAAGGAGCAGTGCCGGTATGGCTATTGCCTACAATTTTCGCACCATGCCAGGCTAAGCGAGATTCAGCCGTATTGATTTGATAGTTACCATCAACGACCACGGAATTATCATTTTTAAGCTCCTGCTCGGCCGCCTCCTTATTCTCTGCCGCGGACATGGGCGCCTCCTTATCACCCCGACCGCAAGCAGCTAAAGTAAAAAGGCCTAATCCTAAAAAAACGATTAATAATGTTTGTTTCATATTAATTTTTAAATTAATTTATTAGTGAAAGAATTATAGCAATATACAGATATTGACGCAAGTACATACAATAATGTATAATACAGGTATAAAAGTAACTATATGGAAAAACCTAATAAATTTAAATGCCATGGCGCCGTCCAGGCGACTTTGGCTGTTATCGGCGGTAAGTGGAAACCGCTAATTCTCTGGCATCTTTTAGAAAAAAAGATGCGCTTCAACGAGCTTCAAAAAAGCTTGCAAGACATTTCCCAAAAAATGCTGGCCAGCGAATTGCGCTCTTTAGAAAAAGACGGCATTGTCCACCGCGAAGTCTATCGTCAAGTGCCGCCAAAGGTAGAATACTGGATTACCCCCTACGGCGAAAGCCTAAAAGGAGTTTTAGAAAAAGCCGCCGAATGGGGCTATGCTCATAAAACTAGAAAAAATAAATAAAATCAGACTCCGGAGAAAAATTCTCCCCAGCCTCCTGTTAAACACTATGTCTAAATACCTCATTGTCTACGCCCACCCCAGCCACGACGGTCACTGTGGCTATCTCTTAAAAAAAGTTAGCGCCGCCTTAGCGGAAAAAGGCGCGGAAAGCACAATTATTGACCTCTACGCCCTCGGCTATGATCCCGTCCTTAAAAACAACGAACTTTATAGCGCTGGACGCAAGGAAGTTAATCCCCAAAATCAAAATTTCCAAGAACAAATTAAAAATGCCGACTTCCTCCTTTTCATCTACCCCACCTGGTGGCAAAACCTGCCCGCCATCTTAAAAGGCTTTTTAGATCGCGTCTTTACCGGCGGCTTCGGCTTTATCTATAAGAATGGCTTGCCCGTCGGTTTACTCAAAGGTAAAAAGGCAGCCGCTTTTACCAGCAGCGGCGGCCCCCTGCTCTACACCCGCTTCCTTACGGGCAGTTCCTCTCTTAAAGTCCTGCTCAAGCATACTCTCGGCTTCTGCGGCATGAGCACTAAAGGCTTCATCCTGGGTAGCGCTAGAAAAGTGGAAAATAATCAAAAAGAGCTTGACCGCATTGCCGCTAAAATTATCAACTATCTACAATAATACTTCAAAAAACAGCCACGATCATCGTGGCTGTTTTTATATTCCCAAAATCCTAAAGAGCGGCCGGGACGGACAAAGACTTCTTTTCTTGTTTTTTGTGACGGTAGTATAGAAGTTTGAAGGTTTCGGTGGAAATAAGGTAAAGGCCGGCAATCCCTAAAATCCACAGTAAATGCAAAGGTTTGGGTGCTACAAAATGGAAAAAATTCTGGCCGAAAACGGTATAAGGAATAATCATGGCAATCGCCGCTGCCGGCAGAGTCAGCCAGAAAAGAGCTTTTCCCGGACGACGAGCGAACAGGAAAAAGCGGCGAGTGCGAATAGAAAAGATAAAAACTAATTCGGTAATGGTACTGGCAATAAACCAATTAGTCTGCAAAACTCCGGGAGAAATTCGGCTGAAAAGGGCGAAGAAGACAAAATCAAAAACGGTACTGATAATCCCTAGGACCATGGCAGCCACAATAATATCGCGGACCTCGTAGTGACGCGGACGCAATAATTCCTCATCATCAACATTATCACCGGCAATGGCAATCATGGGAAAATCGGAAACTAAATTAAGCAAAAGGATCTGTAAGGGCAACATCGGCAAGTAATCAACCAATAAAGAGGCGATGG
>CALJZR010000077.1 GCA_937983635.1 uncultured bacterium | reverse complement strand
GTTCAGACGTGTGCTCTTCCGATCTAGTTGCCAGTCAAATCGGCATTCCTTTATTTTCTTTTAATTTTGCTAAGGAATTTAAGGCCGCGGTGGTTGATTACTTTTTAGCCGAATATGCGGCCGGCCGCACCCCGAATCCTTGCGTTGTTTGTAATAAGCAGATTAAACTTGGTTTACTTTTAAAGCACGCCCGTGCCTTAGGTTACGACGGCGTCGCTAGCGGTCATTATTTAAAAAGATTAGATAAGGATGGAGAGGCTCGAGTTTTCCGAGCTAAAGATGCTAACAAGGATCAGTCTTATTTTCTCTATACTTTTACGCAGCAAGAATTGAAACATCTATATTTCCCCTTGGGTAATTATTTAAAACCCCAAGTGCGGGCTTTAGCCGCTAAATACGGCTTACCGACAGCTTCAAAAAGCGAGAGCCAAGATATTTGCTTTCTTTCCGGGGCCCATAATAATTTTTTAAAGCGGCATTTAAAGTTAAAGCCGGGGCCGATTAAGCGGAAAGAAGATGGTCAAGTCATTGGCGAACATCAGGGCCTAGCTTTATATACAGTTGGGCAAAGAAGAGGGATTGAAATCGGTGGTACGGGCCCTTATTATGCGGCCGAGATGGACTATGATAATAATATTTTATGGGTAGTGCGGACCTGGGATGATAAGATTCTCTATCGCTCAGATTTTAGCGTTAGTGGTGCCACTTGGTTAGACAAGAAAGCTCCGACCTTGCCTTTATCTTGCCAGGTTGTTATTCGTTATGGACACGCGCCTTTAGCTTGTCGCTTGGAGAAGGGCCGAAAAAAGGGAAGGCTAAAAGTAGTTTTAAAAAAAGCGACCAGAGCGGTGACTCCCGGTCAGAGTGCTGTTTTTTATCAGGGGAGCCGCGTCTTGGGCGGTGGGATTATTGATTAATTCTTTACTTAATCTTTGCTTATAAAAAAAGAGCTTCGGCTCTTTTTTTCTTTTCTATTTTGCTTGTGCTATAATCATTCTTATTCATTATTTTTTTTATCACTATGTCCAAACTGAACGAAGTTTTTAAGCGCCTGCAAGAGCAGCAGAAAAAACAGCGCGAATTGAAAAAGATGTACCGTGAAGCTTTAGCGGTTAATGGCAACTATCATGAGGTAGTAGAGGAATTAGAAGCTTTAAAGATTAAGAAAAAGCAGATTGAAGCTTCGGTTAAAGCCGATCTAAAAGAAGAGTTTGATAAATTAGAAGGCTTGAAACTTAATATTGCCGGCGATAAGCAGATGCTCAGCGATATTGCCTTAACGCAGTTGACCAAAGGTGAGGCGGTGAAGGTAACTGATGAAAATCAAGTTGAATATGAGCCTCTATTTAGCGTCCGTTTTCAAAAGGTTAAATAATCTGAGGATAAACAAAAAGACCCTTAAAGGGTCTTTTTATGTGCCGCGAGAGGGAATCGAACCCTCACGGAGTCTCCCCCACACGAGTTTGAGTCGTGCGCGTCTACCAGTTCCGCCACCGCGGCTCTCAGAGTTTTACGAATTCTAGTATAATAAATAAAAATTTAATTGTCAAAGCAACAGTTTTAAGATATAATAACTTTGTCCAAGTCCTGGATTTTACTCTTTTTTTCATAAAATTGTTGTTTGCTTGTATGGGAAAAATTATTGCTGTTGTCAATCAAAAAGGGGGTGTGGGTAAGACCACAACTACCGTTAATCTAGGTGCTTATCTGGCTGAAGCCGGCAAGGAAGTCTTGTTGGTTGATTTAGATCCGCAAGCTAATGCTACTTCTGGTTTGGGTATTGAGCATCAGAAATTAGAAGCCGGAGTTTATGAGGCCCTCTTAGGTCAAAAACCCCTCTATTCGGTTATCAAGCGTACTGTCCAGCCTCGCTATAGTGTAGCTCCGGCCACCGTGGCCTTAGCGGGAGCGGGAATCGAGATGGTGGCCTTAGAAAACCGGGAATTTCGCTTAGCTTTGATGTTGGAAGAATTACGTTCGGAATATGACTATATTATTGTTGATGGACCGCCTTCTTTAGGATTGCTTACTGTCAACAGCTTAGTAGCGGCCGATGAAGTCTTAATTCCCATTCAAAGCGAATATTATGCCTTGGAGGGTTTAGGGCAATTACTGGAAACAGTGCAACTGGTGAGAGATAATCTGAAGCCGTCTTTAAATATTATGGGGGCAGTAGTGACAATGTTTGACCGCCGCAATAAACTATCGGGGGCCGTTTTAGAGGAATTAAAGAAATTTTTTCCTGGTAAAATTTTTAATTCCGTCATTCCCAGAAGTGTGAAATTAGCGGAGGCTCCCAGCTATGGTCGCAGTATTTTTCATTATGATCCTAAGTCTAACGGGGCCAAAGCTTATGAAAGCTTAGCCCAAGAAGTGATAGCTTTAGAAAAAATCGCTTAGTTATGAAAGACATCCTTATTGCCACTGCTAATCGCGGTAAAGCGCGAGAAATTGAAGTTATTTTTCAAGGATCTTCTTTCTGTCCGCATTTTTTGTATGAGTATCCGGATTTACAGAAGATTAATATTCAGGAAAATGCCCAGAGTTTTGAGGGCAATGCTTTGATTAAAGCTTTGTTAATCGGTCAAGCTTCCGGCATGATTACTCTAGCCGATGATAGCGGCATCTGCGTTGAGGCTTTAGGAGGGGCGCCAGGGGTACTTTCAGCTCGTTATTCCGAAGAAAAAACGGATGCGGCTAATAATCGAAAACTACTAATGGCTTTAGCCGGGGTGCCGACAGAAAAGCGCCTCTGTCATTATCATTGCAGCGTGGCAATTTATAATCCGGTTGATAATTTTGTAGCTACTACCGTTGGCATTTGGCAGGGAAGAGTGGCGGAGAAAGAGAGTGGCGACCGTAGTTTTGGCTATGCCCCGATTTTTTTGGCCGCAGAATTTAATTACGAAAAAAGTAATGCCGAGTGCGACCCGGAAGAGTTAATTACTATCAATCACCGAGGCCGGGCTTTTCGGGCGGCTTTAGAAATTTTGCAAGAAAAATATTAAATTAAAAATATGGCGCAAGCTTTAGGTCGGGGCTTAGGCTCCTTGATTCCCAAAAAAACATTTACACCCGCTACCAGTGAAGAATCGAAAGCGGTCTCTCCGCTTATTGCCGACTCTGAGCGTCTTTTTCAAATATCGCCCGATGAAATTGTCATTAACCCCTATCAACCCCGTCATAATTTTAGCGAGGTGTCTTTAAAGGAGTTAATGGACTCGATTAAAGAACACGGCATCTTGCAGCCTTTAGTGGTAACCCGTAAAGATGGTGCCTATGAACTCATTGCCGGCGAAAGGCGCTGGCGCAGCGCTAAGCAATTGGGTTTGAAAAAGGTTCCTGTTTTGATTCGGGAGGCGAGCGAACAGAAGAAGTTGGAATTAGCCTTAATTGAAAATCTTCAGCGTCAAGATTTAGATCCGGTAGAAACTGCCCGCGCCTACAGCCGCTTGATGACCGAGTTTAATTTAACTCAGGAAGAAACTGCTCAGAAAGTGGGAAAAGCCCGTTCCAGTTTAGCCAACTCCTTACGCTTACTAGATCTACCCTTGGCAATGCAGGAGGCTTTAAGTTCCGGCCGCATCACTGAGGCTCACGCTAAATATTTGCTGGGTATCAGCAATCCCGCTCAGCAGGAAATTTTATTTAAAAAGATTATTAATCAAAATCTATCAGTTTTACAGACGCATGAGGAGACTAAGCGTTTCGGTGGCACTAAATCAGCCCGAGTAGTAGTTAATTATGCGGATCAGGGCCGGGAAGAGCAGTTGCGTTCTTTTTTCGGGACTAAGGCCAAGATCATTCGTTCCGGCAAAGGGGGGCGCGTGGTTCTTGATTTCTATAGCGAAGAAGAACTCGGTAATATTATTGACAAAATTGAAAATATTTAGTAATATCTTGTTATTAGTAGAACCTTTAATAACAATTAGCCATGGATACGGAAATTCTAAAGATCTTGGGCGAAATAATATTTATCGCCTTAGGCTCCGGATTCATTTATGCTCTCATTCGTACCCCCAAGGTCGGTCAGGGCAAGAATATGCATCTGTTGGAGCCTCCCGATGGCTCAGATGATGAAGTTTAACTTTTAAAGATTGAGGCCAAAATGGCCTCTTTTTGTTTTTTGGGGCAAGATTTTGCTTCTTTGGCAAGATTGCGGCTTCAGGATAAAATTGTTATAGTGAAAAGATAGAAAAATGGTAAAAACTTTCTTATTTTTGCATGTTTGTCCACCTCCACAATCATACCCATTATTCCTTGCTCGACGGTCTTACTAAGATCGACGAACTGGTTAATCGTGCCAAAGAAGAGGGTTCAATGGCCGTAGCAATTACCGATCACGGCGTCCTTTATGGGGCGATTGAATTTTATCAAAAATGTAAGAAAGCGGGCGTGAAGCCGATTATCGGGGTGGAGGCTTATTTAGCTCCCGCTTCCCGTCATGACAAAAATACCCGCGCCGACGGCCGCAGCTATCATCTAGTTTTATTGGCGGAAAATAATACTGGCTATAAGAATTTGATTAAATTAGTATCTTTAGCTCACTTGGAGGGTTTTTATTATAAACCCCGCATTGATTGGGAACTGTTAACTCAGCATCATGAGGGCTTAATCGCCACTAGCGCTTGTTTGGGCGGGGAAATTTCTCAGTTGATCTTGAGCGGAGATTTAACTAAAGCTCGGAAGCGAATTTTAGAATATAGCGAACTTTTTGGGCCTGACCATTATTATTTAGAAATAATGGATCATCCGGAATTAGATGGCCAGGAAAAAGTTAATCAGCAATTAATCGCTTTCTCTAAGGAGTTGGGCGTTCCTTTAGTGGCGACTAATGATGTTCATTATTTCCGCCCTGAAGACGCCGAGGCTCAAGATATTCTTCTTTGCTTGCAGAATAAAAAGAAAATTGACGATACTGACCGGATGCGGATGATTGGCTACGGTGATTATTCAATGCGGCCGGCCGCCGAAATGGAAAAAGTTTTTGCCCATGTGCCCGAAGCGATTGCCAATACCGTTAAAATTGCGGAGATGTGTAATCTTGATATTCCTCTGGGTGAAATTCAATTGCCTTTTTTTGATGTCCCCGAAGGTCATGACGGCAACTCCTATCTTCGTTATCTATGTGAGCGCGGTCTAGAGAAGAAATATGGCTTAATTAAAGACGGTGATTCTTATCGTCTTCAAGATGGCCAAGAAGCCATTGCCCACAATCTGTCGCTAGAGAAGATTAAAGAGCGGCTCGATTACGAGTTAGGAGTTATTGCTAAAATGGGCTGGCCCTCCTACTTCTTGATTGTTTCCGACTTTGTTAACTGGGCTAAAGATAATAAGATTGTGGTCGGTCCCGGTCGCGGTAGCGCGGCCGGTTCCTTGGTTTGCTATCTAACCGGTATTACTAATCTTGACCCCCTGCTGTATGACTTGCTCTTTGAGCGCTTTCTGAACCCTGACCGCATCTCTATGCCTGATATCGATATGGACTTTGCCGATATCCGCCGCGGCGATGTCCTTAGTTATGTAGAAAAAAAGTATGGCCAAGATCATGTCGCTCAGATTATTACTTTTGGAACGATGGCGGCCCGAGCGGCGGTGCGCGATGTCGGCCGAGTTCTCGGCGCTCCTTATGATTTTTGCGATAAGATTTCCAAGAGTATACCGCCGCTAACAAGCTTGACTAAAGCCTTGGCGGAAGTGCCCGAGGTAAAGGAGCTTTATCAAAACGACCAGGAAGCTAAAAAAATTCTAGACTATGCCAAGCGCCTGGAAGGTGTGGCTCGCCATTCTTCTACTCATGCCTGCGGCGTTTTAATTACCCCCAAGCCCTTAACTGAATATGTTCCGATTCAATATGCTTCTTCGGCGGATAAAAGCATTATCTCCCAATATTCTCTGCATCCGGTGGAAGACTTAGGCTTATTAAAGATGGACTTTTTGGGTTTAAAAAATTTAACGATTATTGAGTCGGCTTTGCGCATTATTAAGAAGACTAGAGGTTTAGAAATTGATATTGATAATTTACCTTTGCACGATGAAGCAACTTTCCGTTTATTCCAGCAGGGGGAGACTACGGGCGTCTTCCAGTTTGAATCATCGGGGATGAAGCGTTATCTGCGCGAACTGAAACCGACGGAATTTGAAGATATTATCGCTATGGTCGCTTTATATCGGCCCGGCCCGATGGAGTGGATTCCTGATTACATTGCCGGCAAGCATCAGGAGAAAAAAGTGGTTTATCTCCATCCTAAATTGGAGCCGATTTTGGCGCGTACCTACGGGGTGGCTATTTATCAGGAGCAAGTCATGCAAATTTCCAGGGCTCTCGCAGGCTTTACCCCAGGAGAGGCTGATGTTTTGCGTAAGGCCATGGGTAAAAAGATTGCCGCTCTTTTGGCTGAGCAGAAAGAGAAGTTCATTGACGGTTGCGTTAAAAATGGAATCTATAAAGAACTGGCAGAAAAAGTTTTTTCTTTCATCGAACCGTTTGCCGGCTATGGTTTTAACCGTAGCCATGCCGCCTGCTACGCCATGATTGGCTACCAAACCGCTTATCTAAAAGCGCATTGGCCAGTGGAATTTATGGCCGCCCTTTTAACCTCTGATCAGCATGATAGCGACCGGGTAGCGATTGAAATTGAAGAATGCCGGAGCATGGGCTTAAAAGTGATGCCGCCAGATATTAATGAATCCTTTGATTCTTTTACGGTCGTGACCGCGGGCACCAAAGAAAATCGAACAGCCGCCGCTGATGAGAAAGTTGATACTATCCGTTTCGGGTTGAACGCTGTTAAAAATGTCGGCGAACATATTGTGGAGGTGATTATTGAAGAAAGAAAGCAGAATGGTCCTTATCGTGACGTTTTTGATCTTTTGGAAAGAGTTAATGACCGGGATTTAAATAAAAAGTCTTTAGAAAGTTTAATTCGGAGCGGTGCTTTAGAAAGCTGTGGCGAACGCGGTTTTCTCTTGGCTAACATTGAAAAACTTCTTCTTTTTAACAAAGAAATATCTAAACAGCAAGAAAGCCGGCAGGTTAGTCTGTTTGCGTCTGCTCCAGAATTTAGCTCCTTATCCCGTCCGCAACTCTTGGGCGCCGACCCGGTCGCACCAATGGACAAATTATCCTGGGAAAAAGAATTATTAGGCCTTTATATTAGCGATAACCCCTTATCAATGTTTTCTTCATATCTCCAAGGCTTCAGTATTCCTTTAGCGCAGTTAGGAAAACACCGGGGCGATGACTATGTGGTGGTGGCGGGCGTGGTGACGACAATGAAGAAAATTATTACCCGCAAAGGAGAATCAATGTTGTTTGTTAAAATAGAAGATAAGAGCGGTAGCGTGGAGCTTTTAGTTTTTCCGGGATTATTAAAGAGCACGCTAGAGCTCTGGCAAGACAGCTCTCTCATTATCGGCCGCGGACGTCTTTCTGAAAAAGATGCTGATTTAAAAATTTTACTCGATCAAGCCAGTCCTTTGCGCGCAGATAAGCCGCAAGAGTCAATTGATGATTTTAAGCGTTTGCTTTTAGCTAATAAAGATAACGGCCGCTGGCGTCATGCTAATAATGCCGGGGGTAATTGGAATAAAGGTGCAGTGGCTGCTAATAAAGTGATTGCGGCCGCCATTCAAACTCCGATTGCCAATTCAGCGCCCAAGGAAATGGGCTCATCTTTAAAAATCGCTTTTAAACGCCCTCCGAGTCCTGATCAGCAAACAAGCTTAAAAGAAATTTTGGCCGCTTATCCAGGTTCAAGCCCGGTCTATTTACGGGTGCCGGAAGGGAAAAAAGATTTAGTTGTAAAAATTGGTTTAGCGGTTGATAATTCGCAAGCCTTACGCACTCGTTTACAGTCTGAGTTTGCTGGCCTTGCCCAGATTGTTGCTGCGGAAATTGATGTCATCCCTGTTTCCTCGGAAAAAGTTTAAAAGCATAATTGTTAGCTTGCTAAAAATTTGATATAATAGAAAAATCAGAACATCGCTTGCGAGCGATGACCTTATTCTTCATATAACCGGCTTGTCCGGAGGAAACAAGCTTATGCCAAAAATAAAAAAAGAAGCCGAAAAGAAAACGGCTGTTCGCAAAGCGCGCCCTAAACGCGTAGTTAAAAAAGAAAAAGTTTTACCCCAGGTAAAACCCATTACTATTGATGTCATTGCTGATGATGAGGAGGTGTTTTTTCGACAGCCTAGCCCCGAACTGCCAGAGGATGATGCTACTAGTCGGGAGGAAATGGATGTACAAAAAAAATTCTTTTCTGACCTAGTAGCCGAAATTAAGGATAAAAAAGTTGAGAAAGCTGACTTTAATACGGTTGCGACTAAAAACAACATTCCTCAAAGAAAATCTTTAAATCTTTATCGCCGCATCGCCTTGCAGTTTGTGGGGCTAACAGTCTTATTATTTTTAGTGGTTGCCTATTTCTTTTTGCCGAGCTTAACGATTTCTTTACGCCCTAGTGCCGAAGCGGTAGCTGATACAATGACTTTTAAGATTATCGCAGAAGATAGTGAGAACGAAGAGCCAGAAGCGGCTAACAGCCGTAGTTTAAAAGGGGAAATTAGAGTTTTGCCTTTGAGCGCGGAAAAAGTGTATGAAGCTAGCGGTGAAGAAATTTTAGGGGAAGAAGTCAGTGGCGAAGTGACTCTGCATAATGAATATAATAAAGCCCAACCCTTAGTAGCTAAGACTCGCTTGCTCAGTACTGATAATAAACTTTTCCGTTTAAAGGAGGCAGTTAATATCCCGGCTGGCGGAACTGTAAAAGCCGCTGTTTATGCGGATGAAAATTCAGAAGAGATGGCAATTGCCCCCACTCGTTTTACTATTCCCGGCCTCTGGCTGGGCTTGCAAGATAAAATTTATGCTACTAGTGAGGAAAAATTTGAATATCGCCATCAAGTAAAAAAATACGTAAAACAGAGAGATTTGGACCAGGCTTTAAGTGATATTAAAAAAACCTTAGACAGCAAGGCGGAAAAATCCCTAGATTCTTTAGATGATGTTTCTGTCGCTATGGCCTATTCTTTAGATGAAAATGCGGCCATTGTTAAAGTCGGGGCGAAGTTGGGTGAAGAAGTTTCTGAATTTACTGTTTCTGCGGAAAATAATTTAGCCGTAGCTCTTTTCCCTCAAAGTGAAGCTGAAAATCTAGTAAAGGCTAAAATAGCTTTCTTGTTGCCTGATGATAAGAAGTTGTCTTCTTTTGATAGTAAAGATATTGATTATCGTTTAGACTCTTTTGACACCGAGGCTAAAACCGGCAGCGTTACTGCTAGCTTCAAAGGCAGCATGTCTTTGCGCACGGACGCCAACATTATTGACAAGCGTCAGGTGGTTAACCTTAATCAAACACAGATTTCTGAATATTTAAGCGCTTTTCCTGAAATTGAATCTTACGAACTTAAATTTTTTCCTAGTTTTATCAAGCGCGCTCCTAGTTTAGCTGATCGGATTAAAGTTGAAGTTATTCAATAAGCAATTGAGTTTATAAAAAAGACGCTAGCTAGCGTCTTTTTTAGTATCTGCAATTATTTTAGAATAATCCGAGGATTCTATTTTTGCTTTTTTTCTTGGGGGTAGCTTTACTTTTTAAAACCTTTAAGGCCTCTTGATAGCTTTGACCTTGGTGGAGCATGGCGCTGATGGCTTTACCTAGGGCAATCGCCTCTGTTAGCGGTCGTTGGTGGAGATTGCGGCCGATAGCCAGGCCAGTCGAACCATTTTTTAATTGTCGTTCAAGGTGTTTTAATAATTCTTCTGCTCCTTGTTTGCTGCCACCAACGCAAATGACCTGAGTTTTGCCAGCCGCTTTAATTACTTCTTGGAAGGCCGCGGCTTTTTTATCGGAATTTGCAGTTTTATAGGGATATTTAACTTTAACAAAGTCAGCCCCTAGGCAAGCGGCGACGCCAGCCCCGCCAGCAATCAGGTGGATATTATCTTCGTCCTTGATTTTAGAGTTGCGGGGATACATCCAGATAATCGCAAGCAGACCAGCTTGATGGGCGGCCTGGATGGTGGCAGCCGCTTCTTTCAACATTTCCGCTTCGCGTTTGCCGCCGAGATAGACCGTATAGCCGAGTCCGACGATTTTTAGCTTGCTTTGCTCTTGAAAGCGGATAATTTGATCAAGCGGTAGCCAGGCGGCGCTGTAGCTGTCATCAGGATTGTTGTCGATCGGACTCTTGCCGTTTACTTTAAGGATGAAGGGTAGTTGGGAATAATTATGACCGTAGCGTGCCAGCAAGCCAATATGAACCGCCAGGACGGCTCCTGGCAGGCCTGACGCGATTTGGAAAAGATGCTCCGGAGAAGAGTCGGCCGGAGCGATTCCCGGTCCATAGAAATCGGTATTAAGGTGTTCAACTTTCTGATCGCCAGCGAAAAGAAAGAGGCGCCCGCTGTTATGGGTAGCAATTTTAAAATTACGCTCGTAGGTCGCTTTTTTCTTATTTGGCACCGATAAAGGGATGGCTAATTTCGGCATAGTATTGGTTTTAAAAACTTAAATTATTATGCTATAATCAAATTATTCTTAATTATATCATATCTATGGAAAAGAAGAATAGAGTTAAAACTGGGGTAGATTTAAAAAAATATGAAGATTCTGGTGGCGTCACCATCAGGAAGATGCATTTTGGTTTGTGGCTATCTTCCAATCGCCGCCGTATTTTTAAAGGAATTATTATTTTTTTAATTATTGCTTCGGCGGGCATGCTGATTTATTCTAGTTATAGCTACGTTTTTTATCTTTTATACGGGCGTGACGCCGATAAGGAACTTAGCAATAGCTTAGCGGAAAGCCAATTGGATACGCAGGCTTATCGCGAGGCTAACACGCCTATAGATTTAGAAATTGGCACGGTGAATGTTTTTTCGGTTCAAGGTCGCTACGATTTCTTTATTCCCATTAAAAATCCTAATCCTAAGCATGTCAGTAATTTTAGTTATTGCCTCCGAGACGGTGCCGGCGTTGATTTGCTCTGTGGTAATAGTTTTATTTTGCCGGGCGCAGATAAATATTTAGTGGTGGCGGGTAAGGAGTTGGAGCGGGTTCCTGGCACCGTAAAATTTGTAATTACAAATTTTGCCTGGCAGCGCCTGAATGCTCATGATATTCCTGATTGGCCGACCTATGCGGCCACGCGTTTAAATTTTAGTATTTCTAATTTAAAATATAGCGCCCCTGATAATAGCGCGAAGAATCCTTTCCATAATCTTAGCTTTACTTTGAAAAATAATACGCCCTATCATTTTTCCCGTCTCCCTTTTACTATTGTTTTATGGAACGGGAGTAGCCCCACGGGAGTTAATTTATCGGCCGCTGATAATTTTCTTTCTTCAGAGACCAGGGAAATTCATTTATCTTGGCCCTCTGGTGGAGAAAGGGCAGGTCGAGCGGAGGTAAAAATTGACCTAAATATTCTTGACGATTCGGTTTATTTACCTTATCGGGGTGATAGTCAGCCTTAATTTATGTGGTTGCGCCTCAAACTTTATTTAAAAGAATTTGATTGGTTGCTTTTGGCCGCAGTAGTATTACTATCTGCCTTCGGCTTGATGGAAATATACAGCGTGGCGCTGGGGCAGGGCAATTTAAATCTGCTTAACTTTTATAAGCAGATTCTTTTTATTGCTATCGGCTTGCTGCTTTTATTTGTTTTTTCTTTAATTGATTATCGTTTTTTAAAAAGTTTGCGCCGTTACCTCTATGGTTTTGGCGCCTTAATCCTTGCTTCAGTTTTATTACTTGGTTCCAGTATTCGGGGTACTCGCGGTTGGTTTGATGTTGGGGGTTTTGGTATTCAGCCGGTAGAAATTATCAAAATTATCCTTTTAATTTTTTTAGCCGGCTATTTTTCAGATCTAGCCACTAAAGTTAAGACTTTGAAGCATTTTATTGTTTCTGCTTTGAGCGCCGCTTTTTTAATGTTTTTAGTACTCTTGCAACCTGACTTTGGTTCGGCTTTGATGCTGGGGGCAATTTGGTTGGTGATGGTTATTTTGGCGGGATTTCCCAAAAAATATTTAATTGTTGTTGGCGCGGTCGCTGCCCTTGGTTTTATTCTTGCCTGGTCTTTCTTTTTTAAAGATTATCAGCGGCAACGAGTTTTAACTTTGTTCAACCCGGGAGAAAATTCTTTGGCTGAGGGTTATAATATTTCCCAGGCAATTATCGCCGTTGGTTCTGGTTCTTGGCACGGCAAGGGGGTCGGCTTTGGTTCGCAATCGCAGCTAAAATTCTTGCCAGAAGCCCAGAATGACTTTATTTTTGCAGTTATTGCTGAAGAATTAGGGTTTTTAGGGGTGAGCTTGGTTCTATTATTTTTCTCTTTGTTTTTCAACCGTTGCTTGGTGGCCGTGAAAAGATTGCCTAATGATTTCAGTATTTACTTCGTTCTCGGTGCGGCGGGCTTGATTTTTATTCAAATGTTTATTAATATTGGTATGAATATCGGAATAATGCCGGTGGTCGGTTTGTCTCTGCCATTTATCAGTTATGGTGGCAGTTCCATCTTCTCCTTATTTATTCTTACCGGTATTATTGAAAATATTATTATCAAATCAAAAATTAATTATTAGTCGCCGTCCGCTGAGAGAAAATTTAGCTGAGAGGCACTAGCAGTATCTATGGAATTAAAATTATTAGCTGAAATTAGAACAAAAAATGAGAAATTGGCTCCAGACCAATTAGCTGGTATTTTGTATGGCCGGGGTTTAGAGAGCGTTCAGATTAAGCTGAACTATAATGTTTTTAATAAGTTATTTACCGAAGCGGGTGAATCAAACTTGATTTCCTTGTCTTTAGATGGACAAGAGTTTCCGGTATTAGTCAAGGCCATTCAGAAAGATGTTTTAAAAAATACTTTTATTCATGTAGATTTGTACAAGGTAAATATGAAGGAAAAAGTCCGCGCCGAAGTTCCTTTGGAATTTGTGGGTGAATCCAAGGCAGTTAAGGAATTGAGCGGTGTCTTTATTGCCAATATTGATGAAATTTCAGTTGAATGTTTACCGGCCGATTTAGTTGATCATATTGATGTAGATATTTCCAGCTTAAATGAATTTGGTGATTTATTGCGCTTAAGTGATGTCCACTTACCCAAGGGTATGGAAATTTTGCATCATGAAGGCAACGAAGTGGTCTGTGTCGTTGAAGAGCCGAAGAAGGTGGTGGCGGAGGCGGTTGTTACCGCAGAAGCCGCGGCCGCTCCGACGGAAGAGGCCAAGACTGCGCCTGAGGCTAAATAAAACCCTAAAGGCTTGTTTGCTATGGAGGATAAAAATAAAAATTTCTTTTTTTCTAAAAAGGGAAGAGTCTTGTTGGCTCTCTCCCTTTTTGTATTGTTTTTTTCCTCCCTGGGCTTATATTATTTTGTCTTTGCTCCTAATTGGTCTTGGCTGGAAAATCTTTTTGCCAAAAAGCCAGCAGTAGAAACTATTGAAGAAGTGCCGATAGTAGCTTCGACTAGCCCCGTCTGTCCTGAATGCCAGCCGCGCTGGCTGGACGGAATGCCGGTAGCGGCCACCGCTACTAATGTTTTTCCGGTGGCAGTGGTGATTGATAATGATATTTTAGCTAGACCCCAAGCGGGCTTAAGCCAAGCTTCTTTAGTCTATGAAGCTCCAGTGGAAGGTGGAATGACTAGATTCTTGGCAATTTTTCCGGCTGATGTGGATTTAAGTGCGGTTGGACCGATTCGTAGCGCTCGTCCTTATTTTGTCGCTTGGGCAGAAGAGTTAGGCGCCCTTTTTGTCCACTGCGGCGGCAGTCCTGAAGCTTTAGAGGCTATTAATAGCGCCTCTTTGTATGATTTAAATGAGTTTTATAATAGTACTTATTTTTGGAGGGATCAGTCTTCGGCGCGCGTTGCTCCGCACAATGTTTTAAGCAACAGGGGAAAAATCAGTTCCTATCTGGATAAGCGCGGCTTAGTGGAGAAAAAGGCGGATGCCTGGTTGTTTAAAGAAGAAGGCGAGCACGTCTCTTCTTCTCCGGACTTGAAAGTTTACTTCAGCTTAAATTTTCAAGCTTTATGGCGCTATGATGCTAGCTCTAATAACTATCTTCGTTTTTTAAACGGCAAGGAAAGCTGGGACGAAAACAGGGCTATTAGTGCTAAAAATATCATTGTCCATTATTTGGAAAGCGAAGTTTTGGATGCGGCTGGTCGCCTACGTTTGAGTATGAACGGTTCGGGACAAGCTTTAATTTGTCTTGATGGCGCTTGTCGGCCGGGAGAATGGAGAAAGAGCGTCGGCAACCGGACTCGCTATTATTATGAAAATGGGGAAGAGATAAAATTAAATCCAGGGGCGACCTGGATTGAAGTGGCGGATAGCAATACGAGCGTGCAGTAGATTATTTTTGCATTTGGATAAAACGTGTGCGGCCGCTGAGGTCGGGCACTTTTTTAATTTCTGCTTTCGGAAAGAGAGATTTTGTTTTTTTAAGCAAAGTTGAGGCCTGTTGGGGGTTTATTTCCATTAATAAAGTGAAAGACCGATCTTTAAGGCTTGTCTTTAAATCCTGTAAAAGTTGACGGTAGAGAGCGAGGCCGTCGCGGCCGCCAATAAGAGCGAGTCTAGGTTCATGAGTCAGACTTTTTTCGGCTCGGTGTTCGCGCGGAGTGAGATAAGGCAGATTAGCGGCAATAAATAAAGCCCTATCAGAAGGTAAAGCCAATTCTTTTTTAAAGGGTAAAAAAAGACTACCCTGGCGGAAAGTTATTTTTTTATCCAGCCTTGACGCTTGAGCGTTGCGACGAGCTACTTTTAAAGCGGCAAGAGAAATATCCCCAGCATAGAAATTACTGCGGCGATATGATTGAGCGGATTCCTGACGCCAGGCGGCGGCTAAGGAGATAATCAAAGCGCCCGAACCAGCGCCTAAATCTAAGAAGTCGGTTTTGTCATGCTTGCGAGCAAACTCAAGGCCTTTTTCCACAATGATTTCGCTTTCCGGGCGGGGAATCAAAACAGCCGGCGAGACAAAGAATTCGTGTCGATAAAAAGACTTTTTACCAATTAAGTAGGCTAAAGGCCAGTGCTCTTGCCTTTTTTGCTGATATTTTTTAAAAATCTTTTCTTCACT
>CALJZR010000076.1 GCA_937983635.1 uncultured bacterium | reverse complement strand
GACGGGGACCCGCACAAGCGGTGGAGCATGTGGTTTAATTCGACGATAAGCGAGGAACCTCACCAAGGCTTGACATCTAGCTGCAAGGTCTGGAAACAGATCCGCCTTCGAGGGTGCTAGACAGATGCTGCATGGTTGTCGTCAGCTCGTGTCGTGAGATGTACCGTTAAGTCGGGAAACGAGCGCAACCCTTTTCCTATGTTTTATATGTCATGGGAGACTGCCCGTTTTAAATGGGAGGAAGGCGGGATGACGTCAAATCAGCATGGTTCTTACGCCTTGGGCAACACACGTGCTACAATGGGCAATACAAAGGGCTGCCAAACCGCGAGGTGGAGCTAACCCCTAAAAGTTGTCCTCAGTTCGGATTGAAGGCTGAAATTCGCCTTCATGAAGCTGGAATCGCTAGTAATCGTGGATCAGCTATGCCACGGTGAATACGTTCTCGGGTCTTGTACTCACCGCCCGTCACGTCAAGGGAGTTGGTAGTGCCCGAAGGCTCATTTATGGGACGAAGGCAAGACCGATGACAGGGACGAAGTCGTAACAAGGCATCCGTAGCGGAAGCTGTGGATGGATCACCTCCTTTCTAGGGAGTAATTGTCCTTCATCATCGATGAAACAAGACAATAGTCGATATCGTATTTATACGATAAGTATTATCGCAAGATAATACAAAAATATTATTATTCGAATCGGTGCCGATTAGACTCAAAATTTTTTATCAAGTTTCAAAAAAACACCTAATTAGGTGTTTTTTTGTTATATAACTCATCTATCTGCTTTTCATAGCCAGCTTAACGTAAGATTATATAGGTGATGCTGCCATAAATAGTAAACATAACAATACTGAAAACAGCTAAACTCTGATACTTTTCTTGATTATAAAGCAGGCTGAAGAGAGCGATGGGAACAACTAAATACCAGGGCATCATCCAAGTGAAAAAACTCAAAAGTAAAATTGTTATGGCCAAAGTCGAATAATACAATAAATTTTCCCTAGAGCCATGGAACCACACTCTAATTAATAAAAATAAATATAAAATTAAAAAGATTGCGCGCCCAGAAATTACAGCTATATTCAAATGATTAGTCGAAAAAACGTTTAAAACAGTGTCAAGCCAACTAATTAAGGGTGATTTCAAAAAATGGACTAGCCGACCCTGTTCAAGCAGTGACGCGGTAAAAATGGATAAATTAGGGAAAAAATGACAGTATAATAAAAGTGAGGCTAAACCAGCTAGTGCAAAGTTTGAAATTACACACAAGCGAGAACGCCGAGAAGAATCTTCTCGCCAAAATATTATCAACCAAATAGGGATTAAAACGACAGATAAATATTTTATCGCTATTGAAAAAAATAATAATAAGAATGGCCAAAAAACTGATTTATTTTTGCCTCTTAAAGCTAAAATTATAGACCAAATTAAGAAAAAAACTAAGCAAACATCATTATGACCGTTAACGACAATCTCAAATAGAATCAAGGGATTAAAGGCATACAAATAGAAAGAGTCCAAACTGAAACGAAAGCGGTAAATTAGCACTCCTACGGCGATATTTAAACTAGCAAAAAAAACCTTTAAGCTTAGTAAACTACCAAGTAAGCTAGCTTGAAAAATATAGGTAAAAAATCCTGAAAAAACGGTAAATAAGGGGCCATAAGGGCTTGTTCTAAAACTCCAATAATTATTTAGGACAGGAGAAAAATTATCTTGCAACAAGGAGCTATAAGTATAAATATAAGGATTTAATCTAAAAACAGACCACACCCTTCCCTGATAAACATAAGAATATAAATCATTAGAAGTTAAAGGTAGGAGTAAAGATAATGACAGGCTTAAGGCAATAAAAACGGCCGATAATAAGGGAAAAGAAAAAATAATCCTCTTTTTAAAGAAGAATAAATAAAAACATATAATTATTAGCAACCAAATTGATACTGACCAAAAAACAAAAGTATTACTCAAGCCAATATTCAAATTACTTAAATAAAGCTGGCGCCAAGGATTAACTAACGAGAAAACTGCAAATAAAGCTACAAATACCAATAAAAAATAAAGTAACGTTCTTTGTTTACCTCCTTTAATTTGTAAATGACGGAAAATATTCATATACAAATAATAAATATAAAGTAATCGATTTGCTTAAAATATTTTTAGGCCCATCCTTTAATATTTTACAGAAAAAAGAGGAAATATTACCCCTCTTTTTTTGTATCTAAATAATGTTTTAACCGAGTAAACTCTATCTCACGCCAATTACCGGTCTAATCTTTTCCATTTTTGCCTGAGCTAATGCTGCTGCTTGTTGACGGCCGTTCTCCAAAACCGCGAAAACTTCCTCATCGCTAATGCTGTTAAATTTATTTTGGAAATCAATCAAGAAACTGGCCACCACTTCAGCTAAATCTTTTTTGAAATCGCCGTAACCCTTACCCGCATAGTCTTTAACTAAACGCGGAATCTGGCGATTGCCTAAAGTGGCATAAATAGTGAGGAGATTGGCTAAAGCCGGACGTGCGACCGGATCATAGTCAATATCTGCACCGGAATCAGTGACTGCTTTCATGATTTTCTTTTTTGCTACTTCGACATTATCAAGTAAATAAATATAACTATTAGCATTACTGTCGCTCTTTGACATCTTCTTTAAAGGATCGCTGAGACTCATAATACGCGCCCCTTCTTTACGCACAATGGCTTCCGGTAATACAAAAGAAGGGCCATATTCATGATTGAATCGCTTGGCAATATCCCGGGCTAATTCTACATGCTGTTTCTGATCATCGCCCACTGGCACTGCTTGGGTATCGTACAAGAGGATATCGGCGGCCATCAGGACGGGATAGGTAAACAAGCCGACAGAAACAGCATCCTGCTTTTCCCCGGCCTTATCCTTAAACTGCGTCATCTTTTTCAAGTCGGCGATATAAGAACCGGAACAACCTAAAATCCAAGCCAGTTCTGTATGTTCAGGCACGGCTGACTGCTGAAAAATAATAGACTTTTTCGGATCAATCCCAGAAGCTAAATAGATTCTAGTAATCTCCAAAATTCTTTTTCTTAACTCATCCGGCTGATATTTAACGGTAATGGCGTGATAGTCAACAATAGAAAAAATACAGCGATATTTATCTTGCATCTCCGTCCACTGACTAATCGCGCCAATGTAGTTGCCGATGGTAAGATTACCACTAGGCTGAACGCCGGAAAAAATAGTTTTAAGCTGGCTCATATAATTATTACATTTATACTAATATTTTACTTTAATCCCTGGCCAAAAGCAATTTCTGGAAATTCTTGAGCCACAAAGTCGATGTCCTTATCACCGCGGCCAGACATATTAACCACAATCACCTGATTTGCCTCTAAAGTAGGGGCGAGACGATAGGCATGGGCTAAAGCATGGGAGCTTTCCAGGGCAGGAACAATGCCTTCACGCAAACTCGTGCGCACAAAAGCGCTAGCTGCTTCCCTATCATCCGCACTTACATACTCTACCCGCCCGCTTTCTTTAAAAAAGGCATGAGCCGGACCAATTCCCGGATAATCTAAACCCGAAGCAATCGAATGTACGGGTGCGGGTTCGCCCGTTTCTGTTTGCAAAACATAAGTCTGCATACCGTGAATCGCTCCCGGTTTACCTAATGTCAAAGTAGCGGCGTGTTGGCCGCTCTCCAAGCCTTTTCCGCTCGGTTCAACCCCAATCAAGCGCACCGATTCTTCCTCCAAAAAATCATGGAAAAGACCTAGGGCGTTAGAACCACCCCCAACACAGGCAATAAGAATGTCGGGTAAACGACCAATTTTTTCTTGCGCTTGCTGCCGCACTTCCCGGCCAATGATACTCTGAAAATAGGCAACCATCTCGGGATAGGGATGAGGGCCAACAACGGAGCCAATCGCAAAAAAGGTAGTTTCATATTCTTGGAGATAGACACCGAAAGCACTATCAACCGCCTCTTTTAAAGAGCGTCCACCCGCACTCACTGGCACCACTTTTGCTCCCAGCAAACGCATCCGTTTAACATTATCGGCCTGCTTGGCAATATCAATCTCCCCCATATGAATTTCACACTCTAAACCAACAACCGCCGCCGCCGTCGCTAAAGCTACTCCGTGTTGACCAGCCCCAGTTTCTGCCATTACTTTTTTCTTCCCTAAACGCTTAGCTAAAAGAGCTTCGCCGAGACAATGATTAATCTTATGGGCGCCGGTATGGTTTAGATCTTCCCGCTTAAAATAAATTTGAGCGCCGCCCAATTCTGCACTTAAATTTTTGGCATAATATAAAGGCGAGGGCCGGCCTACAAAATCTTTTAACAAGCGGGCATATTCTGCTTGGAAACTGGCATCGTTTTTAATTTCTCTAAATCCTGTTTCCGCTTCCTGTAAAGCTTTTTCTAACATTGGCGGCACCAATCTTCCCCCAAAATCGCCATAAAAGCCTTTATTATCAGGTAAATTCTTATATTTAACATTGTTCATATATTTTAATTTAAATAATTGTAATTAATAAAAAACCTCCGCGTTAGAAGCGGCGCCAATATTCCGAAGAACGATTGTAGAATAAATAAGACTTCATATGATTAATTTTGGGTAAATAAAAAATCCCATCTTTGCCGCCGAATCATTATAAAATAATTCAGCAGAAAGGACGGGATTTCCCGCGGTGCCACCTTTCTTGCCCGCTTAATTAAGCAGACCTCTTTAGCGTCTCCACCCTTACGGGCGACAACACTTATCCTGTGATTACGGAGGAAGCCGGATAGTCACTAACGCAACTATCATCTTTGGCCGCTGCCGGCCAGTATTTATGCCCAACCCCGAAAGCAAAAGCCTCGGGACATAAATATAGATTTTAAGTTTATTAAGGAAGTAAAGACAATATAGCAAAAGTGGGGAAAGAAGTCAAAAGCCAAGAAACTAAATTTTTTAAAAAAAATAATTACTTTAATATAAGGATAAAATATCTAATAGTTTCTCTATTTAAATTAAAACTAACCTTGCCTAAAAAATTTGACTTCTCTCCAAAATATCTTTACACTATTGCTATCGTGTTTTTCCGGGGTGTAGTATAACGGTAGTACGCATGCATGGGGTGCATGTAGCCCGGGTTCAATTCCCGGCACCCCGACAATCTGGCATCCCGGGCTTGTAGCTCATCTGGTAGAGCGCTGCATTCGCATTGCAGAGGTAAGGGGTTCGAGTCCCCTCAAGTCCACCTTTTCCAGAAAACCACGGGCTGTGGTATAAAGGCTATTATACACGCTTCGGGTGCGTGTGATCCCGGTTCAATTCCGGGCAGCCCGACCATCATCAAAAAAATCGCCTAAAAAGCGGTTTTTTTGTGCGGTTGCTAAAAAAGGCAAATATAACTATAATAAAGGCAGAAAAAATGAGTTTTATTCAAGGCCCTCCGGTCATTGGATTTTTTAATATTTATGATTGATTTTAAGCAAAAATTAGAAGAAACTGACCAAGAGAGTCAAGATTTAGCTAAACAAGCAGAGGAAGAAAAGATACTAGCGGCTATTAAGAAGCGCCGCAAGGCTAAAAATTATTTTATCACTTTAATTGTTTTAGCCTTGGTTTTTTCTGGAAAAGTCATTATGTCTAGCCAAAGCGCTAATCAATGGCTGGTAAATAATACTTTTTGGGGAAGAGTCACCCATCTGACAGAAAACGGCGATAACACTCTCCAAGGAGAAGATAGGGACCGCGTCAACATTCTGCTATTAGGCATGGGTGGCGCCAATCATGAGGGCGGTTATCTCGCTGACACGATTATGTTGGTTAGTCTAAAACCTTCCACTAAACAAGCGGCGATGATTTCTATTCCCCGCGACTTAACCGCTCCCACTGAAAACGGGGCTTGGCGTAAAGTTAATTCCATACACGCTCTCGCTGAAGCCAAAGAGGAAAATAGCGGCGGGCCGGCCATGACCACCGCTCTCAGTTCTATTTTGGGCACGGAAATAAATTATTATCTGCGTATTGATTTTGATGGTTTTGTAAAAATTATTGATGAGCTGGGCGGAGTTGATGTTAATGTGGAAAATACTTTAGACGATTACAGCTATCCCATCCGCGGGCAAGAAGACAATCCTGATTATTACGCCCGCTATGAACATCTCCACATTGAACAAGGGCAACAACACATGGATGGATCGCTGGCGCTGAAATACGCCCGCAGCCGCCACGCGGCCGGTGCAGAAGGCTCTGACTTTGCCCGCGCCCGCCGTCAACAATTAATACTAGAGGCGGTAAAAGCTAAGCTCTTATCCCGTAGCACCCTCCTGAAGCCAGGGATGATCAGCCGCATCATCTCGGAATTAAACCGCAATATTAAAACCAATCTTGATGTTTGGGAAATGATTAAACTGTGGAACGATTACAAAGATATTGATCGTAGTCAGATTATTAATAAAGTATTAAGCGATGGTCCGGACGGGTTACTAATGTCTAGCCGTGGCGATGAAGGTGCCTATATTCTCATCCCCCAAACCGGTAACTTCCAAGAAATAAAAAATATGGTGCAAAATATTTTCGGCGTTAGTGAAAGCAATAATCTTTCAACTAATACTGAAAAAAATAACCAAACCACCGCTAAAGAGAATGAAGACGAGCAGGAACAGAAGGAAGATATAAAAATTGAAAAAATTGAAGGTGAAATTAAAGTGGCCGTACTCAACGGTACCTGGATCAGTGGCTTAGCCGCCCAGACAGCCGCCTCCATCCAACAATATGGTTTTCGCATAGTTGAAACAGCCAACGCTCCCACGAGAGAATATCAAACAGCCGTTATCTATGACTTAAGCTACGGCAAAGAACTACAGGCTCTAGAAGTGCTAAAAGCGGCGGCTAAAGCCAGCCTCGCCTATGATGCCCCCTCTTGGCTGGAAACCTATAAGAACAGTTCCGACCGCCCTGACTTCATTCTAATCGCCGGACAAGAAAATAACTAAAAATAAAGCCATGAAAAAACGTGAAGACAACTTCCCCATCGTCGCAATTTGCGGACGTACCAATGTCGGTAAATCAACTCTATTTAACCGCCTGATTGAAAAAAGACAGGCTTTAGTTTCTGACATTGAAGGCACGACTCGCGATTGCAACCTTGGCGTAGTACGCTGGAACAGAAAAATTTTCCGCTTAGTTGATACTGCCGGCTTAATTGATGCTGGCTTTATTAATGGCCGTAAAAAAATCACACCTGACATTGATTCGATGTCCCAGCAACAAGCTTTGAATTATCTCTCTGAAGCTAAGTTACTGCTTTTCATTGTTGATGGCAAAGCCGGACTCACAACCGAAGACCGCACTCTAGCTAAAGCGCTCCGCCAACACCCAAATTACTCTCAAAAAACTTTATTAGTGGTTAATAAAATTGATAGCGGCAAGCTACGAACAGAAGCACTAGCCTTTAACAAGCTTGGCCTTGGAGAACCTTTAACCCTATCCGCTCAAACTGGGGCCGGCACGGGCGATCTTCTTGACGTTGTTCTCGCCAAAATCCAAGCGGCGCTCGACGACGACGCGGAAGACAATAAAGAAATTGCCGCCCGGCTCTGTATTGTAGGAAAACCCAATGTCGGCAAGTCTTCTCTGCTTAATTCACTCTTAGGCTACCAGCGCGTTATTGTCAGTGACCAGCCGCACACCACTCGTGAATCCCAAGACACTGAATTAGAACATAAAGGTAAAATTATCCGCCTCATTGATACCGCCGGTATTTCTCGACACGGACACAAAGGCAAGGGCTTGGAAAAAGAAGGCATTGCCATGTCCCTACAGTCTCTGCAGCGAGCAGATATCGCCTTACTCGTTTTAGATATTAGCGAAGGCCTAACCCATCAAGATGCCAAAATGGTAGAAGAAATTGTGGAGAGGCACAAAAGTTTAATTATCATTGCTAATAAATGGGACAAGATTGAAGTAAAAGATCAAAAACACTGGCAAGAAACTGTCCAAGGGAAATTACCCTTTGCCACCTGGGCGCCTATTATTTTTGTTTCCGCAAAAACAGGAGCGAAAGTAAATAAAATCTTGGATGTCGCCCTGGAAGTAGCGGCTGCCAGAAAAACAGAAATCAGCGAAACCCAATTAAAGAAATTTTTGAGCCGCGTAGTAAAGGTTCATCTTCCCGCTAAAGGCAAAGGCTTGAAAGCGCCTCATATTTATGAAATTGCCCAAAAACGTCACAACCCCCCGGCTTTCACCGTCCGCATTGGCTCCCGCGACGATTTGCACTTCTCCTATGTCCGCTTCTTAGAAAATAGACTGCGCGAACAATACGATTTTATCGGGACCCCGGTCCGCATGCACGTAATCAAGAATAAGAAAAAACACGGTGTGCGCGAAACTTAGAAATAAAAAATAAACCCGCTTAATGGCGGATTTATTTTTATTTTATCGTCTTTTAAGCTTGAATGCGCTATAATATAAATTGCTTACACTAAGACTTTATGCAAATAATTATCGGCCTGGGTAATCCCGGCGACAAATACGCCTTAACGCGACATAACGCCGGCTGGCTGGCCTTAGACCGCCTAGCCGGGGCAGAAGGTTGGCGTCAAGAAAAAAAATTCAACGCCTTAATTAAAGAAAGCGGCGGTTTCTTATATTTGAAACCTCTGAGCTTTATGAATAATTCTGGTAATAGTGTTTATAGGGCGATGCGCTACTATCAATTATTAAGTCGGCAATTCGGCTGTCTATTAAAAAAGAATCAAAATTTAAATAAGGTTCTTTTCGTTATTCAAGATGATTTAGATTTAAAATTAGGTTCTTGGAAAATCAGCCACGACTCCCGCAGTGGCGGTAATAAAGGCATTCAATCAATTATTAACCACCTCAAAACCCAACAATTCACCCGTCTGCGCCTCGGTATTAAAACCGACTCCCTCCATAATCCCATCCCCGCTGATAAGTTTGTCTTGCAAAAATTTGAAAATAACGAACTGCCAATATTAGAAGAGGCAATAAGCCAAGGGCTAAAAGCCTTACAAACAGAAACTTATCAAAATAAATAGTTTTTCTATAATAAAACCCCCTTGATTGCTTATACAAAAAGCTTGGGAAACACACGCTCGCTAGGAGGAAAGTGAACGCGCGCTAAAGCACTTGTACAAGCAATCAAGGGGGTTTTTGACTCTTTAGCTTAAACAAAAACATCCCTTATGTCAAGGCCCTATTATTGCCAAACCGAAGAACTATTTTTAGCAGCTTTAAGCGCTTTACCCGGCCTAGGACCGAAGAGACTGAACACCCTTAGAAGCTTCAGTGGCTCCTGGGAAGGGGTCTGGCGGGCAAAAGCAGAGTTATGGCAAGAAGCAGGAATATCGTTCAAAATACAAGCCAACTGGCAAGAAAAGAAAAAACTATTCTCTCCATCTAAACTCCAAAAATATCTTAATGCTAGCCACACCTTTCTAATTAGTCAACAAAATCCCGACTATCCTCGCGGCTTTTATCAGCTTGCTGATGCTCCCCTCCTTCTCTATGCTCGGGGCAAGTGGCCAGTAAATATAAAAATCATCAGTGTCGCCGGCTCCCGCCAACCTAGCCTCCACGGCCTAACTCTTACTAAAAAATTAATACCGCCGCTAGCCAAACAAGGTTACGGCCTGGCTAGTGGTTTAGCTTTAGGCATAGACGCTCTCGCCCATCGCCTTAGCCTTGAACAAAATGCTTATAATCTGGCGGTCTTAGGGTCTGGCTTAGATCATATCTACCCAATCGCTAATCGAGGTTTAGCCGCCGCCATCATCCAACAAGAAGGTTTAATCTTATCTGAATACCCGCCATCAGCCCCACCCTTAACCGCCAATTTTATCCAACGCAACCGTTTAGTAGCAGCTATAGCCGAAAAACTTTTAGTACTAGAAGCCGGACTCGATTCCGGTTCAATGCGCACCGCCCGCTGGGCGCAAAAATTGGGTAAAAAATTATACGCTGCTCCTGGCAAAGACTTAAATCCTCAGACCGCCGGCTGCCATCTCCTTATCAAAGAAGGAGCGAAAAAAATCACCAGCGCTAAAGATTTTCCGGCAAACAGATAAACTAAGACAAGAAAAAGCTCTATCTGCCAATAGCTTGACACCAGCCCCGTAAATAGTACACTAAGTATATTAGAAAATAAAAAAGCGATAAAGAGACAAATTATGAAACTCATCATTGTCGAATCACCAACTAAAGCCAAAACTATTAGTAAATTTTTAAATAAAGATTATCGTGTCGATTCTTCTTTCGGCCACGTGCGTGACTTGCCAGCCAGAGAGATGGGTATTGATATTGCCAACAACTTCACCCCCAAATATGTTACCCCGCTAAAGGCCAAAAAAACGGTCAGTACCTTAAAGGCGGCGGCGGCTAAAGCCAGCACGATTATTCTCGCCTCCGACGAAGACCGCGAAGGAGAAGCGATTGCTTGGCACTTAGCCCAAGTATTAAAACTAGACGCCGGCAAAACCCAACGAATCGTCTTCCATGAAATTACTAAAAATGCGATTTTAGAAGCTTTAGAGCATCCCCGCCATATCAATCAAAATTTAGTAGACGCTCAACAAGCGCGCCGCATCCTTGACCGTCTCGTCGGCTATGAGCTTTCTCCTTTTCTTTGGAAAAAAGTAGCCAAGGGCCTATCAGCCGGGCGCGTCCAAAGCGTCGCTATCCGCTTAATCGTTGAAAGAGAAAGAGAAATTCAAGCCTTTAAACCTCAAGAATATTGGACTATTACCGCTCAATTACAAGAAGGTAAAAACGGCATCGCCTATGATGCTAATCTTTTCCGTCTTAATGGAAAAACTTTTGATAAATTAGATATTAATGCAGACCTGGCCACAAAAGTAAAAGAAGAAAGTAATGACGCCACCTGGACGGTGATTAAAGTGGAACAAAAGACAGTCAGCAAAAATCCAGGCGCACCTTTCACTACCTCCACCTTACAACAAGGCGCTAATCGCCATCTCGGTTTCAGCGCCAAACAAACAATGACGGTCGCTCAAAAGTTATACGAACAAGGTTTCATTACTTACATGCGTACCGACTCCCTTAATCTCTCCGCCCAATTTTTAACAGAAGCCAAAGAATATCTCAACAAGACTCTAGGTAAAGATTATATATTGGAATCACCGCGAGTCTTTAAAACTAAGGGGAAAAATGCACAGGAAGCTCATGAAGCCATTCGCCCGACGGTCGCTGACCGCCACCCTGATGATCTCAAAGAAAAATTGGACCGCAATGCCTATCGTCTCTATAAACTAATCTGGCAAAGAAGCTTGGCCACGCAGATGCCAGCCGCTAAATTCAGCGCTACCACCATTGATACCGAAGCCCTCTGCCGTAATGGTCAAAAACATATTTTCCGCGCTTCTGGACAAATATTACTTTTCGATGCCTATCTAAAAATATATCCCGAGAAAACAGCAGAACAAGAATTACCCGCCCTAAAAGAAACGGATAAGGTTGAACTTAAAAAAATCGAAACAGAACAGCATGCCACCAAACCTGCCGCCCGCTATAGTGACGCCAGCCTCGTTAAAGACTTGGAAAAATATGGCATTGGTCGTCCTTCTACCTATGCCCCTACCATTAACACCATTATTGTCCGTAACTATGTAGAACGTAATGAAGACAAGCGCCTCCAGCCTACTGCCATTGCCTTCGTCGTTAATGACTTATTAGTGGAACACTTTCCCAAGATTGTAGACTATAATTTTACCGCCGACATGGAAAATAATCTGGATGCAGTCGCCGATGGTGACAAACCCTGGCAACCAGTCATTGCCAATTTCTATGAAGACTTTCATGCTAATTTAGAAAAAAAATACGGAGACATTAAAAAAAGCGATATTATGCCCGAAGAACAATCTCAAGAAGTTTGCGACAAATGCGGAGCGCCTATGATTATTAAAACCGGACGCTATGGTAAATTTTTAGCTTGCAGCGGTTTCCCTGATTGCCGTAATATCAAGAAACTTGGTGGCGGCGCCACGAGTGAAAAAAAGGACGATCCCGCCCTAGCCGCCCTGCAAGAAAAATATCAAGGGGTTACTTGTGATAAATGCGGAGCCGAAATGAAGGTTCGCTCAGGGAAATATGGCCCCTTCTTGGCTTGCGGTGCCTATCCTAAATGTAAAAATATTAAAAATATCAGCGATGGCAAAAGTGAGGGTAAAGAAATTATCTGCCCAGCCTGCAAAATCGGCAAAATTGTTAAAAAATTCAGCAAACGCGGCGTCTTTTATGCTTGCAATAATTACCCTGATTGTAAAAATGCTTATTGGGGTCAACCAACCGGAGAAAAATGCCCCGACTGCGATTCTCTTTTGGTAAATAATAAAGACGGAGGAATTGTCTGCAGCGACAAAGGCTGTGGCTACAAAGCTTAAAAACTATCAATAAAATATTATTTTATCGTTAAAAAATATGAAGATTGATAAAGAAGTTTTTCCACCCCAGGAGAAGCAGAAAAATCTTAAAACAACCGATCATGAAGAAAATATAGAAGAGAGCTATCAGGAAATATCTTTGCCGCCAAGCAGCCAAGAAGAAAATATCGAAGAGCTTAGAGCAGAATTGCAAGCCGAAGTAAAAAAATCCGAACAGATGCCAAGCCTTAATCAACAGATAAATATTTCTCCAACCAAAGCAGCTGAAAAATTATCTCTTCAAAATTTCCTGTCCCGATTATTCCGAAGGAAATTAAATAAAAATAGAATAGTCAATGATCCTGCTACCGCCCACAACTCTTATTACGACGAAGATTAGACTCCAAAAAAACCGCTGTCATAGCGGTTTTTTGGTAAACAAAATATCAAAGGTTTTATTTCTTTTTCTTTTTAGCCTTAACCGGCCCATCTTCATCTTCAAAATTATCATTATTACGACGCTTAGACCTAGCAAATTCAACACCCCGCTTCAAAATTTCCCCTAAAATCATGAGATAAGAAGCGCTGCCAGAAATTTTATCCTTAATTAAGTCTAATAGAGCCTCAGCCTTAGCTACCCCCTGCTCAACGTGCTTGATTAGACGAAAAATGCGTTGAGCGCTGGCAATAAAATAATATAAGGACCAGCAAAGAAAGAAAGCGAGCGCACCAGCGGAAACCGCCAATACCCAATTAAGAATGTCACGAGAAGTTTCAAACATAAATTTATGCCATAAAGAAGGCAAAAATTCCTCCTATATGTTTGTTAAATTAAAAATCTCTAATTTTTGAATCAAATTGGCTGTGACAGCGCTGAATTAAGTCGGTTTGGATTAAATCAACTTCTTCGGCCGTCAAAGTTCGATCGCTCGCCTGATAAGTAATATGAAAGGCCCAGCTCTTCTTACCGTCACCCAAAGCCCCACCCTGATAAATATCAAATAATTCTGCCCGGCTGATTAAAGGATGAAAGTCAGATAAGACTCTCCAGAAATCATTATATAATACTTTCTCATTAACCACAAAAGCTAAATCGCGCACGATGGCGGGATATTTGGAGGTTTCTTGGTATTGGCGGGCCGGTAGTAAGGTGTAAAGGGATAAAAGTTCCTGAAAATTAAGTTCTATAAAAACTGCACTCAACTTTAATCCTAGAGAACTTGCTAATTTACTAGACACTATGCCAATCACACCCAGATCTTTGCCGCCGCAATAAACGGCGGCCGCTTGATCGACCTGAGACCAAGTTGGCGCATTTTCTAGAGCAGTAAATTCTAACACTGCCTGCGGCCATAAAGAAGTAAATAATAAATCCAAAATTCCTTTAGCATGACTAAAAACAGTAGTGCCATCAGAACCGGCGAACATCAATCCTAGACGCTTTCCCTGATAAGGCAAAAAATCACCCTTAGCATCTTTGGTGTATTCTCCCGGCAAAGATAAAAAAACTCTTCCCATTTCAAAAAGGCCGAAATGTTGATAATTAAATTGATTTAAGCGGACATTTTGCAATAATCCAGGAAGCAAGCTTTGACGGAGATAAACGTGCTGTTCTGAAATCGGATTAGCCAGACGCAAATGACGACTGGCGTCAAAATTTAGTTTAGATAATAAAGCCTCACTAGTAAAAGAATAATTATAAACCTCGTGGAGACCGCCGGCCCCGCTTAGAATATCTTGGATTTTTCTTTCTAATTGCAATTCATGATTTTCTGGCAATAAAGACATGGTGGCAGTCGGTGCGAGAGCGGGAATATTATTGTAACCAATAATGCGGGCCACCTCTTCTAAAATATCTTCATTAATAGTGACGTCTTTAACGGCGCGCCAACTCGGCGGCGTCACCGCCAAGATATTTTTATTAACCGTCACCCCAAAGCCCAAGCGTACTAAAAGATTAATAGCGTCTCGGCGACTGATTTCTTTGCCCAACTTCTTTTTTAACCAAGAAAAATCTACATTAATCGGCTCCGGCTCTACTTTAAAATTAACAATATCAGTGGGCATGCCTGCTAATTCTGCCTCCGGCATTAATTCTTTAATTAACTGCCAGGCTCTTTGCCAAACCAAAGATGGCAGTAGCGGATCTAAAGTTTTTTCAAAGCGCATAGAAGCATCCGTGCGCAAATTCAAACGTTGGGAAGCTTTGCGTACTAAAACGGCATCGAAATTAGCGACCTCTAAAATAATGCTGGCGGTGTTTTCATTAATTGCACTCTTGGCCCCGCCCATAATGCCAGCGATAGCTAAAGGTTCGCTGCCATCGGTAATGATAATTGTTTCTGGCGGCAATAAGCGTTCCTTTCCATCCAAAGTCTCCAGGCTCTCCTCGGGCTTAGACAAACGGACGCTAATCTTTTTAATATCCTTAGCGTCAAAAGCATGCAGAGGCTGTCCTGATTCAAGCATGACATAATTAGTAATATCAACAAGGGCGTTAATGGGACGAGCACCAACTGCCACCAAGCGTTCTTTTAGCCAGCGAGGAGAATCCATCATCTTTACATTATTGATTTTCACCGCTAAATAACGCGGGCAGGCTTTCTTATCTTCAACTTTAACCGAGAAATGCTCTTTACCTTTAACGGCAGGAGACTTATGGACTTCTGCTAAATAAGGGCGGAGAGATGTTTTTAATAAAGTGCTAATTTCTCGAGCGAGTCCGTAATGCCCCCATAAATCGCCACGATTAGACAAAGATTTATTATCAATTTCAAAAATGATGTCATTTAAACCAAGATAATCGGCAAAACTATGGCCGACTTTAGCGTGATTAGCTAAAACCATGATTCCTTCATGATTCTGACCAAGACCCAGTTCATCTTCAGCGCAAATCATGCCAAAAGACTTTTCTCCCCTGATTTCCGACTCTTTAATCACTAAACCGTTGGGCAGGCTAGCGCCAATAAGGGCGACCGGTACCCGCTGTCCGACGGCCACATTCGGTGCGCCGCAGACGATATCAAGTGTTTCTTTCTTAATATCCACTTTCGTTAAACGCAAACGATCAGCGTTAGGATGAGGAGAAACTGCCAAAACTTTACCCACCACCACTTTATCAAAAAGCTTGCTCTGCGCCTGCCAGCCCTCGACCTCAACGGTGTGCATCGTTAATAATTCCGCCAACTCTTCAGGGCTGAAGTTCTTAGGTATTTTGACAAAATCTTTAAGCCAATTAAAAGATAAATACATAAAGTGGTTTTAAAATTGTTTCAAAAAGCGCAAATCGCCGCCGTTAAAAAGACGAATATCGTTGATGCCATATTTTAACATCGCCAAACGATTCAGACCGAAGCCGAAGGCAAAGCCAGAATATTGTTCCGGATCAATTCCTCCCGCCCTTAACACCGAGGGATGGATTAGGCCGCAGCCTAAAATTTCCAACCAACCAGAATGCTTACAAACGCGGCAACCCTGCCCTTGGCACAAAAAACAAGTATATTCGCCATTGGAACCAGGTTCAACAAAAGGATAAAACTTAGGGCGCATACGCAATTTTGTATCTGGGCCATACAACTTTTTACCAACGGCCTCTAAAATACTTTTCATGTGCGCAAAATTGATGTTTTTATCAATCATTACCCCTTCCAACTGATAGAAGGTATGTTCGTGACGAGCATCCGTGGCTTCACTCCGAAAAACTCTGCCCGGCATAATCACCTTTAAAGGAGCGCCGTATTTCTGCATTGCGCGCACCTGCGTATTAGAAGTCTGAGTGCGCATGGTTAAATCATATTCACCCTGCTTATTCTTCACGTCTACATAAAAAGTGTCCTGCATATCGCGCGCCGGGTGATGCGGAGGTACGTTTAAAGCTTCAAAATTATAAAATTCGCTTTCAATTTCCGGTCCGTCCATAACAGTAAAACCCAAGGTGGCAAAAAAATCTTCCAATTCCCGCCGTACTAAAGACAAAGGATGCAAATGACCGCTTTCAATTTTTTCCCCAGGAATAGTGGCATCAACATACGTAGTCGAATCGGCCTTTTTTTCCAAACTATCTTTAATTTCATTAAAACGCGTCTGCAATTCCTGCTTCACAACATTAGCAAATTCACCGGCCTCCCGCCGAATATCAATACTTAAATCTTTTAAGCCGCCGATAAGAGCGCTCAATTCCCCCTTACGAGAAAGGTATTGTAATTCCAAGTCGCGCAAAGACGTGAGATCTTGGATGGACTCAAGGCTAGCGAGAAAATCAGCTCTTAATTTTTCTAATTTGTCTTTCATAAATAATTTTTAGTCGTATTTATATGCAATTCCTCTACCGCTACTTTAAATATTAATTTAAACGGCTCTTTTTATAACTAGCTACAAAAAGTTCTAAAATCATAAAAATAATCAACAAGAGGCTGACATTTAGCCAGGTAAAAAGATTGGCTGACAATAAAAAGAGGGAGATAACCATAAATAAAGCAAAAAGGAATGATTGGCGAAAGGCAGTGGCAACAGCATAGAAAGCCAACTCGCGGCGCAAGGCCACAAAACGGATGATAAATCCGACTAGAGCCGCCGTTCCGGAAAGAGCTAGGAACAAAGCGACGTAGAAAAGCATAAAGCCGAGCCAATTAGTCTCTGTGGGGTCAATGAGATTGAGCATCAAGATAAAAATTCCCCAGCAGAGAGCGGTCATGGTGCCCATCACGATTAAATAATTTCTTAAGGTCATAGTCTTTCTGCCCTAAGCCTAAGCTTTAAGGACAATATTAATATTTTCCAGCTCCACCCGATAACGGGCCAGTTTTTCTTGTTCAACTTTAACAATCGCCGCTGGGGCGCGAGCAATAAATTCTTGATTTTCCAAACGAGCCGACAAGTTAGAAATCAATTTTTCTAAATTTTCTTTCTCTTTATTAAGCCGAGCCCGCTCTTTTTCTGGGTCAACAGCGCCTAATAAATAAAGATCGGTGCTACCAATAACAATTTTAATGGCCGCTTCCGTTGGTGCTTGGTCGGTTTTAGACAAAGACTCTAAGCCAGTGCGCAAAGAAATTAATAGGGGTGCTTGGGCGATCAAAAGTTCTGCCCGCTCGCCCATAACTAAAGCTCTAACTTTCCGCGCCGGCTCAATCTTATTCTCACTACGAGCATTGCGAATAGCCACGACGCTCTCTTGCACAAAGAGAAAATCATTGTTACTGGCTAGTGCTTTCATTCCCCCAAGCTCTTTTTCTGACCAAAGCGGCCATTGTTCAACAATCAATGAGGAAGTATTAAAACTCTGCCAAATCGCTTCAGTTACAAAAGGAATAAAGGGGTGCCACATGATCAGAACATTTTTTAAAAGGTAAACTAAGATGGCCTCCTTATTTTTTTCTACTTTAGCAATTTCTAAATACCAGTCGGCTAATTTATTCCAAGTGAAGTCATAGAGGGTTTCCGCCGCTACAGAAAATTCCGAATTAAGCAGGGCGGCATCTACGAACTTCCTAGTGTTAAGTAATTCTCCCAAAATCCAACGATCAGCCAAAGTATGCGCTGTTGGCAAAACCGCCGCTGGGACAGCTAAAACGGCGTCATCCAAATCGTTAAGGATAAAGCGCGAGATATTCCACAGTTTATTAATAAAATTGCGTTTTGCTTCAATCTTCTCCTCGCTATAGCGAGAATCATTACCGGGAGTCGCTCCCATCAATAAAGATAAGCGGACTGCATCAGCGCCATAGAGATCAATTACTTCTAAAGGATCAACACCATTCCCTTTAGACTTAGACATTTTCTTTCCTGCCTTATCTAAAATCGTGCCATGCAAATAAACTTGAGAAAAAGGTTTTTCTCCTAAAGCGAAAAAAGACATCATCACCATGCGCGAAACCCAGAGAGTAAGAATTTCATAACCGGTTTCAAGCACTTGCGTAGGATGAAAACGAGCTAAATCACCGCTTTTGACCCCGTCCTTAAAATTATCCGGCCAGCCTAAAGTCGAAAAAGACCACATTCCCGAAGAAAACCAAGTATCTAAAGTATCAACATCTGCCTGCCAGCCCTCACCGGACGGAGCATCCGCTCCCACAAAAATCTCTTCTCCCCGATACCAAGCAGGAATACTATGGCCAAACCAAATCTGGCGGGAAATACACCAATCGTGCAAATTTTCCATCCAATCAAGGTAGCGCTTATTAAAGCGCTCGGGTAAAAATTTAATTTCCCCTTCGGCTGCGGCCGCAATCGCTACTTGCTTCAGAGATTTGCCCTGCAGACGATCTAAAGGCTTATCAACGGCAATAAACCACTGCTGGGAAGGCAAAGGTTCAATCGGGCTGTCGCAACGATAGCAACAAGAAAGATTATTATTAATTTCCTCTTCGCTAATCATTAGCTTTCTAGCGCGCAAATCAGCTACTATTTTTTCTCGTGCGGCGACAGCACTAAGGCCAGAATAATCATGAAACTCTTCTCTGATTTTACCATCTTCATCGATAACTTTAATTTTGGATAAATTTTGAGTTTCAGCCATCTGCCAATCAACCGCTGAATGCGCCGGTGTCACCCCTAAGGCACCGGTACCAAAATCAATTTCTACATTACGATCGGCAATAATTTTAATTTTCAATTCTTGACCGCAAAAATCGACAACATACTCTTGGCCAACATACTGACGATAACGTTCATCTTTAGGATTAACGGCCACAGCGGTGTCCCCTAATTTTGTCTCCGGCCTAGTTGTAGAAATGGCAATTGGGAAATCGGAACTATATTTAAATGTATAAAGAGTAGTTTTTTGCTCTTTATATTCCACTTCATCGTCAGCTAAAGTCGAATGGCAACGCGGGCACCAATTAACAATACGCTCGCCGCGATAAATCGCCCCTTCGCGGTACATATCCAAAAACATTTTCTGCACTGCCTGCTGGCGGGGGGCATCAAGGGTAAAAGCCAGACGAGACCAGTCTAAAGAAGCCCCCATTTTTCGAGTTTGTTTCAAAATCGTGGCCTGAGTTTCGGCCACAAATTTATTCACCTCCACTAAAAAGGCCTCCCGACCTAAATCGTGCCTAGTTTTACCTGTTTCCGCAAACAGCTTCTTTTCCACCATGTTCTGAGTAGCGATGGCGGCATGGTCAGTCCCCGGCAACCACAAGGCACGATGACCATTCTGACGACGATACCGCACCATCATATCTTCAATAGCCAACATGGCACTATGGCCTAAGTGTAATTTAGCGGTAATATTAGGGGGAGGAAGAATAATGGTGTAAGCGGGGGCGTTAGCGGGCAAATCTAAATTATCAGGATTAAAAAACCCAGAATCTTCCCACTTCTGATAAATATCGTCCTCAAAAAGGGCGGGGTTGTAGGTTTTAGCCAATTCATTTTTCATACCTTTTAAATTACCAAAAATATGGCTTTGCGTCAACCGCAAATTGCCTTGACTCTAGCAAAAAATAATTATATATTGAATGGTCAGGCTTGTAAAAAAACTTAGAAATATAGCCTTTGTCAATGCTTACTTTAGAACAACAAATTGCCAAACAGTTGGAGAAGTCAGAAAACATTCTGATTGCTTTTAACGCTGACTGGAACGGCGACGCGGTCGCTTCCGCCCTCGCCTTATTTTTGTTCTTAAAGAAAATTGGTAAAAATGTAGAAGTGGCTTCCTATTTAGAAGATGAAAACAGCTCTAAGCAAAAGACAGCGACCGCCTGGAGCTTTCTACCCGCCTACGCCGAAATTAAAACCTCCCTTAAAAATTTACGCAAATTCATTGTCTCGCTTGATATCAGCCAAACTACCATTAATCAGATTAAATACACCGTTGATGAAAAAAAATTAAATTTCATCATCTCCCCGGAGAAAGGCTGGTTCAGCCCGGAAGACATTAGCTCTTCTTCCAGCGGTTTTAAATATGATTTAATTTTTACCATCGATACCCCTGACTTAGAATCTTTAGCAGCAATTTACGACAATAACGTCGAATTCTTCTACAAAACCACAATTATCAATATTGACCACCAAGCCGGCAATGAAGAATATGGCCAAATTAACTACCTAGATCTTAATGTAGTTTCTACTGCGGAAATAATCTTTAATCTTCTCAAGCAACAAGGCGAGAAAATTATTGATGAAGATGTTGCGACCTGCTTACTAGCGGGGATTATCAGCAAAACTAAAAATTACAAAAGCGCTAACCTCACTCCCCGTACCCTCCTTACCAGTTCAAAATTGATTAGCTTGGGGGCGCGCCGAGAAGAAATTATTAATCAGCTTTATCGTTCCCGCCCGCTCTCTGTTCTCAAATCCTGGGGCAAAATCTTAAATGGTCTCCAAGCAGAAACAGACAAACGCTTGATCTGGTCACTGCTGAGCGACGAAGAAGCTAAAACCTTGAAACAAGAAAATGTTGATCTCGGTGAAATTGTTGAAGAAATAATCGCTAGCATCCCCGAAGCTAAATTAATTTTAATTGCCTTGGCTGATACCGTTAAACAAACGATTGAAATCAATGCCTATGCCGCCAAGGGGATTTCCGCTTTAGAAATTCTCAAGGCCTACCAAGCTAACGGCACGGCCAAAAATGCGAATGCCATCATTAATATCAACCCTGCCGACTGGACCAGCACACTTCTTCCCAAAATTAAGGAAAAACTTGATAAAAACTTCGCCTAATGATATAACAAGTAAAGATTAACAGAGGAGAAAGAGACGAGAATACTCCTGCTATTTCTCTCCGCCGCCGGCGCCTATAGCTCAGGTGGTTAGAGCACCGCTCTTATAAAGCGGGGGTCGATGGTTCAAGTCCATCTAGGCGCACTGAAAAAATACGAGCCAGCCAGTCATTAATATTGCCAAGTTCGCACCTATACAATATAATAAGAAAATAAGGGCTCGTAGCTCAGTTGGTTAGAGCGTTACGTTGACATCGTAAAGGTCACCCGTTCGAGTCGGGTCGGGCCCACATTATTTTTCTCATCTTATGTTAAATTTTTTTTCCGGACGCCAGCGCCATCTTGTCACCACCGAAGATAATTCGGCTATTAGTGACTGGATGGAAAAGGAGGCTGTCTCCGAAGGTCAATTATCGGTTGATGTTTATCATACCGATAAAAAAATCGTCATTCAATCGACGATTGCCGGTGCTAAACCGGAAGACCTCAAAGTCTCTTTGCATCATGATTTATTAACCATTCACGGCACCAGGAAGCAACCGCAAGCGGTAGCCGAAGAACAGTATCTTTATCGTGAATGCTACTGGGGACCCTTCTCTCGCTCCATTATTCTACCCGCGGAAGTTGATAGCCGCAAAGTCGAAGCCAATTTAGAAAATGGCGTTTTAACTGTAACCTTAATTAAGGTTAACCCAGAAAATATTGAGATTAATTTTAAAGGCTGATATGAACTATGAATTAACAGTCGCTGGCTTTAGCGATGATCAAGTAATTCTCCGGGACCAAGAAAAAAATCTCATCTATTGGCCTAAAGAAAAGCTGCCGCAAATTCCAGAAATCGGACAAAAATTAAATTTTTCCATCGGCACAGACAAAGCCGGCCTGCTCAATGAGCTCTTACGTATGGATAATTAAGTATACCGCTATGAAGAAACCGAAAATAATTATAATCGCCACGATCGCCGTATTGGTGGTTTTTTTGTTTTTAGTCGTCTTTTTTGAATACCGACAAAGTCCTAATCAAAGCCTGCGCGATGGTCTTTACGTAGGAACAGTCAATGTCAGCGGACTAAGCACGGAAGAAGCGATGACAAAAATACAAGCACGCTATCAAAAGATAGAGACGGAAGGCCTTAGTTTTAACTACGGCGGCGACAACTTTAATCTCAGCGCCACTGAAGTTTCTTTCGATGCTGATATGGCCAGCCCCAACTTCCACTATAATCCCGACCAAATCGCCAGCGCCCTCCAAAACCAAAGCCGACCAGGGCCAATCAGACGCTGGTGGTGGCGGCTGCAAGGAAGTCCTAGCGTGATAATCCCTGCTAGCTTCTCTTTGGAAAAAAATAATATTAAAGACAGGCTTACAGAAGCTTTTCCCGCTAGCCTTAACCCCGCCATCGACGCCGCCTTTACTTTCACTGATAAAAAGATTGAAATAAGCGCGGAGCGCCCAGGAAAAGCTGTAGATTGGGAAAAATTATTTCAAAATATCGAAGAAAAATTGGCCGCCCTAGATAACAGCCCAATTACCATAAAAACAAAAACTGAATGCCCGGCCATCTATAGTCGTGACTTGAAAGGCTTGGAGGAGGAAGCCAGTACTCTCAGTTCCGCCTCCTTAAAATTAAACTACAAAGATAAAAGCTGGCCTGTCAGCCGTGAAGAAATATCTTCTTG
>CALJZR010000075.1 GCA_937983635.1 uncultured bacterium | reverse complement strand
ACCTGATTTAAGGAATAATCCGTAGTCTTAACATCCTTCTCTTCAATACCTAGATCCTTAATGCTAGTAATAATAGCGTTCATCTTTTCGGTGCTATCTTTAGTCGCTTCGGCCGCTGTTTTCTTGACATCCGTACGCAGACCGACAGTAATGTTGGCAATATCGGCCTTAGCATAGACCGTGCCCGAACCTGTCACAGAAAAGCGGTCTTGATTATTCTGCTGATGAGCCATTACCACCGCCGTGGCCGCCACCCCGGCAATCGCCAAGATACCCAGGGAAATTAGAAAAATTTGTCCTTTTTTCATAATTTTATAAATTAATTATTAACCCTAATATATACTAAGACGTGGAAACAAGGAAAAGATAACAAAAACTAAAATAACTGAGCCTTAGCCACCACCACGCTAAATACCGCAAAGAAGGCAATAATAATATAAAGGATAATTTTCCGCCACAGAGAAGGTTGAAAGACCTTAGCCAAAGCACGACGATTAAGGATGGTCACTAAAATTACATGCACGAGCATCGCAAAAGCGTTGATGACCGCTCCCAAGACAATTAAGGTCTTGGGTTCATAAAAATCAAGAAGAAATAAGGTGACCCCAAAAGCAATTTGTGCCCAGACAAAGAGATAATATATTTTTGATAAAGCAATCTTTGCTTCCCCGCTCTTCTTTAATTTAGCAATCGCCACATTTTCCGACATAATCCGACTAGTTGAATCCATAATACCAAGCTGAGTCTGAAAAAGCATAATTCCCACGACTACTAAGAAGAAAAGTCCTAAGAAAGGATGGGTCAGCTGAGCAATCTGAGCACCTTCGCTAATCACAAAATTAATACCCTGAGCATTACCCGACAAACCATAGGTCGTACTGTAAGCTAAAAACATCAGCATCACCATGGAAATGCTGCCAATCAACCAAAAAACCAGCAAGTGCTCTAGGTTAACCAAGCGCCACCATTTCTTAAAAGCGCTAATGTTCTTCTCGTTCAACTGAAACTCCTCACCGGCTAAACGAATTTCTTCTTTACGGCCGCGCGCCGCAAAAAGGCCGCTAATCTTCTGCGCATAGGCACCCATGCCATAGCCTTTTTCTTTGACATAAATCGACTGAGTGAGATTAAGATTGCCGCCAGCGCCGGAATAGGCAAAGGCCCCGAGAAAAGTAGCAATGGCAATACCAGGAGCCAAAAACCAAAAACCTTCACAGATCGGAAGAGCGTCGCGTAGGGAAAGAGTGTAGATCTCGGTGGTCGCCGT
>CALJZR010000074.1 GCA_937983635.1 uncultured bacterium | reverse complement strand
ACCAAGCGTTAAAATTAAACCAATGGCCAACAAAAGGCCAATAGCCAACCATTTAAAATCAGTTAAACCAAAAACTTGGGCTAAAACTTGAGCGGAGGCGGCGACAATACCAGGTAAGCCAAAACCGATAAAGGTAGAAAAAATAAACCAATAGATAGCGGCTGGAAAAAAACGAGCAATCCCCACAAAGACGCTCTCCCCTTTCACTAGGGCGTAGCGTTCAATTTCCATGTTAATAAAGAATTGGAAAGAGATACCTAAAACTGCCCCCCAAGCCACGCCCAAACCATAGTTAGCGACAAGATAAGGCCAAAGAATAATTTCACCCGAACCCAAGCCCAAGGCTAGAATAATAAAGCTCGGCCCGATCATTTGTTTTAACTTCGTGGCCTCAGGAAATTTTTTAAAAGCCATAAGGATAAATTAAATTAATATTGTTTTAATTATACCAAGACAATCGCCAAAAACAAAATAAAAAAACCACCTTGTTGAGACAAGGTGGCAAAGGATTCCTAGAATAGGAGAGGATGTCTAAAGGAAGCTAGATTGTTGTTGAGAAAGGTGAGCTTGTAACGGATTAAGCTCCGGAATAAAATCAGCATAACGCTTGTTGGCCGCGGTCACGGCTTTAATGGCGTAAGCACGGAAATAAGCAATTAAGGCGTTAGTGTAGTTCAGTGAGGGGAAGGCCATAACTGCACTTAAAACTGGCGATTTTTCTTGAACCAAAGCCTGCTTTTTCGTAAGCAATTCGGTCACCAATTCCAGACCGGCCGATGATAAAACTGTCTGCTGATAATGCAGGAAGAGAAAATACTTACGCTCCTTGGTGAGCAAACCGTTCTTCAGTAAAAAATTTTTGAATCTGAAGTCATCAATGGCGTCGTGTAAAAATTCAGGATCATGAGAAGCAACCGCTTCTAAAGCAGTGCTCTCATAGGAGCGAAGGTAATCGCTATTAATGTCAACGTAGTTAACTTTTAAAGCGTTAGGGTCGGCACCGTCGGGAATTATTAAATTCTGTTCATACAATTCTACCAGGACGGCAATTAAGGCGTTAGTCATATTCCACTCCTCTTTTTTAGCAAAAGAGAGTAGGAAATACGCCTCTACAGGACGGAGAACGATTTTTTCTTTCATTTGTCTTATGATTTTAATGATACAACTAATTATTTACAAAAAAGAGCAATAATCAAGAATAACAAATAAAACACTATTTTGTCAATACCATAATTAACGGACAACTACCCCGGCGAAAGCACGTTCTCCGCTCTGACGAGCAGTGCCGCTACCAAATTCTATATAATTATCACTTAAAGAAGAAGCGGGTATATTAACTTTGGCTAAGGACAAAACTTCAAAGGCAACAGGATCATTTAGCTTCTCTTGCATTCTCTTGCTAAAAAGAGCGGCATCGATCCCGGCGCTAGCAAGAGCTTCATCTGTTACCGACAACGAAAGTTTAGCCTCTGGAAATTTATCTTTCAGGGCACGATATTTTTTATATAAAGCCAAGCTATGGGCTAAAAGAATGTCAGCCGACTTAGTGCCGTAAACCCTATCCATCACAAAAGACATTTCTTTTTTCCCCGGCTCGGTCTCCAAGGGCGCAAAAAAGACAATTTCGTCAGCCACGCTCCCAGAACGCTTTTCCTGTTCGCTCATCATGAAAAATTTATTGAAATCACCAAAAGCCAGATTAGTGTCATTATTTGCTTCTTTGCGCAAACAGCCGAGACACTGGCGCATATTTTCAATAATAAAGTTAAGGTCGTTAGTCACACGGCTGACAATCATGCCCTCGCCGCTACCATGAACGATCTTTTCCAGCTCCTGCAAGCGGTTAGCCAAAGGGCTAGAAAGTCTTGCTGGCTCGGCTTTCTCTAAATTGTCAAAACTATTTTTAATCTTATCAAAATATTCTTCTGTGCTGCGGGTAATCTTTTCTAAATCTAACATTTTCTCCTTAATTCCCTGAAGATAGTCTTGAATTAATTTCTTCTCTTCCGCCTTAAGCTGCGACTCTTCTTTGACGACTAGTCCCTCTAAATATTCCAAATCTTTGAAAGAAGCGTGGGCGCCAGATTCGGGTTTAAAAGCCTCATCTAAACGGTTAAAAACAGCCGTAACCGCTGCTGACGGTAAAAGCCGGCGCTGGAGTTCTTCAATATTTTCATCAACTTTATCTTCAGCAAACTTTTTAGAAAGATTGCTAATCAGATTAAAAGGCTGGGCCCGATCCTGAACTCTCTTTACCATTTCCTTATTCCAAGAAGAAATTTGAAAAATCCGCGCTAGCTCTTGCTGGATTGCTCGCTCGGCTTCACTGAAATTTACCGAACGGCCTTCAAGCTCATTATAGGTTTTGGCCAAAGTTGCGCCCACCTGCCGACCGGCCGAGGACTGCAGGGCTAATAAAGATTTATCAATCGGATTATCATAGGCATCGGGGTCAGCTAAATCGGTTAGGCCGCGCTTAATCTGACCCAATTTAACATCAATCGTCTCTAACGTGCCAAGCATGTTATTTTTAGTCTCTTTTTGTAAAATTTCTTGAAAATCGGATAAATCAGCTTCCTTGATTCCTAAAATTTCCGAAGAGAGAAGATTATTTTTCTTCGCTTCTAAAATATTAGAAATTAACTTTAATTTATCCGGGCTTAGATGCTTTTTAAAATCAATTTCTTTCCCGGAACGGAAATTTACCCAATCTTTGTTTAACTCTAAAGCTAAAAACAGAGATAAAATTGATTCTTTCTTGGCGTCGCGGTGACTGATATTACCGATATAGCGGACACAATTTTGTAAAGTGCGCAGGTCTTCCCTTTTTAATTCTTCGGGAAACTGCATTAAACCAAAGCGCTCTTTGAAGCCGGCGGAGACATCTTTAATTAAACGCTCTTTTTCTTCAGATAGCGTCTCTTCTTTATCTTCGGGATAAAGTTTCATGCTAGCTGCTAAAAATTCCAATTTCTTCTTGAAAGGAAATAAATTTTCTGCTTTATATACCGGCTCTCCATTTTGATCAGTCTCCTGTAAAACAATTAGCTGCGCTTGATATAAAGGCAAAATTTCTTTAGAAAAAGCCTTCATTTCTTTGCCCGATAAATTTTCAAAAATCGAGGCAAAGGAGGCAAAGATACTGGGGGCGGCGGCAATTAAATCATCGGCGAGATTATAAAAATTAGAACGATCACTTTGACTCCATTTATCTTTTTCAAAACGTATGTCTTGCTTGCTCAAAATTTCTTTAATTTCTTTCTTAGTGCGTGCTACCGTTCTTTTATTATCACAAGCCTCGCCCACCCGGCCTACTAAACCACTTAGAGCCTCAAAGTGCTTCAAATTACCTGCACCCCCCGCCTCCTCCACCGTTCCCGCGACAATCTTCAAAGCAAAGGGTAATTGCTTTTCTTCGCTATTGAGAAATGAGGTCCACTCATCTTGAAAAGCATGCAGACACTGGTCACGATAAGGACCACTGAAAAGATCATCTAAATCCTTCTTATCGGCTTCCGAAAAAGAAGCTAAATTCTCAGTAGCGCTAACATAGGCTAAGAACTTCTCCGCCCAGTGTTCATTATCTATCGGAGAATTCAGAGCCCCTTCTTTCCATAAGTCCGCCCTCTTAATCGCCAAGGAACGAGGAGCACCAGACTTTTTAAAAAAATCACGAAAAAAATCAATAGATTCTTGCTTAAAACTATGGCGGAGATTTAAAAATTTAAAATTATCAAAAGATAGGTCTGCCTGTTCACTCTTATTAATTTTACTAATATCTTTATCAAAAATAATTTTGAAATTTTCATTCTCCTGCTCTCTTCGCTCCGGGGATAGGGCGCTTAAAGACTCAACACTCCGCCGCAGCCAGTCACGATCGCCGGCTAAATTCAAAGGCACGAAACGCGAGTTTTCTAAAAAAATAGCCAACTGCTCAGAGTCGCGGAGATATAAATCATAGCCGGCATTTTTGCAAAAAGCATTTATTGCCCAAGACAAATCTTGATCAGATAAAACTTCATCTTCTTTCAAAAGCTTAAGATAGTATTGGCGGAAAACTTCGGTGTTAGCTTTAATCTTATTTTTAAAAGCCTCCGGATCAGCCTCCTTTAAAATATCGGCGTTAAGATTAAGCTCCTTGTAAAGCAAACTCTTAGGAACATCTGGAAAATATTCATTAGTAAAAAGCACAATATCCTGATATTTCTTCTGTACGGCCAGATTCTCACTATTAAGGCTAGCCTTACAGACATCGTGGTGCCAATTTCCCCCCCTCAGTAAACTGGGATTTTTTTGTAAAGCGTTAGCCACCACTTCTTCGTCAAGCTGCGCAAAAGACTGAAAAGGCGGACAGTAGCCCTTAGCCATCAATTGTTTATAAACATCCAAGGAAAGGCAGTCTTTGGCAAAACAAGCATGACGTTCAGATAATAATTCATATAAGACATCGGCTTTATCCTCGGCTAAAAATTTTCCCGCTAGGCGCCGTTGATCTTCGGGACGAAATTTATTTGGGAACTGTAAAAGCAACTCCTCTTGATCAAAACGCCGAGCCTGAGCCAAGACCCAGTCATAGTCGTTATCTAAAAAGTAATCAAGATAACCTTCAAGACGAATAAAAGACAGGCCGCCATTTTCAACATGTTGGCGCAGTTTTGCCATCCTTTCGGCGGGGAGTTTTTCCGGTTTATAATGGCTCCAATGCTCAGGAACGGCAATCAAATCAGCAATATTTTCACAAATCGGCCCATACTTAGCCCGCTGTTCCGTGCTTAAAATTGCCAAAAAATTATTTCTATCGCCCAGATTAGTGATGTCAACGTAATTA
>CALJZR010000073.1 GCA_937983635.1 uncultured bacterium | reverse complement strand
CTCTTCCGATCTGCAAGAGCCTTCCCCCTTTTTTTGTTATTGTCGGCAAGATTTTAGGTAAGGGTTGGTTTTCTGCTTCTCCGGACTCTGCTCGTTTACAGGCAGATAAGAATTTAGTTTATTCTTTGGCGCCAACCAAAATTCCTAAACAAGAACAATTGCGGCATCTTTCTAAATTTTTAAACCCCCGAGAAAAATTAATTTTAAAGACTGCCAGTCTAGTTTTATTTTTGTCTTTAGTTTATTTAGGTGTTCGCTTTTATCAACAACATCTTGTGTTGTTGCCGAGGGCGGGAGGTACTTACGTTGAAGGCGTGGTCGGTTATCCGCAAGTTATTAATCCTCTATATGCCAGTAATCGGGATGTTGACGCGGATTTAAGCCGCTTAGTCTATTCTAGTCTTTTCCGCTATGATGAGAGTGGCCGCTTAATTACTGATTTAGCGACTGCTTGGAAAATTGAAGATGGCGGCAAAAGCTATCTTATTACTCTTCGCGAAGGCGTGAAGTGGCATAGTGGCGAAGATTTAAGCGCAGAAGATATTATCTTCACTTTTAATCTTATTAAAGATCCGGAATTTCGCTCCCCTTTGCGCAGCAGCCTCAATGGCGTTGCCTTAGAAAAAGTTGATGAGCAGACTATAAAATTCACACTCGCTGAACCTTACGCTGATTTTTTAAGTTTACTTACATTTGGAATTCTGCCGCAAAATGCTTGGGAAATGATTTTGCCAGAAGCCGCCGCCCTGTCTGAACTTAATCTTAAGCCTATCGGTTCTGGCCCCTATAAATTTGAAGCTTTAATTAAAAGTAAGGGCGGCGAAATCAAGGAATATCATTTAGTGGCCAATCCTGAATATTACGGCGTGCACCCTTATATTGAGAAAATTATTTTTAAATTTTTTCCTGACTATATCGAATTAGTGCGAGCTTTAAATGGTAATGAAATTGACGGGGCTAGTTATATTCCCGATGACTTAAAGAAAGATCTTCTGGCGAAGCATTCTCTGTTTATTCATAACCTTCGCCTACCTCAAATTGATGCTATTTTTTTCAATCAAGAGAAAAACAAAGCCCTTAGCGACTTAAAGGTTCGTCAGGCGCTTGCTTATGCGATTGATCGCGACCGCCTTTTAAATGAAGTTTTGTCTGGAGAGGTGCAACGGGCTGATGGTCCGATTCTAGCAATAGATTTTGTTTCTATTCCTGATAATTTAAAATACAATTTAGACCGGGCTAAGGCGGAACAATTGTTAGATGAAGCTGGTTTTAAGCGTTTTGATGTCAGTGCCGAAATCATTAATTCTAGCGAACGCGCGCCTGAGGCTAACGCTATTATTGCTTACGCCAGCTCCACGCAAATGGAGGCCAGTGGCTATTGGCGCGTCGCCTCTTCCGCACAAAATTATCAGCCTTTAACTATTAAGTTATCCGTTCCGGAAAATAGCCGCAGTGATGTAGCTGAGAGTATTAAGCGTGATTGGGAGGCGGTGGGTGTTAAAGTTGTAATTAATAAAGTCGCCACTGATACTTTGAGTGCTAATATGATTGCTGGCCACAATTTCGAAGCCTTCCTTTATGGCCAAGTAGTGGGGCTTGATCCCGATGTCGCTCCTTTCTGGCATTCCTCTCAAATTGGCGGCAAAGGTTTAAATCTAGCCGGCTATAACAACAGCGCTATGGATACATTGCTGACAGAAGCGCGCCAAAGCACCGATAATTTTGATTTACGTTTTGAAAAATATAAAACATTTCAAGAAAGCGTTGCCACTGCTCTGCCGGATATTTTCTTATATTCCCCCAGTTACACTTATGTTCAGGCAAAAAAGTTGCGTGGCTTTAATGGCTTAGCCATTAGTGAGCCGAGTGATCGTTTTGCTGGTATCAGTAACTGGTATCTTAAAACAAAAAAACGTCTAGCCTGGTAAAGGCTGGATTTGATAAAACTCATTATATAAATACTAGGATGAGGCGGCCGCATGCTTTTAGACATCGGTACTCTCTTCGTGTTTCCAAATTTCATGATTACTCGTTATAAGTCCGGCCAGAGTGCCGGCAAATCCGACGGCCATCACCCGGTCGCTCCTTTAGCGGCGCCTCGCCGTCGTTTTCCCATACGTTCTCAACAGACTTTTAAAAAAGAAGGCTCTGAAGATTATGTAAAAGTTATTGTTCTGGGTGGGCTGGAAGAAGTCGGTCGCAATATGACTTTGATTGAATGTAATCGGGAGATTATGATTATTGATATGGGCTTGCAGTTTCCCGAAGAAGACATGCCTGGCATCGATTATATTATTCCCAATGTTTCTTATTTGCGTGATAAATTAGATTGGATAAAGGGTGTTGTTATTACTCATGGCCATTATGACCATATTGGTGGAATTCCGCACATTATGGGAGAGATTGGTAATCCGCCGATGTTTATGGGTAAATTAACGGCTGGTTTAGTGCGTAAGCGCCATCAAGAATACAAGACGGCGCCGCAGTTAAAAATTAAGGAGATTGATGAAAATACAGTTTTACAATTAGGCGCTTCTCTGCGCGTTGAGTTTACTCGTGTTAATCATTCTATTCCTGATTGTTTTGCCGTTATTATTAATACGCCTTTAGGAACCATTATTCATACGGGCGATTTTAAAATCGACTTCACGCCGGTTAATGATAAACCCGCTGATTTACAGCGTATTGCTCAAATTGGTAATCGCGGTATTTTGATGTTGATGTCAGATTCAACCGATGCCACCCATCCGGGTTATCAGGTTTCTGAATCTGCGATTGGTGAAGAAATGGGCCGTATCTTTGAAAAAATTGAAGGCCGTATTATTATTGGCACCTTTGCCTCCCAAATTAGCCGTGTTCAAAAGATTTTAGAACTAGCTAAAAAGTACGGCCGTCGTGTTAGTCTGCAGGGTCGGAGCATGAATTCTAATGTGGAAATTGCTCATCAGGTCGGTTATTTAAAATTTGATCCGAAAATTCTCATTGATGACAGTGAATTAAATCGCTTGCCTGATAATAAGGTCATGATTATTGGTACGGGCGCTCAAGGTGAAGATAATGCTTTTCTTAGCCGAGTAGTTAATGGCGAGCATCGAGTTGTCAGCATTAAGCACGGCGATACGGTGTTGTTTTCTTCTTCCGTGATTCCTGGAAATGAACGTTCCATCCAAAATTTGATGGATATGGTGGTTCGTCAGGGCGCCAAGATTATTCATTATCGGATGTTGGATATTCATGCTGGCGGACACGCTAAGGCGGAAGATTTAAAATTAATGATGCGCTTAATCAAACCTGAATATTTCATGCCCATTGAAGCTAATCATTATATGTTGCGCGCTCACGCTGAGTTGGCGGAGCAGGTGGGTATTGGAAAGGATAAGATTTTCGTTGCCGATAATGGCCAAGTGGTTCTGTTTAAAAAAGATTCCCGCGGTCAATCTCTTGGCTCCTTAACCAAGGAGAAAGTCCCGTCTGACTATGTGATGGTGGATGGCTTAGGGGTGGGTGATGTTTCCGAGGTGGTTTTACGCGATCGTTTAATGATGGCCGGTGACGGCATGATTGTTATTATTGCTACCATCGATGCTAAGACGGGAAACATTATTGGTAACCCTGATATTATTTCTCGGGGATTTATTTATATGAAAGAGAGTCGTGACTTGATTGAAAAAACCAGAATGCGGGTAAAGAATATTGTCAAAGACAAGAACCCGATGACTCCGGCTGATGATGATTTTATTAAAAATAAGATTAGAAATGACGTTGGCCAGTTTCTTTTTACTCAGACTAAACGTCGTCCTATGGTTCTCCCGGTCGTTATTAAGGTGTAACTTATTATATTTTGACTAACATTACTCATTATTATTGGTATTGACTTTTTTGCTAATTTATTATATAATAAAGTTATATTTAGTTTGTTTTTATTAATTTTTTAAATTTTATGAACACCGAGAAATTAGGTGCAAACATGGAGACTCCAGCTAATGAAGCTGAGGTTTTGGAATTGGATGAAGTAGAATCTATGCCCCAAAGCGCTGAAGAGCAAGAAGCTCTCCAGGAAGCAGTGTTAGCGGAAGAGAAGGTTCCGGAACAGATTGCCGCTGTTTCTGCGGAAATTAAGGACTTTAAATCTCCTGAGGAAATTAAATCAGAAATTAAAAGATTACAGCGGGAATACGAGGAAAAACAGCAGGTCTATCAAAGCTTTACCCATATTAGTAGCACTGATTCCGGTATGGGCGCTCTCGGTTCTTTTGGCGGCGGGCAAATGAGCCCCGCTAAATTAGAAGCTAAGTTTCCGGGAATAAGCAATATTTTAGCTTTAATGAAAAAGGTGGAGGAAAAAAATAGCACCGGATCAAAATTTTGGACCAAAAAGTTTTGGGGTAATCCTGAATTAGATGATTTTCAGGCCCGAATATTGAAAAATTATTTAACGTACGGAGGTACCGGTGATATCCAAGATCCTAAATTGAGAATAGTGGCACAAAATACTCTTAGCAAATTTTTAGAAGAAAATAATAATTCTGAAGCTAATATTGGTAATATTCAACAGGTTGTTTGGGGCGAACATGGTGGCTCTTATTACGAGAATGCTATTGCTGACTTAAACCAACAGTTGACAAAGATGAGCGAAAAGCAATAAACTCTTAAATAATTAAATACTCACCTACTGCAATTCTCTTGGATTCTAAGGCGCCGCTCTCAATTAAGCGGCGCCTGAGGTGGCCAAGGGGCTTTCCCGGAAGGGAGGGTTAAGCATCTTTTTTTGTTTTTAAAGCACTTTTTTGCTTTAAGAATAATTTGCTTTTATGTCTAAAGAACAAACTCAAGCCAGCGTTTTTGCGGATTTATTAGAGAAAGATGGTGTCCAGGTGCCGCAAGTGGGCGACATTGTTAAGGGAACTATTGTGACCGCCTCTAAGTCGGAAGTAGTTTTGGATATCGACGGCGTCTTAATGGGCGTTGTTCGTGGCCCGGAATTATATGTAGAGGTTGAGGAATATGCTCACCTCAAGCCTGGCGATCAGGTTGAGGCGGCGGTTATTGAAACCGAGAATGAAGAAGGCCATTTAGAAATGTCTTTCCGCCAAGTGGGCCAAGAAAAGGCTTGGAGCAATCTCCGCGACGCCTTTAAGGAAAAGAATACTATCAAGATTCGTATCATCGATGCCAATAAGGGCGGCTTGCTCGCTCGTTATTGCCAGATTAACGGCTTCTTGCCGGTATCTCAGCTTGCTCCAGAAAATTATCCCCGCATCAGCGGTGGTGACAAGAGCAAAATTTTAGAAAAATTGAAAACCTTTATCGGCCAGGACTTTGAAGTCAATGTCATTACTTTAAACGAAGAAGAGAATAAGATTATTTTCAGTGAAAAAGATGTTTGGAATAAACGCCAGAAGCCAGCTTTGGATCGTTATAGCGTGGGTATGGTGGTTGACGGTCGCATTACCGCTATCACTAACTTCGGCGTCTTTTTGAATTTTGATGACGGCATGGAGGGATTGATTCATATTTCTGAAATTGCTTGGCAGCGGATCGATTCTCCTAATGAGTTATTCAAGGTTGGCGATCATATTAAAGCAGAAATCGTCAGCATTGACGGGAGTAAGATTTTTTTGAGTTCCAAGAAATTACAGAAAGATCCGTGGCAGGCGGCTAGTGCCAAGTACAGCATTGGCCAAACCGTTACTGGTGTAGTGGTTAAAGTTAATCCTTTTGGTCTTTTTGTTAAGCTTGATGAAGAAATCCACGGTTTAGCTCATATCAGCCAGCTCAACTTGGCTATGAAAGAAAAAATTAATGATTTATTTACCGCTGGTGAGACGCGCGATTTCGAAATCGTTAGCATTTCCCCGTCTGAACATCGTTTGGGCT
>CALJZR010000072.1 GCA_937983635.1 uncultured bacterium | reverse complement strand
TGATTTGCTCCCGGCCTAAAGTATTTTTTTGATATAGATAATTAGCAAGGCTAGACATAGTCTTAGGCGCGTAAGGCTTTTTTGACAGTTTTAATAATTTCCTCTAAGTCACCGTCCATGATAGCGTTGAGATTATGCCAAGATTGGCCGGCACGATGATCAGTGAGACGATCCTGGGGGAAATTATAGGTTTTAATCTTGTCGCTGCGATCACCGCCGCCGACCTGATCTTTGCGGGCGCTTGATTCGGCCGCCATTCTCTCTTCTTCTTGACGAGCTAAGAGGCGGGAGCGTAAAACCTGCAAAGCTTTTTCTTTATTTTGATGTTGTGATTTTTGATCTTGGCAGCTAACAATAATACCAGTGGGAAGATGGAGAATACGAATGGCAGAATAGGTGGTATTAACGCTTTGTCCGCCTGGCCCGCTGGAGCAGAAGGTATCAATACGGATGTCAGACATTTTTAATTCTATATCCACTTCTTCCGCCTCTGGCAAAACTACAACTGTGGCGGTGGAGGTATGAATACGGCCTTGTTTTTCTGTATCCGGGACGCGCTGAACGCGGTGCGTGCCTGCTTCGTATTTTAAGGCACCAAAAGCACCGTTACCTTTGATATTAAAGATGATTTCTTTAAAGCCGCCAATACCGATGGCACTGGAATCAATCATTTCTGTCTTCCAGCCACGGCGTTCGCAAAAACGGACGTACATCCGAAAAAGGTCACCGGCAAATAGAGCGGCTTCATCACCGCCGGTGCCGGCCCGAATTTCTAAAATGGCGGATTTATGATCATTGGGACCCTGGGGGTGGCGCTCTTCATCAATTTCTTCTCGAATGCGAAGGAGGTTCTCGTTTAATAAGACTAATTCTTCTGTGGCCATAGCTTTAAGTTCGTCTTCACCCGCTTGAGTCAATATAGTGGTATTTTCGGCAATTTCTTTTTCAATCTTTTCTTCAGCATTAATCAGCTTAATTAGATTTTTGAGGGCGGCGTGGGCTTGGGAAATTTTAATCATTTCCTGGGGCTGTTTTAATAGCTCTGGGTCAGAAAGTTGGCGTTCAATTTCCGCAAATTTTTCTTTAATATCTTCGTACATATAACGAATGCTAAAAAAATAATTAGCTCTGTCGCTATTACTTTGCTTGCAAGCAAGCCTAATAATAAGAGCTAATTATCTTTATGAGAGTGTATTTATTTCTTGGTGTTGAGAGTCACTTGCGCGATTTTCTTGATGTCCTTAGTCTTAACTACGACCTCTTTACTGGCTTTAGCTTCTGCGCGCTCAGCTTTCTTCACTTTTTTACCCTTCTTGCCGGCCGAAGCAGTGTCTTTAGCGGCTAATTTAGCTCCGAATTTTTCAACGCGGCGGGCAGTATCAACTAATTTTTGTTTACCCGTATAGAAAGGATGACAAGCGGAACAAAGTTCAACTTTAATCTCCGGGACAGTGGAGCCGGTGCTGAAAGTATTGCCACAAACACAAGAAACTTGGCAATCTGAGTAATATTGAGGATGGATGTCTTTTTTCATATAAAATTTAAGGGAGGCTGGAAAAACCTCGGAATTTGTTTCTAATTTTGCGATAAAGGCACAAAAAAAGAAAATTGATTTTTTTCTTTGGTATTACGATAATATCATAACTTTAAAAATTAATCAATACCTGTTATACTAAGGACATACTCTTAGACTTTCGACTCCATTTTTATGAATAAAGTTGCTAATATTGCAAAAAATACTTCTTATTTGACTCTTGCCTTGATCATTCAAAAAGTGATCTCTTTTTCTTATTTTATCCTTTTGGCTCGTTTTTTAGGCCTGGAGGTCCTCGGCCAGTACTATACCGCCATTTCTTTTACTACTATTTTTGCGATTTTTATTGACCTCGGTTTTGGCAACGCTTTAACTCGGGAGGTGGCTAAAGATCAGGCTAGAGCCGCTCAGTGGCTGCGGACAGTTCTGTTTTTAAAATTATTATTGGCGGCCGCCACGGTAATTTTATCTTTAGGGGTGGCTGGTTTTGCTTACAGTCGCTTCCTTTTAGTTTTGATCAGTATTTCCGTTTTATCGATGGTTTTAGATTCTTTTACTAATACTTTTTTTGCGGTGGCGAGGGGTTTTCATAATTTAAAGTATGAAAGCATCGCAGCGGTTATTTTTCAATTAATTGTTTTAACTCTAGGCGTCCTGGCCATGTTTCTAGACTGTTCATTGCCGGCGATGCTGGGTATTTTGGTGATAGCAAGCGTCTTTAATTTCCTTTATTCTGCTAGTGTCGTCAAGCGATATTTACATTTATCAATTAAGCCCTTGTGGAACAAGGAAATAGCTCTTCGCATTTTTAATATTAGTTGGCCCTTTGCTTTATATAATATTTTTCAGCGTTTATTTACTTACCTAGATTCTTTATTGCTTGGTTTTATTGCTGGCTACGGCCAAGTCGGTCTTTATCAGATTGCTTTTAAGTTAATTTTCGCCTTGCAATTTTTGCCGATGGCCTTTACCGCTTCTTTATATCCCGCTATGAGTGCTTATTGGCTGAATAATAAAGAACAATTGCGGGTTTCTTTTGAAAGAGCTTTAAATTATCTGCTAATTATTTCTTTGCCCATCATTTTCGGTATTTTTGCCTTAGCCGACAAAGTTCTGCCTTTATTTAAAGCTGGTCCCGAAGCAATTTGGCCTTTACGCGTTTCTATTCTGGCCATATTCTTCATTTTTTTAAATTTTCCCGTCGGCTCGCTTTTAAATGCTTGCGATCGCCAGCGTCGCAACACTTTAAATATGGCCATTGCTACTGTTTTTAGCGTGGCTTTAAATCTGCTTCTGATTCCACGCTGGCAGGCGTTAGGAGCAAGCGTGACAGTTTTAGCTAGTAATGCTTTGATGTTTATTCTCGGTCTGTTCTCTATTCGGGGTTTAATTATTTATCGCCCAGCTAAGAATCTTAAAGTTTTAGCTCAAGCGTTTTTAGCGGCTACTTTGATGGCCTTGGTAATCTTCTGGGGAAAACAGCAATTTAATATTTTCATTGCCGTTCTTGGTGGCGGCTTAATTTATTTTGTTGCTCTTTTTGCGGTTGGCGGCCTCAAGAAGGCTGATATTACTAGCGTCATTACTTCTTTCCGACGCTCTTAAATTATGAAATTATTGCTTTGCACTTTAGAATATCCCCCTCAAATTGGCGGTGTTGCCAGTTATTATTATCATTTAATTTCAACTTGGCCGAAATCTGATTCTTGGCGGGTTTTGGATAATAGCCATAGCCAGTTATGCGCACCTGCTGGTTCTTGGCCTTGGCGAAGAGCTTTTATTGCTCTCTGGAAAGAGTTACAGGCGGCGCCAGCTGATTTAGTTTTTATCGGACAGATATTACCTTTAGGGACGGTGGCCTTGCTTTTAAATATTATTAAGCCTTTTACTTTCGGTCTTTTTTTGCACGGCATGGATTTAAGCTTTGCCCTAAAATCACCACGCAAACGTTTTTTAGCTAAGCTAGTTTTACAAAAGGCAAAAATAATAGTTTGTGCCAATTCCCGGGTCCGGGAAATCTTGTTAAATTTTTTACCGAATTTAAAAGATAAGGTTATTGTTTTACATCCTGGAGCTATGGTCGGCAGGGCGGATAATGAAATCAAAGCGGAATTGGAAAATCGCTATAATTTAGCTGGAAAAAAGATCATTTTTTCTCTTGGCCGTTTAGTGAAACGCAAAGGCTTTGATCAGGTGATTAAATCTTTGGAAAAGGTGTCGGCTAAGTCTTGGCTATATTTATTGGCTGGCGATGGACCGGAGCGCGAATCTCTGCACACTTTGATTGCGCAAAGTTCGGTGGCTGATAAGGTTGTCTTAATGGGGGCTTTAAGTGAGGTGGAAAAGTGGTCTTGTTTGGATTTATGTGATATATTTATAACGACTTCCCGAGATTTAGATGGAGATTTTGAAGGTTTCGGAATCGTTTATCTAGAGGCGAACTTAATGGCCAAACCGGTGATTGCCGGCAATAGCGGTGGCGTGGCTGATGCGGTAATTAACAATCTTAACGGTCTTCTTGTTAATCCCGAAGACACTAATGAGATTGCTGACGCTATTACTAAATTATTACAAAATCCAGCTGAAGCTTCTCGGCTTGGTTTAGCGGGCAGGGAAAGAGCGGAAAAAGATTTTTCCTGGCTCGGTCAAGCCACTAAACTTGCTGGCAGCCTAAAAGAAAAGATTAGTAGTATTTAAAGAATTGTTTATGATTTCCATTATTATTCCGGTTTATAATCAAGCTAAGAAATTATCCCTGACCTTAGCCAGTATTGCTAAGCAAGAATATAGGGATTGGGAAGTAATTATTGTTAATGATGGCTCTAAAGATGATCCGGAAAAAATTTTTTCTGAGTTTGTTAAAAATATTGAAATAGATAATCGTTTTATTTTTATCAATCAGGAAAATAAAGGAGCGCCAGCTGCTCGTAATCGCGGCTTTCGTGAATCTCAAGGTGAATATTTATTTTTTTGCGATGCCGACGCCGATCTTCATCCCTCCGCTTTAGCAGAGTTGGTCGCCAGTCTTGATTTCAATTCCGAGGCCAGCTACGCCTACCCCTCTTTCCTTTGGGGAAAAAAACTATTTAAAGTCGGTCCTTTTAATCCGGCTAAGCTTCAAGCTGGCCCCTATATCCACACCATGGCTTTAATTAAGCGCGCTGATTTTCCCGCTGGCGGCTGGGACGAAAGTATTAAAAAATTTCAGGATTGGGACTTATGGCTGACGATGTTAAATGCCGGTAAAAGCGGCGTTTGGGTAGATAAAGTGCTTTTTAAGATTGCTCCCGGCGGCACCATTAGTTCCTGGCTGCCCTCTTTTGCCTATAAGCTGTTTCCTTTTTTACCAAGTGTGAAAAAATATCAAGCTGCTATGGCAGTTATTAAAAATAAACATGGATTATAAGAAGATTAAAAAATATTGGCAGCAGTATCGCTTCTTTGTTGCTCTTTTCTTTCTGTTATTATTGGCTACCTTCGGCGCTTTAAATTTTTTCAGTCAGCCCCGCTTTCGTGTTCAAGCTAATGATTGTATATTTTTAGTAGACAGAGTTTCTAGCCCGAAGCAGCAATACCAGGGTTTATCAGAAAAGAAAACACTAGCGACCAATCAGGGTATGCTTTTTCTTTTTGAAGGGGCGGCGGACCGTTCTTTTGTAATGAGAAAGATGAATTTTCCTTTAGATATCATTTTTATCAAAGATCATCGCGTTATCAATCTTTATCATAATTTGCCGCCAGAGGGAGAAAAGCCTTCGCGTTCGTATGATAGCGGTAATCCGGCGGATGCGGTTTTAGAAATTAATGCCGGCCGCGCCCGTGCCTGTCGTTTGGGTGTCGGCAGTGAAATTTCTTGGTAAACTATGCTTAACTTTAAACCACGTTATCCCTATTTTTTTCTCGGAACTTTAATTCTTTTAGCGGAGTTGCTTTCTTTTACCGCCTACTTTCTCCCTGGAATTCAAGTTTATCTTCTTGCCGCCTCTTTCTTGGCGGCCTTTTTATTAAGCCTGTCTTCTTTAAAGCTGGGTTTAGCTTTAGTTTTGGTGGAACTGGTTGTCGGTTCTAAGGGTCATTTATTTTCGGCCGACGTTTTTGGTTTTAGTTTTTCTCTGCGTCTCGTTATTTGGGCGGCTTTAATGTTAGCTAGCTTGATTTTTATCATCCGCCGGGGCTTTTTAAATTCTTGGCGCCAGTTTGGAAGCTCTTATTATTTTTGGCTGCCACTTTTAGCTCTTTCCGCTTTTATTATTTTAGCTTTTGTCCAGGGTTTAATTCGAGGGCATAGCCTTGGCAACATCTTCAGCGATGGCAATGCTTGGCTTTTTCTATCCCTAATTATCCCCTTATTACTGGTGGGCGGGGTGAGGGAAGAAGGCGACCGTCAAGTTTTTCTGAAGATTTTCTTTTTGGCTAGTATTTTTTTAAGTCTAAAAACCCTGATTTTACTCTTTATCTTTTCCCATAATTTAAACTTCATGCCCGATGTTTATCTCTGGGTGCGGCGGAGTGGGGTCGGAGAAATTACGGCCATGGGCGGCGGCTGGCAACGCATTTTTATTCAGTCGCAGATTTATGCGCTGATTGCTTTCTTTTTAACTCTTTGACACTTGCTTTTAAAGAAGTTGGAGAATCAAAAAGAA
>CALJZR010000071.1 GCA_937983635.1 uncultured bacterium | reverse complement strand
CCACCGAGATCTACACTCTTTCCCTACACGACGCTCTTCCGATCTTGACGGTCGCCTCACTGACTCTAAGGGTCGAACAGTCAACTTCAAAAATACGGTAGTGATTATGACCTCCAATCTCGGTAATGAAGTTATTAAGCAATATTCTATTGGTTTCGGGGGTGAAGATGAGCAGCCTAAAAAAGACCAGGCCCGCGGCAAAGAAATGCGCGACAAAGTTGATAAGATTCTAAAAGAACACTTCAAATTAGAATTCCTTAATCGCATCGATGAAATTGTCCTCTTTAAGAGCCTGCAAGCTAAAGACTTAGAAAAAATTGTTACATTAGAATTAGAAAAAGTAGAAAAACGCCTCAACGCCAAAAATATCCGCTTACGTCTCAGTTCTAAACTAACAAAATTCTTAGCAGAAAAAGGCTATGACCCTACTTACGGCGCCCGCCCCTTAAAACGAATCATTCAGAATCTTATTCTTGATGAACTAGCGCTCCAAATTATCGAAAATAAAATCCAAGAAGGCGATCAGGTCAAGATTGAAGTCGGCGATAAAGATAATATCAATATCAGCCGACTGAGCAATAAGGTTAAAAAATAAAAAACATAAATAAAAACTGTCGATTTTTTTCCTAGTACTCGGCAGTTTTTATTATTTATCCAAAAAATAAACAAAATCTACTTGGTATCAAGGAGAAAATATATTATAATGAGAATACTCTAATTCAAAATATCCCTATGAAAAAAACATCTCCATACTTTGTCTTACTCTTGGTTATCGGCTTATTACTGGGAAGCGATGCTGTTAAGGCTCAAGAAATTGACCCTAAATTCAATCCTAATCTCATTATCAGCGATGCCGAACTTTTAGATCACGACAGCCTGAGCCTCTCTCAGATTCAGAGTTTTCTAAAAAGTAAAAATAGCTACCTCGCCAACTACAGTACTAATAACGCTCACGGCACCACTAAAACGGCGGCAGAAATTATTTACGATGCCGCTAATAACAATTACGACTGCAGTAATGCTAGTCTCAGCGACAGCCCCACCGAGGCCGAAAAAAAATTAAAATGCCGCAGCATCACCACGGTCAGCCCTAAATTTCTAATTGTGCTTCTGCAGAAAGAATCCAGCCTAATCGAAGAGTCCAACCCCGCCCAAGCCCGCTTAGACTGGGCGACCGGCTATGGTTGTCCCGATAATTGGACCTGCAATCCCTACTACAAAGGTTTTGGTAAACAAGTTAATAGTGCCGCTCTGCAATTTTTAGCCTACATGCAAGAACCGCAAAGATATGGCTACAAAGCGGGGCAAACCTATACCTTTTCTAATCCTTACGGAACGATTTCTAATGAAGCTATGACCGTTACTCCGGTTAATCAAGCTACCGCCTCCCTCTACAACTACACTCCCCACGTTTTTAATGGTAATTACAACGTTTATAAATTATACGAACGCTATTTTCCCCAGCGTCCCGCCCGTTATGTTGACGGGTCTTTACTGCAAGTACAAGGAGAAGCCGGCGTCTGGCTGATTCAAAATGGCTACAAGCGCCCCTTCTTAAGCAAGAGTGCCTTGGTCTCTCGCTACAGCCTCAATAAAATTATTATTGTTGACAGCAGTGAATTGGAAAGCTACGAAAAAGGCGACCCTATCAGCTTGCCCAACTATTCCATCGTCCGCTCTCCTGATAAAAGCTTATATCTAATCATTGGCGATCAAAAAAGAAAGTTTGAAAGCCAAGAAGTCTTTAAAAAATTTGGTTTTAATCCCGAAGAAATAATTGAAGCAAGCTCTCAAGATTTAAGCTACTATCAAGATGGCGCTCCGCTTAAAGCTAGTTCCGTTTATCCGACCGGGGCTTTAATCCGCGATCCTCAGAGTGGTGGCGTCTACTTTGTACAAGACGGCACCAAAGCTCCCATTATCGACAAAGCTCTGCTTAACGCTAAATTCAAAGGCCAAACCATCCTTAAAACTACAGCTACGGAATTAGCCCAATATACCAAGATTGCCCCCCTACTCTTTGATGACGGCGAACTTCTAAAGTCAGATAGCGCCAATGCCGTCTACCTCATTAGCAACGGCAAAAAACGACCCTTCCAAAGCGGTACCGATTTTGAAAAACTTGGTTATAAATGGGGGAATATTATCACCGTTTCGCCCCAACTTCTCTATCTCTACCCTCTAGGAGAACCCCTTACTTATAACATCAGCGAATAATGAAAATAATAAAAACACCCCGAACTTTTAGCGGGGTGTTTTTAAAAACAATAAAAAAGTAAATGTGTCAATATTTAAGAAAGATTGAAAGTATATTATACTAAAATTGCCTTAAATTTTTATTATGCCTATTATTGCTAGCGCCTTTTTACCACCCTCGCCCCTGCTTATTCCAGAAATTGGCAAACAAAACTATAACCTCCTTCATAAAACCGTCAAAGCCTATCAGGCTGTGGCGGAAATTTTAAAAAAAGAAGAAGTGGAAATTATTGTTATCATTTCTCCTCACGGCAAAGCCCAAGAACAAAACGTTAGTTTTAACATCAATCCTCAACTAGCCATCAGCTTTCAAGAATTCGGCTATCTCGCCACTATTAAAACCATGACTCCGGCTCTGCGCCTAGCTGACGACATTCAACAACAGCTAGGCCGAGAAGAAGGGATAAAATTGAGTGCGGAAAAACGTCTAGACTACGGCAGCGCCATCCCCCTTCATCTTCTCAGTGCCGATCTCAAAGCACCTAAAGTGCTAAGCCTTTTACCGGCTGCTAAAAAAGACCGAAATTATCATTACCAACTCGGACAAAAACTTGGAGAAATTCTCCATAAACGTCCAGAAAAAATTGCCGTCATTGCTGCCGGCGATCTTTCTCATCGTTTGAAAAAAAATTCACCCGCTGGTTATTCCCCTAAAGGGGCCAGATTTGATAACCGCGTCATTGAATATCTTAACGACCGCGAAAATGGTCGAGAAAAACTTTTAAATCTAGATGATAAAATTGCGGAAGAAGCCTTGGAAAACGGACTTAAACAACTAAGTTTATTGCTGGGTATAATGGGTGAAACTTGCGAAGCCCAAATATTGGCTTATCAAAATGATTTCGGAGTCGGCTATCTGAGTGTAAACTTTAACTTACAACTAGCCCTCATCTAAGAGCGACTATGGAAAACATCGCCGATTTATTAAGAAACCGCCCTCGTCACAAAGCGCCAGCCTATCCCTGGCAAGATTTAGCTTTGCGCGTCATTCAAGAACTAGGCATTCCTGCTTTCAAAAGAGGTTCAATTTTTAAAATCTGCAAAGAACTTCCGGCCAATCTAGTGGAGCGCGCCTTAAACGATACTAAAGAGCTCTGTAAAAACGGCGCCGCTTGGAAATATTTTTTCAAAATTGCCGATCAATATAATATTAAAAATGAAGCTGATAAAAACAAAGACAACAAAAAAACTTAAATAAATATATGCCTGGAAAAATAAGACCAATCTTACACCACCCCCACCCCGTCCTACGCCAAATCTCAGAACCGGTGGCGGAAAAAAGATTTAACCAAGCCGAACTCAAACAGCTACTAGCCGATATGGAAGAAACGATGCTCAAAAAAGACGGAGCTGGTTTAGCCGCCCCACAAATTGGCGTCAGCGAAAGAATAGTGGTGATTGCTGGTCGTGATAACAAAAATATTTTTCTCATCAATCCGCAAATCACCCGCCGTTCTTGGGGTAAAGTCATCGGCGAAGAAGGTTGCCTCTCGGTAATTGATGGCCGCGGCCGCATTATCTACGGTAAAGTTGAAAGGCATAAACATATTACTTGCCAATACTTTGACCAGCACGGAAAGAAGAAAAAAATACAAGCTGATGAGCATCTTTCACGCGTCATCCAGCACGAAATTGATCATCTCGACGGCATTCTCTTCATCGACCGCTTAATCTCTTAAAAAACACCGGCTCTAGAGCCGGTGTTTTTTTAATCTACCGTTTATTTTCCCGTTGACGCCAAAATAAATACATTACCCCTGCTATCGCTAAAACAATAATACCCCAAGAAATTTCCGAATAATATGACTTCCATAACTCTTCATTGGCACCGAAGAAATAACCTAGGGCCGCTAAAACTAAGGTCCAAGCCAAAGAACCGAGAAAGGTATAGAAGATAAAACTAAAAAAATTCATTTTTACAAAACCGGCCGGCAAGGAAATTAATTGCCGCACCACCGGCACTAAACGACCAAAAAAAGTGGAGGCCCGGTCATAACGACCAAAAAATTGTTCCGCTCGCTCAATCTGCACGGGCTTAATCAAAAGAAAACGAGCCGCTTTAGTCTCGGCTAAACGATAGATTAAAGGACGGCCGAGATAGTAAGCTAAAACATAGTTAAAAACTGCGCCGATTAAACTGCCGAAAACGCTGGCTCCAATTACCCACCAAATATTCATCTTCCCCTGAGCCGCTAAATAGGCAGCGGGCGGCACCACCACTTCCGAGGGAAAAGGAATAAAAGAGCTTTCTAAAGCCATTAATAAAACCACCCCCCAATAACCAATTTCTTGAGCAAAGTGTAATAAAGCGTTTACTAAAGATATAAGCATAAAATCAATAGATATATGATCAAAAATAATAACCACTAATGGCCATTTTTTTATTATACTATAAAAAGAGAAGAAAACAAAAAACTAGCTCCACTTGCTTTTCCCCCTATAATCAGCTAATTTATAAACATGGAAACAAAAATTAGAACAATTTTCATGGGCACCCCCGAATTTGCCGTACCGGGATTAGAACGCTTGCTCGCGTCTCCAGATTTTGAAGTAATTGGCGTCTATACCCAGCCGGATAAACCAGTTGGACGCAAGCAAGCCCTAACACCGCCGCCGATAAAAACGGTGGCTGTTCGTGCCGGTCTTCCGGTTTTCCAACCAGAAAAAATCAAGCCGGAGTTGGAAAATATCCAAAAACTAAAACCTGATTTAATTGTGGTCATCGCCTACGGTAAAATTATCCCCCAGTCAATCTTAGATGTACCTCAATACGGCTGCGTTAACGTCCACGCCTCTCTCCTGCCCCGCTATCGCGGTGCCGCCTGCCTGCAAGCACCAATTCTCAACGGCGACACCAGCGCTGGCATCACCATTATGAAGATGGACGCCGGCATGGATACCGGACCAATTTTAAAACAGGTAAAAATAGCACTAGAAGGCACAGAAAACCTCCAGTACTTACACGATCGTCTTTCCCAGCTAGGAGCCGATAATTTAATTAGCACTCTCCAAGCCTATTGCCGAGGTGAAATTAAAGCTCAAGCTCAAGATGATAGCCAAGCAACTTATGTTAGTCTGATAAAAAAAGAAGACGGTCATCTCAAGCCTCAAAAAAGCGCCCTAGAATTAGAAAGACAAGTTCGCGCCTGCCAGCCCTGGCCGGGAACTTATCTTTTATTATCCAATCAAAAGCACCTGAAAATCTTAGAAGTAGCTATTGCCGAAACTAATAAAAATAGGAAAATTGGCGAAATTTACCTTGAAGATGGCAAGCTATATCTAAGCTGTGGACAAAATTCTCTGCATATATTAAAATTACAACGAGAAAATCGGACCGCCCTTCAAGCCTCCGACTTTTTAAAAGGCAACTCCGATATTATTGGCCTGATTGCCAGTTAAAATTGGTCCCTTCGTCTAACGGTTAGGACGCCAGGTTCTCATCCTGGTAACAGGGGTTCGATTCCCCTAGGGACTACGAAGTAAGAAATGGGCTAAAAGCCTGTTTTTTATTGGCTTTTTGAGGTATATACTGCTCTAAAGACTAGCTCTTTTTTCTACCATCTGGGTGCTAATTTTTATGACTGTGTCCGTATTGTGACCAAAGCGATTTAAAGAGCCGACTGCTTCTTTAGTAGCACATCCGGAAAGATGGGCATAACGCATGGTTGTTTTTACGTCTGAATGTCCGAGAAGCTCTTTTATGATAAGAATCGAAATCCCTCTTTGAGCTAGATGTGAGGCAAATGTATGCCTCAGGTCATGCCATCCAACTGTTTTAATGCCAGCCTGTTTACAGCTCTTATTAAGCCACCTCAAGCAGGTAATCGGCTTAAGCGGAATGCCACCTTCTCCAAAGACAAAGCCATCTCTATTAGCAATATTTGATAAGATAAAATTTATCTCATCAAAAAATGGTATATGCCTTATCTTATTACTTTTGGGGCTTCCTATTATTCCTCTAGTTACCGATCTCTGCACAGTAATTATCTGATTAGAGAAATCAATATCTTCCCATCTAAGAGCCAGTAATTCTCCAAGTCGCAAACCAGTCTTTAGGGCTACTATCACCATATCTCTTACCATCCCGCTACAATTATCTATCAATAATTGGCACTCTTGCTCATCTAAAAAGTCAAAACTCTGAGGAGGTGTTTTTAAAAGCCTAATTTTCGGCCCAGTAATTATTATATCCCAGTCTTTTGCGACATTTAAACATTTACTAAGGGCAATGAGATGATTATTAACGCTTTTTGGCGATTGACCAGATTGTAACTTTTCTGATTTATATCTTTCTATATCGACTGTTTTTATTTTATCCAACTTTATTCTACCAAAGAATGGAAGAAGATGGGCTCTTAACAAGCTTTGTTTGTTGAGAATCTCAGAGGGCTTATTGTTCGTGGAGACGTAAGTCTCCATCCATCTTGAGGCAAAGTCCGAAAATAAAGGAACCTCATCGTTTGCGACTCTAATGGGCTCTCCTCTGGCTATTTTCTGTCTTAACACCGATTCATACATTTTGGCCCCTGCTGATGTATTTTCTGGGCTTGGCTTTCTAAATCTAGAGCCGTTATATCGGAAGTCAATCCAATATTTATCCCCTCGCTTAAATATACTCATATGATTAGAGGCTGATAGATTCAACTTTTACTCAGTTAAGATAAGCCTCCACGTCATCTCTTTTAAATCTGATAACTCATCAGATTCTATAGAAAGTAATGCGCCTGGTTTCAATGAGCCGATAAACTCATGCCAGAGAAATTGATAAAATAGAGGCTAATTACTTTGAATTAACCAAGTCATTGTTAGTTGAATTATTTTGCATATTATTTGTTAAGGTGCAATATTGGCATAGCTATTCGCTATGGGACCAAAATATTGTACCCTTTAAATTATTTGATTACAAATTTTATATCATTAAAGGCTCAAATTGCTTTAAAATTATCTTTTGTGAGTAAATTATCAAGAAGAAGACAAAGTCATCTTCTAAGGGCAAATTTGAGCCTATTTTATACCTTCCTCAGCACTTTTATAAGCGCCTTAGACTTTTTAGTAAATCCCTTTTATCCCTTTCATCATAATCATCCTTATCTACTAAAACGTTAAACCAATTCTTGATTATTCTGTAGGAAAAATGTTGTCATGATATTGCTGAAGCAAAACAGTTAAAGGTGCTCCAAAAAGGATGCTTTCTTTGTTCATTTTTAAATCTTG
>CALJZR010000070.1 GCA_937983635.1 uncultured bacterium | reverse complement strand
CAAGTGGACCGATTAGTGATCATTAAAGTCCCATACATGTTAAATCGAAAATTTCGAATGCGTATAACGCGTTTTAAAGGGCCTCCGATTCAGCGGACGATCCAAACTACCTTTTTGCTTTTTGCGTTCGTTCTAGCTCCGCCTACGGCCTCGATATTTTTTATTTTCTTAGAGAATAGAAAATTAGTTCTGTCTTGATTAGAATTTTTGTCTCGAACAAACCCGGCCGCCCCGCGGCGACTGTTCTGCGGGCAGCAGCAGGCTGCTGCCCGCGATTATCTTGACTGCCGACCGTTCTTCAGGCCGGCGACAAAGTTTCGCCGGCATCGGGCGGCCTGGAGTTAACCTCAAAAATAATTGCTTGCTTTTTTAAAAATTTTGTTATAAAATCACACTATATAAAAATAAAAATAACCCATGTTAGCGCATGAGTTATTTATTATTAGGGCCATCACTAAATTATAAAAACCCACCACAGGTTATTTTTTTATAATAGCCTTTGTTTGTTCATTTTTAACTTATTTTACATGAATAAACAGAAATTGTCAAGCGAAAAGTGTTGGCCCTCAAAAAAATTTTGGGGGAGATCAAATTGAGTACTTTAACCAATTCCAGGGTGAATTCATTTTTTACGGTTCCAAATATCGAAAATCTTTTCGATTTCTCTTCTTCTGAGTTTAAAGTTTTTTGTGCATTGCGAAAACTTACCTACGAAAACAAAAATTTTCTGCTCTTGACCGGAGCGGTTAAAGATGGGCTGTTAAAACTTCTATCTAAATCTTACTCAACCTTCAAACCTATTCAAAGAATAATCAACCGCCTTAAAAACTATGGGGTTATCAACATAACTCAGGCCGGGTTATTCGCGCAAATAACATTCCTCGAAAAATCGCCAGTATCAGACCGGCAACCTGGCGACGCGACCCAGAGCGCTACTTTAGCACCTCCTATATATATATCTAAAAAAGATTCTAAAGAAGATAAAGACGTTAATAATCATCCTAAAGATTTATCTAAAAATTCATTCATTCTATCTAAACAAGACAGACCGACTTCAACCGAACGA
>CALJZR010000069.1 GCA_937983635.1 uncultured bacterium | reverse complement strand
TAACCGCTCCATTTAATCTAGTGGTGCCGTCAACACTGAGACGATAGGTGCCCGGACTGGTCGTGCCAATGCCGACATTAGTGCCGTTATTGAAAATATTGCCATTACTTACCCAATTAGAACCGTCATAGCGGAGGGTATAGCTGGTGGTACCGGAGGGTAAAGATGTCGGCAGAGCCGCTGCTCCTAAGACGCCAGCATTATCAACCGTAATCATGCGGTTACCGCCGCCAGCAAAGACTACGCCCGTAAAAGAAACGGTGCCGGTAGCAGTAACATTGCCGCCGAGATTAGAGGAACCAACAACATTTAATTTATAGGCGCCAGGGTTAGTAGTACCGATACCAATATTGCCGCTCTTAATCACCATACTTGCACCAGCAAAGGTAGAAAGGTTAGAAATTGTGCCACCAAAACCTATATTACCAGAGGTGTCAAAAATCAGTCTGGTGTTTACACTATCCGAATACTCGGTTCCGATGGCATCACCAGCACCTATGCCAGTGCCAAGCCAAATCCCCCTATCATACCGCATAGCTATATATTGAGCGCTATCTGAAGCACTTCCGGATTTGGTTAGATAATTATTAGTTATTCTAGAAGCAGCTACACCATTACCCTGAATATATGAAGCGCCACCAATGGTTTGAGAAATTGTTCCGTAACTACCGATAGATATTCTTTGCCCAGCCGTTGGCAAAATAATATCACTAGTAGTGGCGCCCGATGTTAATCTTATTGAACCATTTACCTCAAGCTTTGCTCCAGGATTGGTCGCCCCAATCCCGACATTAGTACCATTATTGAAAATATTGCCATTACTTACCCAGTTAGAGCCGTCATAGCGGAGAGTGTAGCTGGTGGTGCCAGCGGGTAAAGAAGTCATGGCTGTGGCCCCTAAAACGCCAGTATTATCAACTGTAAGCACGCGATTACCACCGCCAGCAAAAACTGGGCCAGTGAAAGAAACGGTGCCAGAAGAACTCAGATTACCATTTACAGATAAACGTAAACCAGCGGTAATAGAGTTGGTTCCCACTCCGACGCCGCCAGAACTATCAACAAAAACCCCTTCATTGCCACCATCGCCGGAAAGCCAATAGGAATTTAGTTTGACGTTTTGAGTAGCGGAATGATCGCCCATATTATCACCACCGGTAGCCGTGCCGCAGTCAACGCCTTTAGCTAATAGATTGCCGCTGGCATCAACATAAACACAACGATTACCAGAGCCAGAGAGACTGGTGGTAACCGCTCCATTTAATCTAGTGGTGCCGTCAACACTGAGACGATAGGTGCCCGGGGTAGTAGTGCCGATGCCCACATTGCCAGTGTTAGTAATCCTCATCCTTTCATTGGCTGTAGAGTTTGCACCCGTAGTAAACCTTATAAAGCCATTGGCGCTATAAGCGGAAAGATGGATGCTTGATAACGAATTAGTCAAAGCGACCTCATTGTTTAAGAATGATCCGCTAGTGAAACTAGCCCCGGTCGTGACGAATTGCCCGATCAGGCCGCTTGGCGTATTGAAATCAATAGTTCCATAGCTAGCAGCATTCGTCATTCTTAGGCTCATCCCACTGCCAGACCCACCAGCAGAAGAAACTTCCAGTTTTGCCGTAGGCGTGGTCGTTCCAATTCCGACGTTTCCAGCGCTAGTAATTGTCAAATCGGTACCGCTACCACCAGCTAAATTTAAACTCCTAGTGTCGCCCGCCACTATATTTAGACCCGACGCCTCATTTATATAGCTAGTATTATCTCTAAAATACAAAATATTTCCAGCCTGCAATAAAACATTACCGCCAATTTCTAATCTCTGAGTAGGATTTGTCGTCCCAATACCGACATTGCCGGTATTATTATTGATAGCTAAAGAAGCATCACTACTTAGATGACCGCCATAAAGAAACAGCGAATTATTAAGATTATAAACCGCTAAACGATTATCAAAGACGCCATCAGCGTAATATAAACCGAATTCTTCCCCAGAAAAGGTCTGGCCATTGCCGATATAGCCGGCATAGGAGCCGCCGTTAAGCTTGCTCTTAAAGAAAGCGACCGCTCCCTGCGTACTCTCCACGTGCAAGCGAACACCGGTGGTGCTGGTACCAATTACTAAATTACCAGTATTAGTTAAGCGCATGCGCTCAACACCATTAGTTAAAAAAGGAATTGAATAATTATCTAAAGTACCAAAAGATTTAGTTTGACCAACAGTATTACCGTCAAAAGCCCAGCCAGCATCCCCCCAGCTCGTTTTACAGTCACCATTAATACACAAACTCAAACCATTAATAATACTATTAGAGTTAATCCCGCCGACAACTGTTAATTTATCAGTGGCATTAGTCGTGCCAATACCGACATTCCAAGTAGTGGAAGAGGCAAACAAGCTGGAACCGCTAAAATTCCAATAGGTATTAGAGCCAGACATATTCCCTAAAGAGGTGATGTTACCATCTTGATCAATTCGGAAAAGATCAGCCGTGTCAGTGCTGTTACGGATAATAAAAGGGGAATAATTGCTAGTGATGATTCTCAAGCCCTCGGTATTGTTGGTAGCGTTAAGCTGCAAGTTGGCGGTCGGCGCAGAAATGCCAATTCCCACCTTATTACCAGAAACAAATAAAGAAGAATCTACTCCTCCCTGAACTACGTTTGTCCCAGAAACTGAGCTTGAACCTAATTTTAAAGTGGCAGGTACGCAAGCACCGGCGTTAAGAGTATAGCCGGCCACACAGGAAGCGCAGGCATCGCAATTAGTATTATAGCTAGCACAATTAGCCGGTAAAGTGCCGTTGGCTTTACAAAAACTATCAGGATAAGCACCGCAAAGACGATAGCCGGAATTACAAGCATTACAGACACCGCAAGAATCAGCTCCGCTACAATTAGAACAGTCGAGGCCGCTGGCGCAAGTTGGGCTCGGCGACCAAGTAGGACACCAGCTTAAGCCGGAACGACAGCCGCCGCTACAATAATAAGTGCCAGCTAGACAACCCTCACCAGAAGGAGATGCACTAGGACAATTATTAGCTAAAACTGGTGAGGAAATAAGCGCGCCCACCAAAGCGAAAGTGATTATTAAAAGTTTTTTTCTCAGCATAAGCTAAAGAATGATTTTATAAAACCAACAATATATATTTATTTTATTTACAACAAGCGTACTGCAGTGAATTATTGCAAGTCATCAACAAACCGCGGCCATGAGGAGCATAACTAGAGTCAGACATCTGCCAATAAACGCCATAAGCAGCAGCTGAAGCGCTGCGGCGACCATCGCAATCATTAGCCAAAACTGTATAACCAGGAGGCCCAGCATGAATCCAGGCATCAGCCGTCGGCATGGTGCTGCTGGCATTGATAGTATTTAACATCTCATAGGTAGTACAAACATGAGAACCGGAGAAAGCGGCGGCACAAACAGAATTTGCATAAGCATAGCCCGGATTGCCACCGCTAGTGCCGTTATAGGAAGAAGGGGTGATACCGACAAAAACGGGCACAGTACTGGCAGAGGGCGCAGTGGAAGTAGCGCTAACATTACCCGCATTATCAACCATCAAAACCCGATTACCGCCACCCATATACAAAACATTACTTAACTGCAAAGGACCGGTAATCCGCAAACCGCCGATAACATCTAACTTAGTGCTCGGACTGCTAGTACCAATACCGACATTCCAAGAGCTAGAAGAGGCAAATAAATTAGATCCTGACAGATTCCAGAAAGCATTTTGTGCAGCACCAACAGCAGAATCAAGATAAGATTTATTAACTGCATCCAAAGCAGAAACCGGAGTGGCAACATTGCCAATTCTATAATTACCAGCATCAATGCTGTAATTACCCGAACCAATAACCGTCAATCTGGTCGCAGGAGTGGTGGTGCCGATGCCGACGTTGCCGGAACCCGATATTCTCATCCTTTCTACAAATCCCGTACCGTTAAGATAATTGGTAAATTTCAAATAACTTGTACCACCAGTGCTTTCTCTGCCACCCGCAATCTGAGCGCCAACATTTTCATCAGAAGAAGACACAAAATGAACAATCGACCCAGAACCGTCCACGGTAGAATCGTTATCAAGAACTAAAGCTTTATAAGGGGTAGAGGTGGCATTAAATATGTGCAACTTTGCCCCTGGTGCAGCTGTTCCAATTCCTACGTTACCAGTAGTAGCAATTCTCATTTTTTCAGAACCATCGCCTGATCCAAAAGTTATATAATGACCACTACCGCCGACACCAGCCCTAATAGAGAATTCGCCGGTTTGCCGATTAGAAAATATTTGGTGATAGGGGCTGCCATTAGTAGCAAAAGCTAAGGTGGTGGTGTTATTATGTGTAGCCGAATTAATATAAATATTACCCCAGACATCTAATTTAGTGGCTGGACTACTAGTGCCGACACCAACATTTCCACCACGCAAAACTGTTAAATGATCACTCCCGCCCCAGAGACGGAAACTATTATCCGAGAGATTATTATAAAGCCCCCAGTGATTACCAGCGCCAACTAAACTTTGGATATCAATCTCTGCATTAGGGGAAGCACTATAGACATGAAGGCGGCTGTTGGGACTGACAGTGCCAATCCCGATATTACTAGAGGTAGCAATTACAAATGGGTAGACACCTGTTGTCCCATTTCTAATTCTAAAATTACTACTATCACCATGAAAGCCTAGCTGCCATATCTGACTAGAATTCTTAATAAGCAAAGTAAGATAGGATGACGCGGACGCGCTTTCAATCGTTGGATGCCCGTTACCAGAAACAACGACGTGTAATTTTTCTGTTGGCGTCGTCGTCCCAATCCCAACATTGCCAGAATTAGCGCTATTAATATTACCCGCTAAAGATCCAGTCCAAAAAGCGATAGCGCCAGTAGAAGAAGAAATCTGCGAATCTACATAATTCTTGGTAGCGGCATGTCCGCTTAAAACTGGAGCACCAACAATTACTGGTTGCGTGAAGGTGGCAACATCGTTAAATATGGAGGAGGCATTAACATAAAATTCATCGGTAGGATTAGTGGTACCGATACCGACGTTGCCCCCATTAGGATTTAAAACGAGAGAATAATAGCGGGATAAATCATCTTTGGTGGTCGCTTGAAGCCAAGTAGTTCCGCCCACATTAACACCAAAATCTAAAACATTGCCGCCGCCGGCATAACCAAGTCTGAGGGAACCGACCTGATTATTACCAGAACTTGCTGGCAAACCGGAAGTGCCATCCACGCTTAAGGCTAAAATGGGATTAGTGACGCCGATGCCAACTCGGCCATTGCTAGTTATTCTTACTTTTTCGCTCCTAGTAGCACCATTATCGGTAGTAAAAAATATCATTCTTCCCTGCTCAGCATTGACAGTATTAGCTTCAATCTGGCCGGCAATGCCGGCATATTCCTGCCTTGCCCCTCCGTTATCAAGCGCCGAAAATAGATAGCTAATACCTTCGCCCGGAGCTTTGGTGCCAGAACGAAAAATATCAATACCGCCAAAAGTAGAAGAAGAAGTGTAATGAGAATCAAAAGTGGCGACCGGAGCTGCCCCACTGTCATTATAAACGTATAATTGGGAACTAGGATTAGTGATGCCAATGCCCACATTACCGCTAGTCCTTAGTACGGACATAAAATCACTGCCCCCCCAGAGACGGAAACTATTATCCGAGAGATTATTATAAAGACCCCAGTGATTACCAGCGCCAACTAAACTTTGGATATCAATCTCTGCATTAGCTGCGGAATTATAAACGTGGAGACGGCTGTTAGGGCTAATAGTACCAATACCCACGTTGCCGTTGCCATTAACATTTAACCCATTCACTCCATTCGCAATCAAGGAAAGGGTGTTAGTCCCGGCATAACCGATACCCGTATCGTCATCGCTGCCATTAGGGACGAACACTGGGTTAACCGCGCTAGGGGCCTCGTTAACCAATCTAAGTCTAGTATTATCGTACAAATCTAAATAACTTGCATTTAATCTAAACTCCGTTAGACCATTGATTGATGCATTAATTTCATTAGTATACCCCGAAAAAAATCCCGTGTTAGTCCTATTAAATGTTATACCTCCAGCAATTGTGCTCGCACCATCAAGACTTAAGAGGCTTCCTGGTGTAGTTGTCCCAATCCCCACATTACCAGAATTCAAACTCCAGATATTGGAACCAACAGCTCCGCCCCAAAGAGCAATTGCCCCGGTTGACGAGGAAATCTGCGAATCAACATAATTCTTAGTAGCGGCGTGAGTATTTAAGACCGGAGCCCCTACGACTACTGGCTGAGTGAAGGTGGCGACGTCATTAAAGATAGAGGTGCCATTTACATATAACTTTGCGGTAGGGTTAGTGGTGCCAATACCCACATTACCCGTAGTAGTTATTCTCATTTTTTCTGCTCCAGTTGCGGTGCCTAATCGCAAGTCAGTGTTATTATAAGCATTTAATACCCCGCCGATTATTTGCACTTCCGTGTTAAAGATAAAACGCGGCCTATCCGTATAGATATGTGCCCAACTAGAATTTAATGGTGTTAAACTAATATAACCATTAGCGTTCGCCACTCTCATACCTGCCGTTGTAGACCCATCAAACGTTATATTCTCCCCAGAAATAGTATTATTACCTATTCTAGCTTTACCGACTATCTCTAATTTTTCAATCGGAGTTGTGGTCCCAATACCCACATTACCAGAATTTAAACTCCAAATATTAGAACCAACAGATCCCCCCCAGAAAGCGATAGCACCAGTAGAAGAGGAAATCTGCGAATCAACATAATTCTTAGTAGCGGCATGAGTATCCAGAACCGGCGCCCCTACGACTACTGGCTGAGTAAAGGTAGCAACATCGTTAAAGATAGAAGTACCATTAACATATAATCGAGCAGTGGGATTAGTCGTGCCAATACCAACATTTCCACTAGCGTTTATTGTCATCCTTGCATTTGCCTTAGTTGCGTTACCAGCGCCACCATTTTTAGTGGCGAAATGCAAACTGCCCTCAGCTGAACCACCAAGTCTTTCAAAAAATATACCTGCTTGCTGATAATCAGTCGCATTCGTAACTCCAAATAAAATTCCGGCGGTTATTCCATCGGTTCCATTAGAGTTTTGAATATGCAAAAGAGGTTGGCCGGTGCCTACAATATGAAGGCGTGAATCTGGGGCGGTGGTTCCGACTCCAAGATTGCCGCTAGAATTTAAGACCATCAAAGGGGAGTTATAGCTCACCCCGCCAAGGCTGGTGGTTCGCATAAACTCCAAAGAATCATGCACAAAATTTTGTGCACCTATCCCCCACCCATATTTACTACTGCCAGCTCTCAATAGTATGCTCGGCGCTATGGCTGCGCCTGAAGTATTTCCTAGGGTGATGCGCGGATAAACTATGCTGCCTGTCCCAAAATTAACACTATCAGAAACTTCTAATTTTGCTCCTGGAGCCGTCGTCCCAATCCCCACATTCCCCGGAAAACTAAAATTACCATTACCAACATTGGCGCCAAACTGACCGCTGGAAACATTGGCGGCATTGAGCTGGCCAGTTAAAGGGCCGGAGAAAGCGTTGGCGGTGATTGCGCCGCTGGTGGTGAGATTTCCAGAGATGTCAACGCGCAAGCGATCAGAACCATTATTCTGAAAAAGTAAAAAACTGCTAGAAGCATGACTGCCGCTACCAACGTTGCCGTAGAACAAGTTTTCCGTCTGCAAAAGATTTAAAGCATTATGGCCAACCGATAGGCCGACAGCCGCTCTAGTTTCTAAGGTTGAAAAAAATAAAAAGACCGCCGAAATACAAAGTAATGTCAACGTTTTTGCCGTTAATTTTAGGAGTATTTTCAGCATACGGACGATGCTCTAATTATACCTTATTTTCAGAATCATCGCAACATTTTTTCAGCTAATTTTGAGTCTGATTTCTAAAACAAAGACAAGCCCAAAAAAAACATATTTTTAATACAAAAAACACCCGCCAAAAGGCGGGCGTTTCTTTAAAAAATAAAAGAGATTGAATATTTTAGGGGACAATAATAATGTTCCCTTTCGGGCCGGCATCAGGGCCACCACAACTAGAACAATAATAGGTAAAACTACCCTCTTGCAGGGCCTGAAATTCTAAAACTTTAGTCTGCCCCTTGCTCGCTTTCTGCATCATGTTGTAGCTGGGAAAAATAATATCATATTCACCGTCAACTGCAGTAAAATCAATATGAACAGTATCGCCGACATTAGCTATAACCTTAGTGGGAATAAAAGCGCCCTGATCCGCACTGATCTTAAAGTTTCTAAACTTAGAAGTAGAGCCCGGAGCGGCTGGCACCACGACCGTCGGCAGAGCAATTTCTTTCTTTTCGGTCTCCGTTAATTGCGTGTCAACTCCCGGGACGACAATATCCGTGGGCACATCGGCCTTAAATTCATCTTTCTTTTCCGTGGTCATATTTAAAACATCCTCATAAACAAGCGGCTCTTGAACTTCATTTTCCAAGGCAGCCGGAGTTTCGATTACCGGAGTTTTTGCTGCCGGCTTCCTGGTTAAATCAACAATAACTAGGGCTACGAGAATTAAAGCGACGCCGAGCAGGGCCAGAAGAATGGCTTTTTGATTGCCAAATTTATTGGCGTTTTGGGGGTTAGACATAAATATAATTATTAAAACCTTTACTCAACAATCATAGTGCCAATTTCTCCGGTCGCCTTATGACCGGGAACGTCGCAGTGGAATTCATAGCTGCCAGGCGCAGAGGGGGCGTTAAAAGACATGGCCTTAATCTGACCAGAGCCAACGCCGAAAGCTAGAGCGGCCAGGCTGGGATCACTAAAGGTAATAACATGGACTTTTTTATCAACAGAAGAAAAAGCCAATGACACCGGAGCCCCAGCTTTAACGGTAAAAGAAGCTGGACTGAATTTATTATTGCCAACTTCAATTTTAACCACTGCTTCCGATAACTTTTTCGGCTCTACCACCACTGCTTTCGGCGCTTCAGGGCTATTGGGCATAACATCGGACTTTACTGGCGCCCCTTCAGCGGTCACAACTTTATTTTCCGCATTAATCTTATTGCCTCCGGGCAAAACGGCCTTATCAGCTGAAGCCGATGTGTTTATAGGCGCCACTGACTGAATATTGCTTTTTTGAGCAATAGACCAGCGCCACCAAACAATAGCAATAATCACCAAGAGAGCGACAAGAATAATAACAATGGTTAATTTATTTTTAGACATAAAAACAATGAACTAGAAATATCCGAGAATACGAATATTTTAGTCATGACTAGAGCTGTAGTTAAGTTTAGTCTTCAAACCTAAAGAATATTGTAATCTGGTGGCCTGGTTTAATTTACCCTTTTGTGAAGCATCAACTAATTTGGCATAGGTCTCAAAATTAGCATCAGTCACCACACTGGCATAATCTTTACCGACTAAACTGCGCCATGCTTTATAGTCACGTCGAGCAATGGCATCGCCAATTAAAGCGCTCTTAGCGTTAGTCACTTGGAATTCTTCTTTTAAAGCGAGCTGTTTCTTTAACAAATCAGCTGCCTCCAATTCGCCTTGCTGTAAAAGGCGGTAAGCCTCAGCAAAAGTGTCGAAATTAGAAGCATTAATCTGCGCCTTCAAAGATTCATCCGTAACTAATGAAGCCCAGGTCTCGTAATCATCATCCAAAATAGCGGCACTGATACTAGCATTGCGTGATTGGACTTCGGCTTGATGAGCTGAGCTCATGTCAGCAAAAGCTTTAAAGACTAAAGGTCCGGCCGCCGCTAGAACCAGGAGAATAAAGATGCCGGCGGAAAAAAGCCAGGCACGATGATGAGACGAAGAAATCATCTGTTTTTGTTCAGACATAATTTTAAATTTAATTTTTATGATTTAATTATAACATTTTTTACGAAAATCAACAATTATTTAAAGGTCTCGGCGTTCAACTCATACTGGCGGTCAAAAGCACCGCGAAAAGAGGCGACAATTTGCGGATCGCTGCTGATCATCATTGACTCATCATTATAATAAGAACCGGCGCGGCTCCAATTATTAGTCCCGAACAAAACTTGACTATTGTCAGCAATCAAAACGTGAAAATGCAAAAAGGGGTCGAAACTTTCTTCCAAGTTTTCCTCGGCTAATTTCTCTTTAGCCGCTTCCCCGCCCGCCTGATCAACCAGTAATTCAAAATTATCCAAATGATAGCGTTCTTTTGCTTCCAGTAAATAGAAAAAAACGGAATTGGGGTTGGCAAAGTTCCAGGTGTCTGTAATGACGACCACATGGACGCCGGCCCGGGCGCGACGAATTATATCAACCGCCAGCTCTTTGTCGGTAAAGTCCCAAATCATGATTTTAAGCTCATTTTGAGCGCCGTTAATTAAAGAGGAAAGACGAGTCTGGATGCCATCGCCCTCCCTGCCCGGACTGAACCAGACCTCATAATTATAGCCTCCGGCAGTAAGCGCTAAATCCCAAGGATGATAATCATCAAAACGTAATTTTTGTACACCCGAACGATTGTTTGCCAGACGATCAAATTCTCGGCCAAAGCTGGAAATTAAATTTACATCAGCGCTGACCAGCAAAAAACTCGGGTCATATTTCTCCTGTAAATCAGTCCAGTTATAGGAGCCGAAAAGAAGCTTCTGATTAGCTTCACCGCGGTCAATCAAAGCAAACTTATGGTGCATTAAGATGGTCTTATTACTAGTCTCTGCACCGCCTTCTAAACGCTTAATGCTCCGGGGGGCATCGGCAAAAAAATTATCATGGCCCTCCTTTTTGCGCGAATCGGTAATAATAGTAACCTTTACTCCGCGTCTATCAGCGGCATAAATGGCTTCTTTCAAACGGACAGAAGTAAAGGAATACATCGCAATTTCTAAGCTCTTTTGGGCCTTTTCAACCTCGCTAATAATCCGATCAGAAAAAACAGAACTGCCAGGCTGGTCGTTAAATAATAAATCCGCCGCCAAAGGTTCGGCTGTCGCCACACTTACGCTCGGACTACTTTTTATTAACAACCATTTTTCTACAATTGCTCCACCCCGACGGGCAATAAAAGCAAGAACAAGCAAAAAGACAATTAAAATTAAGGGTAACAAGAACCAGCGGCGGGATATTTTCCTAAATCTCATAGGTTTTTTGATAATTAAAAGATGAATTTTCAGATGCGGCGAAAGCAATAATAATTGTTTGCGGCAATAATTTATCCAGCAAGGAAATAATTGAATTAATATCGTCATCTTCCCTGTCTAAAAAAGCATTATCAATAGTAATTAAATAAGGAGGATTAAGTAGGCAATAAATTGCCTGGATTAAAAAAACATTCTTAGTATTAGTGCAAAATTTATCCGCTCGATAACGCCAATCTTCCCTTTCTCCAAAAATTTCCCGCAATTGAGGATATTGATTAACTAAAGTAGATGCCCGAGAAAGATCAAGGGCGGAGACGCTAGTCTTTTCTTTGCCTAAAACTGTTTCCAATAAAGAACGCTCACTGCTAAATTTCGGGTCAAAGTAATAAAAGCCTCCATACTTATCAAAAAATTCATTATAGAAATAACGCTTTTTAGTTAATTTTATAACCCAAGCGCGACGCCCATAGACAGCTTGACCAGCCAACAAACGCGCTAACAAACTACGACCGGAACGAAGCCCGCCATTAACCAAATAGCGCTCACCCCGCTTGAATTCAAATTTAAAAGAGCGGTAGGCGGTCGAACGCTTAAAAAGTTTAGTTTTAGTGCTAGAAAAAATTAAAGATTTAGCCTTCAATTCCTTGCCAGCCCCTAAATGACGCGGGGCAAATTCAGGCACAGATAACTTCAAACCTAAAGCCAGAGGCACGGAATAAAGACCGACCCGCAGGCTTTCATACAGTAAACGCGAGAAATAAACTAACGCAATAATCATGACAAAACGAGTATCTAAACTGGCTGCTCCAAAAAAATACTCTAAGCGGTTATTCCAGGTGCCGGCACCGAAACTGATTAGAACCAAGAAAATAAAAACCAGACTAACGCTGAAACGCAACCAAAGATCGCGCCGGACACGAAAATACGAATCAAGTTCCACTAAAGAATCGAACTCTTTAACAACTGCCCTTTCCCGCTTAAAAGTCTTAACAAAGCGCCAGTCGGAGAGATTAAAATCGAGCAAACGGATAATCTGAGAATAAAAAGTAGTTTCTTTAGTCACGAAGCGATAAGAAACGAGAGCGCCAATGGCGGCCACTAACAAGCCAACAATAATGGCAATCAAAGCGAAGATTAATAACTTATAACCAAAAACAAAAGACAAAAATAAAAGAATGGCGACAAACATTAGCCAACGGATCGCTCCCGCTAAAGAATTGGCTAAACCGGTACTCAATAAGGGCAAGTGATAGGAAACTTTGGCGATTAACATCCCCTTATTTTCCAAACTATACTCTTCCGGCCGCTTATAGAGGAAAAGCTTAAACCAACGGGCGCGCAAATCATTAATTAAGCGAATAATTAACACCCGCTCACTTTTAATAGCACCGAAAGACATGCTTAAATATAAGGCCGCAATAATAAGGATAAGAATTAAAAGCGCCTTCGTACTCACAGCCAAGCCTATGCCATAAGAACTCTTTAAATAACGATGGCTTATCAAAATCAAAGCGACTTCAAATAAACCCTGAAGAAAAAGACAGGTTAAACTAAAATACAGCAAGCGTCTTTGCTTAGAAAAAAACTTAAACAAATAATCTAAATGTTCGCGACTGGGCCACAAGGGACGATTCTCCAAGCGCTGGACGCGCCGGCGGCGCAATAATTTAATTTTTTCCTGGTTTGAAACCATAGCGGGCTTTAAAAAAGTATTTATAAATAGAGGTAAAACCGAGTTTTCTCAGCTTCGCCACCAATAAACGACGAGTTCGAGGGGAATAATCTCTAAAAAAATAACGGGTTAAAACTCTAAAAAAAGCTTCAGAGAGACGACGAATCTGTTCTTCGTCGCTGACCAATTTCTTCTGTCCGGCCAGCTGTTCAAATTGAGCTTTAAGATTATTGCGCTCGCGATGCAGACTCCTCTTCAAAAACCAGCGCTTGCGCTGTTCACTATTGCTGCGGTAATAAGGAAACTGCTGGCGCCACTTAATAATTAAAGCTTTTTCAAAATTAGGGGGTAAGGAAACTCGGCCGTCATGGAAGCGATAGCCTAAAAAAGAAAAAGGGAGGCGGGCGGGCTGCATCAAGCTTTTCTCCATATTTACCTTTAAACCTAAACGCTCCGCTTCAGCGAATAAATAATCACGCAAAGGCGCCAATCTTTCCGGTAAACGATCAAAAATTACCAGATCATCGCCAACGCGGCGGTAAAAATCTGCGCGCTCACCGGCGTATTTATCAAAGGCATCAAGGTATAAGTTATTAAACAAAGCAATCAATGGCACCCCTTGGACTAAGCCATGCTCCGGACGAACAATGGCACCGTCACGAATAACTTCATTACCGATAAAAAGAAATAATAATTCCCTGACCTTTTTATCCAATCCTAACTTAGCAATCTGCTCCTTTAGACAATCGTGCCGGGTATAATTAGAATAATCTGTTAAGTCGCCGATAAAGACAGAATCGCGCTGCCAATATTTTTTGTAATGGCGCACCGCACTGCGAGCGGCAAAATAACTGGAATGAGAAGCGCGGTAAGAAAAGAGATAAGGGGAAAAGTAAGCGTCAAAAATCGGTTCAACTACTTGATAAATTGCCTGGGCTTTAATTCTTTCCTTCCAATTATAGATATAAATTTCCCGCATTTTCTGCGGATTACTTTTCTTTGGTATTTTAAATAGCACCGCCGGCGCCACTGGGCTCAAATCTTCCATCTCTTTGCGAATCAAACGAATTAACTCCGGCGCCTTCATTTCCACATCGCCTAACTTCCAGCTATCCCAACCACAATAACGACGGGCCCTCCCGTCTAATTCCATATCGCCGGCAATCTTAAGATAAGCGGCCTCTAAATTCTTCAATGAGATAATCTGCTTAAACATAGAAAAAGGCGCACAAGCGCGCCCTTGAAATAATCAACATCCTTAGCACCGCTCCTAGAGCGGCTGAACCTAGCGGCCAGCCGTTATTTTCTTGACAATGAGTCCCACCCTGACAGGTGGGATCTTTTCCGTTTTTATAGGACTTCTGCCGGGCCGCAAGGCCCGGTAGACCGCCGGGGTAACACCCGGCTTGCTATAATTGGATATAATCAAGTCACCGAACACTACCGGCATTAGCGGCTTTAAAAGCGTCGACCCCTTGACTGTTAATGCCTCATAAGAGTTTTAGAAGCGGTAATAAAGAAATTGATTGTAAAGAATAAAACTATTGGAGATTTACCAAAACCTTAATTTGTCCCTTAGCCCCTTTCAAATCTTCTAGGGCTTTACCAATAATTGTACCCGGTTTAAATTCCGAAGCTTTCATAGCATAGCCAGCTAAATCAGCGGAAGTTAACAAATCGCCTTTATAAATGTGACCGTTACTATTACTAACATTAACTGAAACTACCCCCATCATCGCCACCACCACTTTTTTCTCACTATCAACTTTACCGGCAATAATAGAAGGATTATCAGAAACAATCCCAACGACCGTCCGATCATAGGCGGAAGAGGCGGCTTTAACCGACTTATGTCCTTCGTTCGACATAACCACTACCGTCCCCGCCGACAAATCTTCGGTTACACTAAACTCTTCGGCAAAGTCAGAACCAGTCTGAGTCTGCAAGGTTCCAGTAACCGCCATGTCGCCAGCAACTTTAAGACGATAGGCGCCGGGGTTAGTGGTACCGATACCGACGTTACCAGCACTGGTTAATCTCATCTTTTCATTATCATTAGTATAAAAAGCCAGATTCCAATTATTACGTGCATTCAAAACTACATTAGAATTAGGATAATCAGTATTATATTGAAAAACATTAATTGGAGTGGCCCCAGCATTAATATTAAAATTCGTAACATTAGCATTGCTTCCTCGACTTACCTGAATGATTCCATTAACGTCTAATTTCTGTTCAGGATTAGTCGTCCCAATCCCGACGTTGCCGCCAAGAGGATTTAAAGCGATAGGATAAGCAATTCCGTTGCTGACTGCGTGACGATGCTGCAAGGATGCTGTAAATGGGCCAGCGCCAGACATTGTTAACACTAAATCGGTAGCTCCAGCAACCCCCCGTGCAACATTGAAATTAGCGGCCGCTCCGGCAGTTAAACTTGGTTCATAAGAGGTGTCGTCGACTATTGATAATTGAGAATTAGGATTTGTCGTTCCAATCCCAAGATTGCTGGGGAAACTATAAACACCACCGCCCGTACCGGCGCCAAAATCACCACTAGAAACATTGCTGGCATTGATAGTGCCAGTTAAAGGACCGACAAAAGAAGAGGCGGTAACAGACCCAGCGACATTAGTATCGCCGTTAACAAATAAGCGATAGGCGCCAGGAGCGGTTGTACCGATACCGATATTACCACTTCGCAAAATGGTGAGATAATCACTGCCACCCCAAATCCGATAGCTATTATCGCTGAGATTGCTGTATGTTCCCCAATGATTACCGGCACCAACCAAGCTCTGAATATCAATTTCGGCATTAGCCGCGGTATTATAGACATGGAGACGGCTGTTGGGATTGACGGTACCGATGCCTAAATTACCAGCGCTGGAAAGCCGCATAGCTTCAGACAGTGAGCCGCTCTGAGCAACGCCAAAGCCTAAATAACCAGTATGAGAACCAGCCGTATTAGTAGTAATGCCACCACCAACATAACCATAATCTACAAAGGAATTTGAAGAATTATAAAGTCTGAATTTTTCCCAAACAGCCCAACTAACATTAGAAGCAGCCCTCTGCAAAGTCAAAGTCTCATGATTAGTCGATTGGATTGCCAAAGGAGTACCAGGGTTGGTCGTGCCAATACCCACGTTTCCAGAATTTAAACTCCAGACATTGCCAGCTAAAGACCCTCCCCAGAAAGCAATTGCCCCAGTTGACGAGGAAATCTGCGAATCAACATAATTCTTAGTAGCGGCGTGAGTATTTAAGACCGGAGCCCCTACGACTACTGGCTGGGTAAAGGTGGCAACATCATTAAAGATGGAAGTGCCATTAACATATAATCGAGCGGTAGGGTTAGTTGTACCAATGCCGACATTTCCACTAGAATCAATTACGAGCCTATCAGAACCATTAACCTCAAAGGATAACGCTTCATTGCTCGGTATATGAATTTTGCCATACACAGGATTAGTTCCCGCATAATTATACATCTGAATCTGTTTTCTGGAAGCCAAAATAAAATTACTATTGAAATACGTAGAGACAGCTAAAAAATCAAAATTTGCCAAGGCGCCAGAATTATAAGCGGACAGGGTTCTTCCGTTCCCTCCCCCAAATCTGATTTCACCAGTTCCATTACTAACCACTAATTTATCATTTGGCGCAGTCGTCCCAATACCGATGTTCCCAGAATTTAAATTCCAAAGATTGCCACCTAAAGATCCTCCCCAGAAAGCGATAGCACCAGTAGAAGAGGAAATCTGCGAATCTACATAATTCTTAGTAGCGGCGTGAGTATTTAAGACCGGAGCCCCTACGACTACCGGTTGAGTAAAGGTGGCGACGTCATTAAAGATAGAGGTGCCATTTACATATAATCGAGCGGTAGGGTTAGTTGTACCAATGCCGACGTTATTACCTAAAGGATTTATGGATAAAGGCCTAGAGCTATGAGACTGAATCCAAGCATAATTATCACTCGTGCCCATTCTTAAATTGCTATTTATAGTTAATCCGGCAACAGCTGTAGAAGTTGCTAAATTAAAATATACTTGGTCACCATTAACCTGAAACTTAACAGTCGGATTCGTCGTCCCAATCCCAACATTCCAACCTGTAGAAGAGGCGTAGAGATTAGAACCATTCAAATTCCAAAAAGCTGTCTGTGCCGTTCCTACGGCAGAATCTAAATAAGATTTATTAACGGCGTCTAAAGCAGAGACCGGAGTGGCCACGTTGCCAATTCTATAATTACCAGCATTAATACTGTAGTTACCTGAACCTACCACCGTCAATCTAGTGCTCGGGGTAGTAGTGCCGATGCCGACGTTGCCGCTATGATCAATCATCATTCGAGTCTGCGCGCCGGTAACATAAGCGTTAGTCGTCGCAAAATACATCTTCGTGCCATATGCCCCTGAACCCTGAACATACAAACCAGCTTGCGCACCAGAAGACCCGCCATTCCAAGTAATGCCAGTAGCATAGTCTGAGGTAGTCTGACCACTAAAATGAAGACCGTAATAAGAAGACAGCCCTGGGGTTACAGGATTAAATACACCCTGATAATTAATATCTAATTTAGTACTCGGATTAGTTGTCCCAATCCCGACATTGCCACTATTATCTATAAACATTCTGTCAGAACTATTCGTTTGGAATTTAATACCACCAACAGAGGTCTGGTGTGAAATATTAAGGTTATTGGCCTGAAAACCGATAGTGCCATACAACACCGGCGAAGACGACCTCCTCCCAAAAGCAATAGTTGAATCTACTCCAGCTGAACCGCTGGCATCTTCGTCTAAAATACGAATCTGAGGAGTATTGCTGGCGGCGACGGTAAATAATGCACTTGGATTAATGGTGCCGATTCCCACATTCCCAGCATTAGAATTATAAATATTACCAGCCATACTGCCCTGCCAAAAACTACTGGTAGAAACCTGGGTGATAATTTGGGCGGTCGTACTCGCCAAGGCTGAATCTAAATAACCCTTATTAACTACGTCGTCATTGGCCGTAATCAAGGCGGTGCGCATCTTAATCAAACCGTTGACATCAAGGGTCGCGCCGGGGGTGGTAGTGCCAATACCGACATTGCCAAGAGATGTAGATCCGGTATGACCCAAGACTACATTACCATCCGAGCCAGCCCCTGTTTTAGTTCCTCCATATAGATAAACATTTCCACCATTCAAATTGCTTGTAGCACTACTATATGCATTTTGAGCACGGATTATAATATTTCTTACCGTCGTATCAGAGGTCAAGTTATTCTGAGCTATAGTATAATCGACAGTGTTTGCCACATAGGTTCGATCTTTCGCAAACGTTGTCCAAGTATCCCCTGACATTGAGCCAGCCACAGCTAACATCGGCCCAGCTAGAAAAAAGGAGTTGGCTCTAATATTTTTATTATATACCCCACTTATATCGGTCAGTTTTATTTCGCTGCCAGTGCCGTTTATCATAACATCACCCAGCATCATATTGCCTGCTACTTCAAGCTTTTGTCTCGGATTCGTCGTCCCAATCCCCACATTCCCCGGAAAACTAAAATTACCAAAACCAGCGTTAGCACCAAACTGACCGCTGGAAATATTAGCGGCGTTTAAGAAGCCCGTGTAGGAGCCTTCGATGCTGGTGGCCCGCAAAGCGCCGTTAATATCTAAAGCATAGGTGGAAGAGGTAGCGGTATTAATGCTGAAATAGCCGTCTAAACGACTACCACTCTTGGCCACAAAATCATTCACAAGATTATTCCACTCGCTAGCCGCCAAAGTCCCGTTAATTGCTTTATTATAATCACCAGTGAGCGCCCGAACTTCCCGAGGTTGAAAAATAAAAATTGAGACTAAAACAAAAAACAGCAAACCCAAAAGGCACGCTTGCGATAGTTGATTTTTTTGTTTCCGTTTCATCAGCACAAAAGGAAATTTTTAGCGGAAAGAAAAGAAAAAAATAAGTCCGAAGACAAAACTTTTCTTACTGAAATTATACCATTTTTTTAAAATGATGAAAAGCTTTAACAACTATAAAACAGAGCTTTAGAAAATATAAAAAAACGCCCTATTTTAGGGCGTTTTTACTAAGCAAAATATATTTAAAAATCAAGCTCTACGCTCCGCTTTGTCTCTTCGTAGCCGCCGATACTAGTAAACTTAATAAAAGGGACAAAATGATCGTAATTAACAATATAAAAACTACCCGTGCTTAAAGTGGTGGTGCCAAAAATATTATCAGTCCCCGCCTGGCTGGTATCCGCAAATTGGCTAGTATGGCGAAAATCATATAAAAGCCTTTCTGCTCCCGCTTCCGCGGCAAAATAGGCTCGAGTTGACTGCGACTGCACCCCGCCCATTTTCAATCCTGATAGAACCACGGAGGCGCCGCCAAAAACAATAATCATGACTGAGCTTAAAATAAATAAAGTCAGCATAACTGCACTTCCCTTCTGTTTATTCTTAAATCTTCGTCTCATATTTTAATTACTCCGATAATAACGCGAACTAATGGTTGTTTGGACGCGCATACTAGATAAATCAGCCTCACGACCAACGGAATGTGCTCCTAAATTAATGGAAATATAGGCTTGTTGATTGTTTTCCTCATGGACAATAAACTGCAAGTCGGTAATTTCAATCTTAGCGGGAGAGAGAAAGTCAGACTCATCTTCACGATCGACCCGAAAGCGCACGATGCCATTGTCTTCACTTAAATAATAAACAACACACTCATCATGATAGTTTTTTAAATATAAGATATCACCAAAAGCATTAGTACTGGTGGCAAAACGGCGATTAGCCGGCAAGTGAGCACAGCCTCCACCCGCGCGCTTGGCCATCCGCACCTCTTTAGAAATAACTTCAAAAAAATATTTTAAATTTTCCTGAACGTTCTGAGTGGCGATTGCCTGGCGCTGGCTATTGAGAATCATCTTAAAAATTTCCGTCATCGACAGCATAATAACTACAAAAAGAGTAGTGGAAATAATCACTTCCACGAGAGTAATGCCGGGATGAAGATGCCGTTTTCTGTTCATAACTAATCAATTACCTCGACTAAACCAAGAAAATTAACCCGAACAGTCTTGGTGGTGTCATTAAGCTTTTCTCGTAAACGAATTTCTAAAAAGGTTGAAGTACCGCTGCTGCCCTGGATGCGAGTTAAAGGGTCAGGCGGCAAAAAAGTAACGTTCGCCCGAACATTTTCACTCCCACCAACCATAATTCTGTCAATTACGATATTTGGCGGCAAATTAACTAAACGCCCACCTAGGTCCTCATTTCCCTCCCCCACTTGATAAATGCGATCATCGTTTTCATCAGCAAAAATAACATAACTGGTATTACTAGCATTACCCATGCCACCGGCAGAAAAATAAACCCCCCAGCCTCCAGCCGGCACGGCGCCATCGTATTTAATCAGACCTAAAGCATTAGCTTGGGCGTAACGGATATCGGTAACTAAAGACTGAGCGGTCATAGTCAAATCAGTGCGGCGGTTAGCAGTATGATAGTTTGCCAAAAAAAGACCGGTCAACAAAGTGATAACACTCAAGCTAACAATTAATTCAACTAGAGAAAAACCAGGCTTTTTTCTGATTGTTTGTAATTTTTTAAATTTAACGCCAATCATAGAGTTCAGTTTCAACTTCGTAATGAAAAACCTTATTGCGATCATCCCAAGAAACAAGAGCGGTAACGGTAGCACTGGAGGTGGCGGCATTAATCACGACTACCCGGCGGAAACCGGTAAAAATCATACCCACCCCTTCAATCTGAGGGGCGTAATACCATTTATTATTATCAAAATAAAGCTTACAGTCATTTAAGCTTGCTACCGGCCGTAAAACCGGACTTTTGTAATCTAAGCAGTAAGTGCCGGAGCCAAGACCAGTTTTCCAATCATTACCCTGAAGCCAGTTAGTGTCGCGGACTTGCCGAACTATTTCCAAGCCCTCTTGCGCTAATTGGTAGGCAACAATACTGCCGCGATTGATAGTCTGGGCCTGGATGCTCTGAGTGGCTAAATTAGCTACGCCAATAATGCCCAAAGAAACAATCAATAAAACCGCCATGATTTCAATCAAACTAAAGGCGGACTTATTATTAATAATTTTTTTAAACATTTTTAACATTTTTTATTCTGCTTTTACCTCTTTCCAAATCGGTAAAGCAAAGTTAATAGTCAAAACTGGCGAAGAGGTAGAACAGGTATATAAGTCAGGGTCAGTAATTCGCAGAGAAACTGACTTAGGATTGTTATTTAAGAAAACAATACTAGTGGTGGAACGGGTGGCATTAGCAATGATGCCAGCGCCATCACTCACCTGCCACAAAAATTGGCAAACGCCATCAATACAATTTTGCGCATTACTGTTGGGGAAAGCTGAACTATAATAATTAGAGTTACTCACAAAATTAGTAGTACTACCAACAAGAATTTCTAAAGGACTCCAGGTGAAATAAGGCATAGGAAACTCATGCTTATAGGTGGTAAAGGTCAAATTAGGATCATCGGGATTGGCGGCGGCATTGCCAGCCACGTTATCAGTTAAAGTACTGGTTCCGTAAACACTAGTATTAAACTGAAAAAACTCGGTCGGCTCGTTATCAATATTCCACAATTGTAGCCACCAATAGTAGGAGGTGTTGTAGGCGGGAGTAAAGGCGCACAAAGGCCCGGGACAAATTAATTGTGAGGCGGAGCCGGGCAAAATACCAGAATCAAAGACGGGGCTGGAGGTGCTGTTGACCGTATTAATAAGCAAACGGTAAGCAGTCTGGGTGCCGCTTCTCCGCGTCCATTTAAAAACCGCCCGACGAGCACCGCTACTACAAGCCTCACTAAAACTCCAATTCGGAGCCGTCATTTCTTTAAGCTCTAACTTCCACAAATAAACCTGATGATTAAAGGTGCCGCAGCTGCCATCATTACTACAATTAAAACTAACTGCTCCGAAAGAACTAGAGGCATAACCGGAAAAAATACCAGGCTGAGGCGCTAGATAGTTAGTCATGGTCGTCGGCGGAGCGATGGCACTATTTAACTCCAACCACTCACCTGTACTTAAAATTTTAGCCCAACCATAAACGCGTTGATCAGATTCATTATAGCAAGCACTGCAACTATTGCCGGCATTACACTGATTAAGACAGTGGGCATTAGTAGAGGCATAATTATCGGGAGGCGTGCTAGTGGCACCGAAGTCAATAAAACCTAAAGAAGGATTCCAGGCCAAACCGGAAAAATTATTACTCAAATTCAAATTAACTCCATGCTGAGAAAAAGAACAAGGAGGAACGTTAAAACGGAGGGGAAAGGTAAAGACAAAATGACCGGCAAAATCATCATCTAAACAATTAAAACTGATATAGCCGTGAATTGAATTAGCCAAACCTCGGACATTTTCGTTAACTGAAGCCTGAGCGCCATTACCAAAAGACCAGGCTAAGCCTGTTATTGTCGTTATCAATAAAAATAAAAACCAGCGCCAACGCATATTTTAGCAGTGCTCTTTAATTATAGCATTTTTTACCAATTCTTTCATCATTTTTTCACCCTTAGCCACCATGGCCAAGCGCCCACTTTCAGTTTCATCTTCATAACCAGCTAAATGTAATAAACCATGTAAACTAAGAAATAATAGAAGGTAGATAAAAGATTGTTTTTCTTTAAAAATTTCTCGATACTTAGCTGGCCGCTGACAATCAGCTAGATTAACAAAAATTTCCCCTAAAGCACCGGGAGTACCGGTAGGAGCGGAAAAAGAGAGCACATCAGTTGAACGGTCATAACCTCTAAAGTCACGATTTAGGGTGCGCAAACGGCTGTCTCCGGCTAAAACTAAAGATAATTCACCATGAATATGCCAGCGCTGGGCGGCGAAAATTAAAACTCGCTCTAAAGTTTTTAAGGGCACGGTTTGTTTGGTTAAATTAACAATATCAAGCGAGAACATAAAAAATAAAAATTAAAAAGGTAGAAAACGGCGCAAACGCGCTGCTAATAAATAAAAATTGTAGGCAAGTGGCTTAAGAATTAAAGTAAAAGTTCCAGGATAAAGCCGCTCTTCCCCGCCAAAACCCCGCTTAAAACGAGTTACTCCAGGCCACTTATTTTCATCAATGCCATAAAAATCATAATAGCGACAAGCGAAGGCTTTTGCCCTTTTAATCATCTGCCACTGCAAAAGATATGGTGCCATATATTGCCGTTCGCTATCAGCCGAAGCACCGTGTAAATAAACTGCCCGCCCCTGATAGAAAGAAAATAACCCAGCTGCCAAAACTTTATTTCCCCGCTTGGCTAACCATAATTCGATAGCTGGAGAACCCTTCTCTAAAAGACGGCGATAGTGGGACAGGCCGTGCCCTCGAAAACGGTCGCGCTTAGTAGTAATTTGTAATAAATCCCAAAAAAATAAAATGTCTTCACCCTGACCCTGCTCAATAAGCACCCCCTTCTTTTCCGCCAGACGGATATTATAACGAGTTTTAGGATGCATTTGAGCTAATAATTTCTCTTCATCTAAACTTAAATCTAAAAATAAACTTCGCTGCGGTTGAATGGGTTTAATTATTTTTCCAGAAAAATTTTGAAAATCACCCCAATTCTCCGGCTCAAAACTTATCGTCATTACCCCTCTCTGCTGAGCTTGCTCTTGCAAATCCGCAAAGACTAAAGGCCACAAAAAAGAAGCTTTTTCCGAGCTTAAACACAAGGGCCCACGGGGGAGATACCAACTTTTCTGGCCAAGACGCTCCGTCTCTAAAACTTGAGCCAAAACTAAAACCTTAGCTTGCTCCAACCAAGCAAAACGATGCACTAAAGTCTTAGCACTATTAATCTGTGCCCAAATACAAGACTGCAAAAGTTCTGCGCCATCGGGGAGAGAGCGTAGAGTTTTTTCCCAAAGATCAAAATCAAGCTTGTCGGTTAATTCTAATTTCATAATTCTAGTATAGCAAAGGCCGGCTTAAAAACAAAAAGCACGCTAAAAAGCGTGCTTTAAATTTAAAGTTAAATAATGGTTAAATACCAGCCGGAGTAGCGGTTTTAGGGCCGGCAGTAATATTACCGGTAGCGGCACCAAGGCAATAGGTAAGATGATAGGAGCCAACGCCAACTGTACCCGTGTCAATACCGTAAGTATAAGTATTGGCGGTAGCGCACGCCGCACTATCGGCCGGCGTCGGTGCTGTGGGGATAGTCCGTAAAATTGGAGGGGTGGTAGTAGTCAGTTGGCTTAAAGTGGTGGGGTAAGCATTGTTTTCGTTGTAATACATTTCCAAAGCGGTCTGAATCTGCTTGATGTCAGAAACACGCTTAGCGTCACGGGCGCGGGCGCGGGCGCCATTTAAGGCCAAAACCGACATCGTGGAAAGCAAACCAATAATAGCAATAACCACCAATAATTCGATTAATGTAAAACCTTTTTTGTTCATAATATTAAATTTATTGCTCAAGATTTGAGCCTATTTAAATAATACCATAATTCTGGCAAAGAGGCAACAAAAAATCCGCTGGGAAGCGGATTTTTGTACACTGATATAAAATAAATTTTATAGACCAGCGGGAGTGGCGGTTTTAGCACCGGCGGTAACGTTACCTGTAGCCGCGCCAAGACAATAGCCAATGGAGTAAGAAGCAACACCGCCTGAACCTGCGTCGGCGCTATAAGTATAGGTGTTATTGCCGCTGGTACAGCTACCATCAAACGGCGTCGGTGCCGTTGGGATAGTTCGCAAAAGCGGAGGGGTGGTAGTAGTCAGTTGGCTTAAAGCTGCAGGGTAAGCATTATTTTCGTTGTAATACATTTCCAAGGCGGTCTGAACCTGCTTGATATCAGAAATACGCTTAGCGTCACGAGCACGAGCTCTGGCGCCATTTAAGGCCAAAACTGACAGCGTGGAAAGCAAACCAATAATGGCAATAACCACCAATAATTCGATTAATGTAAAACCTTTTTTGTTCATAATATTAAATTTATTGCTCAAGATTTGAGCCTATTTAAATAATACCATAATTCTGGCAAAGAGGCAACAAAAAATCCGCTGGGAAGCGGATTTTTGTACACTGATATAAAATAAATTTTATAGACCAGCGGGAGTGGCGGTTTTAGCACCGGCGGTAACGTTACCTGTAGCCGCGCCAAGACAATAGCCAATGGAGTAAGAAGCAACACCGCCTGAACCTGCGTCGGCGCTATAAGTATAGGTGTTATTGCCGCTGGTACAGCTACCATCAAACGGCGTCGGTGCCGTTGGGATAGTTCGCAAAAGCGGAGGGGTGGTAGTAGTCAGTTGGCTTAAAGCTGCAGGGTAAGCATTATTTTCGTTGTAATACATTTCCAAGGCGGTCTGAACCTGCTTGATATCAGAAATACGCTTAGCGTCACGAGCACGAGCTCTGGCGCCATTTAAGGCCAAAACTGACAGCGTGGAAAGCAAACCGATGATGGCAATAACCACCAATAATTCGATTAATGTAAAACCTTTTTTGTTTTTCATAAATTCACCCCCTTTCAAAAATTTCCGTTTACACCCTTAATACCGGTGGTAAAGGCGTAAGCGTAAATAAATTATAAGATAATTAAATTATAGCAAAATTAACAAAGAACCACAATGATTAGAGTCAGCACCAGACAATAATTTAAAACTGGCTGGCCATATTGTACATCGGCATTAAAATAGCGGCCACCATGATACCGACGCCAACACCCATCACGACCATGATCAAAGGCTCCATTAAAGTACTTAAATTCGACAACATCGTGCCCGCTTCCCGACCATAAAAATCCGTAATTTTATCCAACACTGAATCTAAACGACCGGTGCGCTCACCAACGCTAATCATCTGGGGTACCATCTTGGGCACATCGTTGCTGTTTTCCATTACCGTCGATAAAGGATTACCATCGTTGATGGAATTCAGAGTTTCCAAAATTAAATCGCGATAAATAACATTACCAACGACATTAGCAGTAATTTCTAAGGCGCGAGTAATAGTCACTCCGCCCTTAAGTAAAGTGGATAGAGAACGGGTAAAACGCATTAAATAAATATATTTAAAAAGCATGCCAAAAATTGGCATCTTTAACTTAAAAGCATCTAATTGATAGCGGCCCATCTCCGTCCGAAAATAATAACGACCAGCAAAAATCAAGCCCGCCACCGACAGAGCAATTAAAATTAAATAATTTTTCATGAAACTGGAAATCGCAATAATAATTCTAGTAGCCAGCGGCAACTTCATCCCAGTTTCCGTTAAAATGGCGGTTAAGTTAGGAATAACGTAAACCATCAAGACGACGCCAACGCCAGCTAAACCTGCCAAAATAAAAACTGGGTAAATCATCGCGCCTTTCACCTTTGCCCCCATGTCATAACTTTTTTCCATTTCATCGGCCAAATAAGTTAAAACCTCATCTAATTTACCGGAGGTTTCACCACTCTTAATAATATTCACGAAAAATTCCGAAAATATTTTCGGACGCTTGGCAAAAGAATCAGACAACAAAGAGCCGCTATCAACCTCGAAGGCGATATTGGCAATCATATTCTTAAGGGAAAAATTATTAGTCTGGTCGATTAAAATCAAAAGTGATTCAACCACAGGCACATTAGCAGAAATCATCACCGAAAACTGACGGGAAAAAATTACTAAATCCTTAACCTTAATCGGGTTGATAAGTAAATTTAATTTTGCCTCCAGGCTATCGCTAACATCAGCGATGGAGAGCACCGAAAAATCGCGCCGGCGCAAACGAGAAACAACTTCATTTTCATTAATGCCGACGGTTAATTCCGACTTGTTACGGCCAGTCTTGTTGTTTTTCGCTTTGTATTTAAAAATCGGCATAAATTTAGCTTTCAATAACACGTAAGACTTCTTCAATCGTCGTAATTCCTTTAACGACTTTAATAACGCCGTCCTGTTTAATAGAAATAAATTCCTGGCTCTTCTTAACCGCTTCAATATTAAAATTACGATCACCCTGATTAATCATCTCTTTAAGTTCATCATTAATATCAATAACCTCAGAAATAGCCACCCGACCGGTAAAGCCAGTATTTTCACAACGACTGCAACCAACGGGCTGATAAAATTTAAAAGCGCTAAGGTCATTAGGATTGGTCAGCCCTGGCAGTTCTTTAGACATAATACCGGCAGGAACCCCTTTTAATTCCAGTGATAATTTCTCTAGTTCTGAGACAGGCAAAGTAAATTCTTTTTTACAGTGATCACATAAACGCCGAGCTAGACGCTGAGCAACCACCGTCTTTAAAGTTGAAGCTAGCAAAAAGCGCTCAATTTTCATATCTAAAAGACGGAAAACGGCGCCAATAGCATCGTTGGTGTGCAGAGTGGAAATAACTAAGTGGCCGGTCAAAGAAGCATGAATGGATAATTCAGCTGTTTCTTCATCGCGGATTTCGCCGACCATGATAATGTTGGGATCTTGACGCAAAAGTGAACGTAAACCGCTGGCGAAAGTAAAGCCCACCTTCGGTCGCACTTGTGATTGGTTAATACCTTTCATTTCGTATTCAATCGGATCTTCAAGGGTGGAAATATTAACTCCTTCTTGATTCAAAATATCCAAGAGTGAGTATAAAGTTGTAGTTTTACCAGAACCAGTGGGGCCGGTAACCAAAATAATACCGCTAGTTTTCTTGGCCGCTTCGTTCATTGCCCTTAGAGAATTGGTGTTAAAGCCGAGATCGGCTAAAGCCGGCGCCCCTTTGGCGGTATCTAAAATACGCATTACCACCTTCTCTTGGCTAGCTAGGGGTAGAGTAGAAATACGAAAATCAACTGCCCGGCCGCTAACTAATAAACGAATACGTCCATCTTGAGGGACGCGCGTTTCGTCTAATTTCAGCTTAGCCATAACCTTAACACGGGCAATAATAGCATTATGAATACTTTTAGGCAGAGTGAGGGAGGTGTGTAAGATACCATCAATGCGATAGCGGACTCGACTCTCCTTATCAAAAGGCTCAATGTGGATATCGCTGGCCCGCGCTTCAACGGCGTGGCGGATAATAACCGAAACGATTCTGGACACCGGAGCGCTGTTGATATCCTCATCATCAACCATAGCAGAATCCTCGCCTTTGATCGCCACCACATCATCACTTTCTTCCTTGGCTTTAACTTCCAAAGCGCTGGAAATTTCCTCTTCAATTTTCTGGTACTGCTTGAAGATTTTCTGCCAGTTACTAATGGAAATTAAATAATATTTCACCGTCAGCTTCTCATCTAAAGCCAGAAAATTAACAGCCTCCATCGCCTTTAAATTTGGCTCTACCATGCCGATGCTAATCTCTTTATGCTCGCGCGCAAAACAAACAATATTATAAGTCCGAGCAATTTCTTCGGGTAAAAAATTTAAAACTTCCTCAGGGATGGCTTCATCGGTATGAGCGTGATAAGGAAGGTTATATAAATCAGCCTTAGCCTCAGTCAACTGTTCTTCATTTAATATTTTTTTTTCCAATAAAAAATTAGGCAGCTCTTTTTTAGCGGCCACGGCTTGCGCTCTCAGTTCTAGAGCCTGTTCGGCACTAATTAATTTTTTTTCCTGCAATATGAGCAGAAGCTGATCTTGCTGATCCATAGTTAAAAATAGGAGGCTAGCAACTAATTTTTATCCTTTTCTTTTACTAAAAAAGGATTGGCGTTGCCAAGATAAACTGCTTGCCAGGCTGGAGCCTGTAAATTAGTGTTATTGGGAACAGGCTTGCCCACTTGGTTAAAATCAAAATAAATGACGTTATCTGATAATTTTTCAAAATTTTTATTATCTAAAATTTCCAAATTAATAACACTAGCGGCCGAAGCATGCAAGACGGTTTCGCCCGCAGTCTGTTCCGCACCAAAAACTCGCGCGCTCAAATAAGAAAGCAAGCGATCTTTAAAAGCAAAAATTAAAATACCAACAATTAAAAGAGTGCCGATTAAAATGTAGATACTGGCGCTACGGCGAGAAGACATAAGAAAGCTTATTTAAAATAATAAGTATAAAAAATAATATGAGCGGTTTTTTCGGAAGGATCAAAAGTTAATGATTGAATATCAATTAATTGCAAGTGTCCCTCAATCAAAGGCAAAAGGTTTTTTAAAGCAGAATAATCAGTGGCAATTAAAGCCATTTCCGCCTGAATAACGCCAACATGAGCAGCATTGGGAATCGATAAAATACTCTGATCTTTAGCCGCTAAAGGCTCCGTACTACCATCCCCTTCTCCTATTTTAGTCAGACTCATACTGCTAAGGATTAAACCTTTCTGCAAAAGAATATCTTCCAATTCACCAAATAATTTTTCCTTAGCATATTCATTGGGCAAAACAGCGTTAACACGGGCAATATCATTATCGTCAATCTGATGATAAAGATCGGCAGCGGCCTTAAGATCGGCTAATTTTTGTCGCTGTCCTTGATAAAATTGTTCCTGTTGCGCAATGTTATCTCGAATAGCAACTAGGGTAATTTCAAATTTAGGCTTAATCGCTAAAAAATAGGCACCAGCTAAAAAAATAATAACAACAAAAACTACCAATAGATTAAAATTGGCATTAAGAAAAATATTCAAGTTATTCTGATTATTTTTTTTGGGGGGAGGAGTAACGGGCATAATTTATCTACTTCAAATTTGATTTAAATAATGAAGGCTCAACTTTCAAGCTTAAAACAAAATTAACATCAGCTACCGCATTTTTTTCCTGGTCAGGACTATCTGAACGTTCAGTGTCGGCGCTATCGACCCGGGCGGAAATTACCGCCGGATCTTCTAAAAGTGCCCGCGTTTGCCAACTGACATCCCGGAAAGTTTTAGCGGTCGCCCCTAATTCATAAACACCGTTGGCACTGCCGGAAAAACTATTATAGTTAACGCTGCTAAGAGTATTTTTCTCCAACCAATTAAAAAAGTTGGTCCAGTAAATATGATTATCCAGTAAAGCTTCCGTTAAATCCAGGCGCTGTTTAAAAGCTAAAATTTCGTCAGACTCACCCTTCATCGTCTTAATCTCTGTAGAAACCTGATTAAACTTGGCCTCTGTTGCGAGAACTCTTTCATTCTCATAATCTGACCACCAATTAAGACCAAGATAAATTTCTGCAATAAAGATAGCCGCGATAAACAAAGAAAAAAGGAGCGTACCGAGATGTTTGCCAAAATCAAAATCAACCGGAATTTCGTTCTTGATTAAATTCACTTCCAACACCTTAGGATTCTGAGGAGAATCTGCCAGCTGCTGGGCGACACTTTTATTCTTTTTTAATTTGAAATTTAACACATCGACAAATTTAAGAAATTTCTCTTAAAGCAAGCCCGGCCGCTACCGCCAACTTCGGACCCACTTCTGCAATAATCGGCTTCATTTCCGAGGGATAAATAATGCGGCTAAAAGGATCGCCAATAATAACTTGGAGGTTGAGATGGTGGGAAAGGTAGTCGGCTAAATTCATAAGCAGGGCGCCACCGCCAGACAAGATAACTTTTTCAATTTTACGCCCGCCGCCGTTGCTTTGAAAAAATTCCCGCATGTACTCAATTTCATGAATAACCGGGGCTAAAGCCTTAACAATTAGTTGTGGTAATTCCTCTTTGGAAGAATCGGATAAAGAGGCGCTGAGATCAAATTTAAATTGTTCTGCTTGGTTAAAACTAAGGCCTAATTTTTCCGCTAAAGCTGCAGTCACGGTGCCGCCACAAATTTCTAAGCTGCGATTTAAGACGGGGATGCTTTCTTGCACGACAGACAAATCGGTACTATTAGCACCAATTTCAACAATCATCACAGTAGACGGATCATTGCCCATCAAACCGCGGACCAAAGAAAAAGTTTCAGTTTCCAAGCTGGCTAATTCCAATTTAGCTAGACGAAAGATTTCAATATAGCGGCGCACCAGCTTTTTAGGAGAGCCGGTTAAAAATACCCTCGCCCCTTCTTTGTCCTGCTGTGTGCCAGGCACCATTTTCCAATCTAAAATCATTTCTTCAACCGGCAAAGGAATAACTTTCTTTGCCTCCTCCGCTACCGCCGCATCCATGTTCTTTTTATCGGTTGGGGGCAAATTAATAATTGAGGAAAAAACAGAAAAAGTCGGTAAAGAAGCGGTGACACTGCGCGCCTTAATGTTCGCTTCCGCCTTCACTTTTAAAATTGCTTGAGCTAAATAATTAATGTCATCAATCTTAGTAAAATTAACACCGCTGACATTTTCACTAAAAGCGTAATTGGAGAGGTAGATCTGTTTACCCTTTTTCCTCAGCTCCACCATCTTTAAAGAAGAGTCGCCGATATCAATTCCCAGAAATAAATTGTCATTCGCCGAAGAAAATAAACCCATAAGTAGATAAAATTATCGTAAAACCGAACTGACCGCAAAATTGTATTCTCTTTGCTTCTAGTATATAATATTTAAAGACGGCCGACAAGGAAAAATGGAAAAATGACAATCCCTAAAGTCGACGCCTAACATCTATTATTGTATCACAAAGTCCGTAAATAAAAAACAAGAATATGGGTTTTATCACTAAATACAAAAAAATCCTGCTTATCCTCGCCTTCCTGGGCTTAGTGGTCTTGCTTGGCTACCTCTTATGGCGATTTTTCTTCCAAAATCCGATAACCAGTAATCCTGATAATCCTGAAGGCGGCAACATCGGCGGGCTTGAACTGGCA
>CALJZR010000068.1 GCA_937983635.1 uncultured bacterium | reverse complement strand
TTTCCTCCACCACCGGCAATGGCCGGTTAGATGCTAGCGGTAATGTTATTAAGACCGAACCTAACCAAAACCAACCCAGCACCGGCGCTCCCACTGGCTCTGAGGCTAGTGATTTAGCGGTGGGCGGTTTAACCAAAACCAAAGAAATAACTAAAGACCGAGCACTTGACCCCATTATGGCCAGCGATGGCCAACTTCGCTTCTACAATGATACCGATGGTAAATTCTATAAACTTGATGCTAATGGTGACTTAGTCACTCTCAGCGATAAAGTCTTCCATCAAGTACAAAATGTCACCTGGTCTACACAAGGAGATAAAGCAATTTTAGAATATCCGGACGGTTCAAAAATCACCTACGACTTTAACACTCAAAAACAAGTAACTCTCCCTAAACACTGGGAAGATTTTTCCTTTTCTCCTGATGGCGCTAGTATTAGCGCCAAAAGTATGGGTGATGATGTAGAAAACCGCTATTTAATCGTCTCAAATGCTGACGGCTCCCGGGCTTCTTCTTTAAGCGCTATCGGCAATAACGCTGATGACGTCTATCCTATCTGGTCCCCCAATAATCAAGCGGCGGCGATGTATACTCGCGGTCTCGACTTTAATCGTCAAGAAGTATTTTTCGTCGGTCTTAACGGCGAAAACTTTAAATCAACGGTAATTAATGGCCGGGGCTTTGAACCGCAATGGTCTGATACCGGCGACAAACTTCTCTACAGCGTCTACAGCAGCGACACCAACATGAACCCCAATCTCTGGATTGTTAATGCTCAGGGAGATAATATCGGCCAAAACCGTACCAATATCGGCCTAAACACCTGGGCGAGTAAATGTAGCTTCGCCACTAACAACGAAATCTATTGCGCCGTGCCTGACAATCTTCCCCAAGGAGCCGGCCTCTTCCCCGAACTAGCCGACAAAACTCAAGACAGTCTCTATAAAATCGATCTCACTACCGGCGTCAAAAAGCTAATCGCCGTTCCAGAAGGAGTCACTAATGTCTCCAGCATCATGGTTGCCGACAGTCAAAATCAACTCTACTTTACCGACAAAACCAGCGGCCGTATCTACGAAATAAAATTAAAATAAAAAAATTTAAATAAAAAAGCCGGCGCCAAACGCCGGTTTTTTAATTGTGCTTATGAGTTTTAATTTTAAAAATATTTTATCCCGCTTAGAAAACCAATTGCTACCGCCTCAATGTGCTGCCTGTAGGTGTAACGGTTCACCTTTATGTCCCGCCTGTCGAGCGAAAATACGCATTTTCAAACCTATCTGCCAGCTTTGCGGTCGCCCTAGTTTCTTAGGACTTTTCTGCCCTAACTGTCAAAAACAAGCCCAGACACAATATGCCTTCGATGGAATCTTTTCTTATGGCCACTACTCTGACCCCATCTTACGCGCCGCCTTGCGCGCTTTGAAATATCAAGGCGTGCGTAGACTGGGGACAATCTTGGGAAAGATGTGGGGCCGAAAGATAATAAGCCAAGCTCAAAAAATCAGGTCCCCCTTGCTCATTCCTATACCCCTGCATCCGCGCCGGCAAAGAGCCAGAGGTTTTAATCAATCTTTAGAAATTGCTAAAGGCATTGCGATGATAACCGATTGGCCGATAAGCCAAAAATTAAAACGCCTTTCCTACCAAACTCCCAGCGCCCACAGTTCTTATCAAGCCAGATTAAAGCAGAAAAAAATATTTTTCCACCAACCAGCCGACTTACAGGATTGGACGATATTTTTGGTGGATGACATTATAACCACAGGATCAACCGCTAACCATGCCGCCCAAGCTCTCCGGCAAGTTGGCGCCAAAGATATAATTATTGCCAGCATCGCCCAAAGTCTCTAAAAAGGCTCTTTGCTTTACAAATTAAAGAAATTAAACTACAATAAAAAGGACTTATCTGATTGTCGTGCCCACCAAGCTCGAGGCTAAACAGCCGTTTTTCCGACTAAAGCGGAAAACCTAAAGAAAAGTCAAAAATCAAAGGGTTCCCTGAAAAGGGAGAAGCTGGGTGGAACCGCGAGACTAGAATCAGTCCCGTCCCGGCAAAAACAGTATTGCTGTTTTTGCGAGGAGGGGACTTTTTTTATGCTCAATTAATAAATTAATTCTAAAAATATGAACAACATTGAAACCAAGCGCCACTCTTTAGCCCACCTACTGGCGGCGGCAGTTAAAGAAATGTGGCCCCAAGCCAAACTGGCCATCGGACCGGCGATTGAAAATGGCTTCTACTACGACATTGACTTTGGCGGAGAAAGTATTAGCGACACCCAATTAAAAAACATCGAAAAAAAGATGGCTCACCTTGCCAAACAAAATCTATCTTTTATTAGGACTGAAAAAGATATTGAAGCGGCAATCGCCTGGGCAGAAGCCGAAAAAGACCCTTACAAAGAAGAAATTTTACGCGACCTAAAAACTCAAGGAGAAAAAATTGTTAGTTTCTACCAAGTCGGCGCTTTCACTGACCTGTGCCGCGGGCCGCATGTCGAAAATACGAAGGAAATAAAGGCTAACAGCTTTGCCTTAGACAAGCTGGCGGGGGCCTACTGGCGCGGCGATGAAAAAAATAAAATGCTCACCCGTATTTACGGTCTAGCTTTTGATACTAAAGAAGAATTAGACGCCTATAAACAAATGATGCTTGAGGCCGAAAAAAGAGATCACCGCAAACTCGGCAAAGAATTAGATTTATTTATGAATCATGAATTTGCTCCTGGTATGCCCTTCTTTCTGCCTAAAGGGATGATACTCTTGCAAGAATTAATCAGATTTATCCGCGCCTATTCCTATGGACCTGGCTATCAGGAAGTCCGCACCCCTCAGATTCTCAACGCCGAACTATGGAAAATTTCCGGCCACTGGGAACACTATCAAGAAGACATGTTCTGCCTGCACCACGCCGAAGATGATATTGATTTAGGCATCAAACCGATGAACTGTCCGGCCCACATGCTCGTCTTTAAACGCGACCTAAGATCATATAAAGAGCTGCCCCTGCGCTTAGCCGAAACAACAACCCTCTACCGCAACGAAAAATCCGGTACTTTGCACGGGCTAACCAGGGTGCGCAGCCTCTCCCAAGATGATTCTCATATTTTCGTCCGACCTGACCAGATTTTGAGCGAAATCGCCACTTTGCTTGATAAAATTAAAAATATTTATCAAATCTTTGGCTTAGAGATAGATGAAATCCATCTCTCTACTCGCCCCGAAAACTTCTTAGGCGAACGCTTCGTCTGGGATGAAGCCGAAAGTAATTTAAAGCAAGCCTTAACCGAAGCTTCCTTAAAATATCAAATCAACGAAGGCGATGGCGCCTTCTACGGTCCCAAAATTGACGTCAAAGTTAAAGATGCCATCGGTCGACAATGGCAACTAGCAACCATTCAACTGGACTTCCAGTTACCAGCTCGTTTTGAATTAAAATATACCGATGCTGACGGCAGCGCTAAAACACCAGTCGTCATCCACCGCGCCATCTTAGGATCAATGGAGCGCTTCTTGGGGGTAATCATTGAACATTACGCCGGCGCTTTCCCAGTCTGGCTCTCCCCAGTTCAAGTTAAATTAGTGTCCGTAGCCGAAACCCATATTCCCGCCTGCCGGACCTTAGGGGAAGAATTAAGAAAAGAAGGAATAAGAGTAGAAATCGATGAAAATAACGAAACTGTCGGCAATAAAATCAGAAAAGCTGTTAATGAAAAAGTGCCATATATGCTCGTTATTGGCGATAAAGAGGCAGGAGCGCCGGACTTAGCTGTCCGCGACCGCGGCGCCCAAGAAACCAGAACTATCAGCCGAGCTGACTTTATTAAAGAATTACGAGAAAAAATTGAAAAATACCAATAAAATAACCACGGCAAAAATAGGCGGAAATTTCCTTTCCGCCTATTTTTATGATAAAATTTGATTACTAAAAAAATAAGATAATAATTTTATGAATAAAAATAAAAGCGCCATTACCGCTTTAGTGATCATCATCAGCCTGGTGGCGATAGTAGGCCTCTTTTTCCTTAGCCGCCAAGGCAATAATAAAAAAGAGTTGCCAACAGAAAACGACATGATTCTCTTCTACAGCCTCTCCTGTCCTCATTGTCAAAATGTGGAAAAATATATTGAAGACAACGCGGTCACAGAAAAATATAGTTTTGACCGTTTGGAAATTTCCAACAACCGTGATAATAGCGCCAAATTGGTGGAGAAAGCAAAAATTTGCGGTTTAGAAACACAGGGGCTAGGCGTTCCCTTTCTCTGGACTGGCGAAAAATGTCTAATGGGTGACGCCGACATTATTGAATTCTTTAAGAAATACCTTTATGAAAAATAAATATTTACTAACCGCTAGCGCTCTTCTACTCTGGCCCACTTTAGCCGCTAAAGCCGTCTGCCCTGTCTGCGTAGTTGCCGTCGGCGCTGGCTTAGGACTGTCTGAATATCTTGGAATTGACGACAGTATTGCCGGCATTTGGATTGGTGGACTACTTATTGCCATGAGCGCTTGGACAATCAACTATTGTGAAAAGAAAAGATGGCTGCAAAGCTACCGTTCTTGGCGCGACTCTCTAATCGTGGTCGCTTATTATCTAATGGTTATCTGGCCCCTTTATGCCCAAGACTTTATTGGCAACCCTTTCAACCGCCTCTTTGGTTTAGATAAGCTCGCTCTCGGTATTGCCACCGGCAGCATTGGCTTTGCCTTAGCGGCTTGGGGCTATGAAATTATAAAAAAGAAAAATAATGGCCACGCCCACTTCCCTTTTGAAAAAGTGGTCTTGCCGGTAAGCGCTCTCGCCCTACTGAGCCTATTATTCTATTTTTTAAGTAAATAAAAATATGAACAACGAACATAACCCGGTAAAAAATCTCCAAGATTTTATCGAAAAAGTCGACAACATGAAGAAACAAGAAAAAATGGACCTGTCTTCTGACCAAGACCTAAGTATCGCCATCATGAACCTAGTGGGGATTGAGGAGCACCTCTTCTTCAGTGGCGCTAAAACCGGAAAAAATGAATATTACGACTTAATCAATGAAGTCCGGGAAATGCGCAAAGACCTTTTAAAAAAAATTATTAAAGAATATGAAGGCGAAGTCTGGTGTATTTCTAAACACCTGCTCGCCGCCAGCTACCGTTTGATGGAGGTCGGCACCAAACAGCTGAGTCGCGGCCAAAAAGAAGATGCATACGAACTCTTCAATAAAGCTTATGAACTATACTCCCTGTTCTGGGGATTAAATATGAAAATTATCAGCCCCGGAGATGTTAAAAAAATTGATGACCAGGCACTGGATAAACATGACCAAGAAAAAAAAGGCTTCGCCGGCAAACTCGGCGAGCTGGTCCGCAAAGCAATTAATTGCTGCATTGAATAAAAATTTATTCAAACAAAAAAGAACTCGATTGGAGTTCTTTTTTAAATACTAAAAATAATAAATATTATTTATTTACAAACAAAACAATTTTTTCTTTCTCGGTAATGGGCAGGTGGTAGCCGCTTTCATAAACCCTAATAGCGGCAAATAAACGGGTTGATGGGTAGCGAAAATTATAACCATAGCGAGTGCCAGGATCATTGGTAATAAATTCATCGGTCTCAGCATCATAACCGGTAATAACTAAAAGATGGCGTTCCGGACCAGGAGCGGTAAAATGAGGATTTTTCAAAGCTTGGCCGTTGGTGGGAGCCAGAATTATCTTCCCTGATCGCAAAGCCGTAATTAAATCTTGAGTGTTTTCTAAAGTGACCACCTCGACTTTATCATAATCATAGTAAGCCTTAAAAATTCTTGAAGCCACGTCTTCGATACGAACATCGCGATATTCGCCATATTCTTTTTTTTGCCAATCGGATAAAGCAATAATCTCTTTAGCGGCGGCCGATGGACTCAAGTCTAAGTTACCACGCGCCCAAGCAATAGCCATCATTACCCCTGCCTCTTCACAACCATCTTGCTGGCGGTCATCAGACCAGTCGCCTAAAGGAGCCTGGGAACTAAAAGGAACGGATAAAAAAACACTCTTATCGGAAACCGAGGGGGCGACCGTTGACGGCGTGCTTGTTACAAGTGTAGCTTTAGTCTCTGAAATAGCTGGCGCTAAAACCTCTTTCTCCGCCATCGGCTCTAAAACTTTAGGTAAGGAAAAATCAGCCGCTGAATCCTGCAAAAACTGCGGATAAAAAAGGAAAAAAATAATTACTAGAGAAACCAGGATTTTAAACATTATTTTATTTAATCGCGGCGGCAACGGCCGGAGCGATGCGTTCATCAAAAGGATCGGGCAAAATTTTATCCGGGCTTAAATCTAAAACTAAAGTTGCTAAATTTTCTGCTGCCCGCACCAGCATCTCATCGCTGATATGCTTAACGCCATTGTCTAAAGCTCCGCGGAATACTCCGGGGAAAATTAAGACATTATTAATCTGATTCTTAAAATCACTGCGACCGCTTGCTACTACAAAAGCGCCGGCGGCCTCGGCTTCGGCCGGCATTATTTCCGGAGTCGGGTTAGCTAAAGCAAAAACAATCGCTTGCGGCGCCATTACCTTAACCATCTCTGCACTCACTAAGCCCGCCGAAGAAACGCCGATAAATACATCGGCCCCCACCAAAACTTCTGCTAAAGAGCCCTGGCGCTTAGAGGAATTAGTTATGGCAGCCAAAGATTCTTTTTCAACATCCAAACCGGGGCGCCCGGCGTAAATAGCTCCCTGGCGATCACAGGCGATAATATTTTTAAGGCCATAGCCCAACAAAAGGCGAGCAATGGCGTTACCGGCGGCCCCGGCCCCGCTCAAAACTACTTTCACTTCGGCCTTATCGCTTCCCCTTAGCTTCAAAGCATTAATTAAAGCCGCTAAGACGACCGCCGCTGTGCCGTGCTGGTCATCATGCATCACCGGAATATCCAACTCCGCCTGCAAGCGACGTTCAATTTCAAAACAACGTGGGGCGGCAATATCTTCTAGATTGATTCCTCCAAAAACCGGAGCAATTTGTTTTACTGCTTTAATAATTTCTTCCGAGTCTTGAGTATCTAAACAGATGGGAAAAGCGTCAACGCCGGCAAATTTTTTAAACAAAGCGCACTTCCCCTCCATGACCGGCAAAGCCGCTTCCGGACCGAGATTGCCCAAACCTAAAATAGCGCTACCGTCACTCACAACGGCAATCGTTTTTCCTTTAATGGTATGGGTATAAGCTAAACTTCTATCAGCGGCAATAGCGGTACAAACAGCCGCCACGCCGGGAGTATAGGCTAGCGAAAGATCGTGCTTATTATCTAAAGATACTTTTAAGGAAGTAGCGATTTTACCACCACTGGCGCGGTGTAAAGCCAAAGACTCAGTATTTAAATCAGACATACGAAGCGGACGGGCGCGATTAATGAAAATGAAGGGCCCGCAAAATTAATTAATAAGAGTCAATACATAATAGCAGAAAAAAGCCCAAAACAAAAGGCCCGGCAAGCCGGGCCTTTTTTAAAATCAATCAAGTTATTGCATTAAAACTGCTTCTAAAGCGGCTGAGCCGCCATCTTCAATCATAATTTCGGCAGTGCTAGTTGCAACAGTATTAGGAAGACAAGCTTTTAAACTGGTCTGGTAGGTCTTCCAGGCTGCCTGCTGAGCCTCTTTGGCCTTATTCATAATTTCCTTGTGCTTCATTTGAAAATTTTTAACGCAAATATTTAAATTTTCGCGCTGATTTTCCAAACTTACAATCGCATTTTTTTGACATTCGCCTCGAGCCGTAATAGCCGCATTTAATTCTGTTGCCGTCACTGTAACGCGAGCTTTAAGAGCCTCATCCTTCGCATCAATAGCAGCAGCCACACACGCTCTCATTTCTGCAGTTACTTCCCGATACTTAGGACTATTTTTTACCTCGTCTTTGTCATCACTATTTTTCTTAACCCCCCACAAAGAATTACCCACTTTCTGAATCTTCTCATACAAACCAATAAACTGCGGGGCTAAAATCTTTTCCAACTGACCCCGATTATTACCAGCTGAGACATTTTCATTTTTCCGTAAAGATTCGTCCGCTTTTTCAGATTTTTCTGCCTTTTCCATTTTTTCTAAACGAATACCAAATAAAGCACCGTTCTCTTTTTTAATAACTCGGAAGTATCTAATTTGATCAGGAGAAGGAATTTTCTCTAAATTATCGGCGGCCTTTGTGGTCATAATCACCTCTACCCTTTCTTCGTCCGCATCATCATTATAATCATTTTCCGCCCGCGCTGGTAAAAAAGCGAAAACGGAAAAAACTAAAGCTAAAAGCAAAGTTAAAGCTAATATTTTTTTCATAAATTTAATAAATTAATTATTAGATTTATATTATAGCAAAAAATAGAGGAAAAAACCATAAATCAGCCATCCTTGTGAAGAGCTTTAAAATACGCTAAAATAACAGAACCTAAAAATAAAAATATGATTAATGATAATAATAAAGAGAAAATGCTCAAACCATTATTAAAGATGGCCGCGCCCATCATTCTCGTCCAATTATTCCAAGTCGCCTATCAATTTACCGACGCTTTCTGGGTGGGGCGCCTTGGTGAAAAGGCGATGGCGGCCGTTACGATGAGCATGCCCATCCTCTTTTTCATGACCAGTCTCGGTATCGGCCTAGCGGTCGCCGGCTCTACTCTAACCGCTCAATACTTTGGCGCCAAAAATGAAAAAATGCTCAGCCATGCTGCCGCCCAGACTATGTTGATGGTTTTGATAATTTCCGCCCTCTTCAGCCTCATTGGCTACATTTTTGCCCCAGAGATTCTCAAACTCCTGCGAACCGACACAAGCATTTTAAAAGATGCCCAAGCCTATCTTCGTATTTCTTTTCTGGGACTAATCTTTAATTTTTGTTTTTTTATTTTCCAATCCATCATGCGCAGTATTGGCCGGCCGCAAACTCCGGTCTACATTGTCATCGGCACGGTAGTCTTAAATTTCGTCCTGGATCCTCTCTTTATGTTTGGCTATGGCCCCATCCCCGCCCTCGGCGTAACCGGCGTCGCCCTAGCCACTATCGGCACTCAAAGCATCGCTGCTTTTATCGGGCTAAGCATGCTCTTTGCCGGCAAACACGGGATTCATCTCCACTACCGCGACTTCCTTCCTGACTTTGCTTTTATTAAACGCGCTTTCTGGCTGGGTCTGCCAGCCTCAATTGAACAATCTGCCCGCAGTTTAAGTCTCAGTATTATTACTGCCCTCATCGCCGCCTTCGGTACCCTAGCCGTCGCCGCCTATGGTGTCGGTACCAACATCCTGCAATTAATGCTAATGGTCTCTTTCGGATTAGCCGGAGCTAATGCCGCTTTAGTCGGTCAAAGTTTGGGAGCAGGACAAGCGGCTCGAGCCAAGCGCTTCGCTTTGCTTAGCTTAAAAATATCTTTCCTCAGCTTCAGCTTCCTCGGCTTGATTTCCTTTATTTTCGCACCTCTGTTAATTGGCTTTTTCGTACCTAACGATGCCGCCGTTATCGCCGCTGGCGCTCATTATCTCCGCTTTATCACCCCCATTTTCGGTCTCATTGGCCTGCAAATTATCATCGGCAGCACTTTACAGGCGGCTGGCAGCACCACTAAAGCAATGACGTTGACTCTGGTCTCACAATGGATAGTCCAAATTCCCCTTATCTATTTGCTTTCCCATTTCAGCAGTTTAGGCATAGATGGATTGTGGTTGGCCTTCCCTCTTACTAACGTCATTATGGCCGCAATTTATTTGATCGTGTTTAAAAACAGTGCCTGGGAAAAGAAAAAATTAATTTCTGAAGAGGAGAGACTAAGTGAACAGGCTCGACAAGAAGCGGAGCTGGAAACAGCCGTCCCCCTAGAGAGCTAAAAAATTGAAAATTTAAAATAAAAAACTATTCCCGCCAGGGAATAGTTTTTAAATACTAAAATTTATTAATAACACTATGAGAATTTCTTAATATAGGCGTCCACATCAAACTTGCGCCGACAACCATTGTCATTCATATAACGGATCTTTCCGAAAATTGGCCGTTCAAACCAAGCACGGTCATGAACGCCGCCTAAGCTCCAAGCAATACCGGCATAGCCGTTAGGGTCGCGGCCGTCTAGCTCATATTTATCGTTAAGATAAATGGCAATTTTCATCGCCGTTTTAAGATCAGGCGTCCATTCCAAAATTTTCTTCGCCCAGTACATTCGCAAATAGCCATGCATCTTGCCATTTCTAAGCATCTCCTGCTGAGCGGCGTTCCAGAGAGCGTCATGAGTCAGACCGCGCTCCAGCTGGAGTCGGCTATAATTATATTCACGACTGTCAGCAGAATGTTTTACCAAACTCCGCTTTGCCCAATCCGGAAAACCATCGGGATTATCATAATTATAATTATATAAACAAAAATTATCCGCTAATTCCCGGCGCACAATTAGTTCTTCCAAAAAAGCCTGCTTATCAGCTAGGGGCGCTTTCGCCTTACTAATAGCTAAAGCCAAAGCCTGAGCGCTAAGCTGGCCAAAATGAAGATAGGGAGATAAATTTGACTGACCCGCCAAAATCGGATCATTACGGCGCTGAGAATAACCGCTTAAGCCTTTTTTTAGAAAGGCCTCCATAGCCGCCTGAGCCGCCTTTTCTCCAGGAATAAATTCCTTCACTGCCACCACTCCTTCATCGATGGCCAAGGAATCGCGCAATTTTTTCCAATCAGGAGCGACGACAGAAATGGCAAAGGGATGTTTTTTTAGTTTAGGAAAAGGCTGGAGATACTCTGGCAAGAGTTTATTGATTTTTGGCCGCAGAGTATAAGCACCAAATTCTTGTTTCGGTGAAACTAGCCAAGCCGGCACAATATTATGAGCATCCACTTCGAAAAAAGCACAATTAAGTTTAGCGGCCGCCGCCCGCTTCCAATGCCGAGATAAACGCAAGGGGGAAAAATCGGTAAAAATAGCACCGGCCCCCAGGTGCTTAGCTAAACGCGGCATCTCTGTAGACGCTTCCCCGCTAACAAGCTGAAAAGAAATATTAAACCTCTTCGCTTCAATTGCTAATTCCCGTAAACCAGCCAGCATGAAATCATACTGCCGGGCTGCAGCGCCTAAAAATTTTGGCGACAGACAAAAAGCGATAATTAGTGGCTGCTTATTTTTTAAAGCCAAGGATTGAGCAGAAAGTAAAGCCCAATTATCATGGAGACGCTGATCACGGGAAAGCCAATATAAAATCGGGCCGTCTTTAACAGCTTTATCATTTAAAGCTCTAGCTCTTTTCTCGAAATTAATCATCTTTATTTTAATTTAAGCGCCCAAGCGGATAAACGTTCTAGCTCGCCGGGGAGTAAAGGCCCCTGTTTAGTGGCCACCATCAAATCTAAAGGCTCCCCAGACAACAAAGCACCTTTTTTTAACAATAGTGCTAAAGTTGGCGCGGCGGCGTAACCTAAAATTTTTAAAAAAATCTTGAGAAAAAAATTTTTATCTCGAGCCGGTAAGCCGGTACTAAAAACGGCCACTCTTTTTCCTATCCAAATGTTAGCGGGCAAAGATTTTAAAAAGTTTTGCCAAGGCTGACTGGCCCGACCAGCATGAGTCGGCGTAGCCACTACCACCCTTTCGGCAACACTAATATCAGCCGCCACCGTTTCGGCTAAGGGCTTAGCTAAAGCGTCCAAACCTAAATTATCAGCTAAAAAATTAGCTGCTTGGGCGGTATTACCAAAAATAGAATCGTAAATAATGAGAGTTTTCATAAAATTAATCAATTGCTTGAAAAAAATCACAATGAGCTGTCGGCGGTACTTCCGCTTGGGCTTCGCTGCAAAAAGAACGACCATCCCCTAAAACGTGAAAACTAGTGCAACGCTGACACTGCGTTGCTTCATTTCCCCAATCGCTGACAAAATCAGCCTCAATTTCATGAGCCATATAAATTTTAAATTAAGGTAACCGTTCCGTGTTGAAGATCCATCCGGACGCGGTCATTATCTTTAAATTTCTTAGTAGCAATTTTAGCACCGATTAAACAAGGCTTGTGCATCTCTCGAGCAACAATTGCAGCATGGCAGGTAACTCCGCCCTCATCGGTAATAAAAGCGCCGGCCCGCTTCATGGCAACAATATAATCCGGACTGGTCATGGTTGCGACAATGATATCACCCATCTGAACCTTATCACTATCAGCTGGAGAAAGTAAAACTTTTACTCTCCCCTCATAAAAAGAAACGGCGCCCGAAGAGGCAACTGCACCCCTTACTACTTGCTCTTTATTCTGTTGAGATATTTCTCTCAAAATTTTATTCTTCTCCAAGGCAGATAAAATTCTAATTTTGCCATTCTTAGTTTCAAGCATAAAATCTGAGCGAAGACGGCGGGAAGAGATTTTGATAAACTTATCTTTATTTTTCAACAAATTTGATAACTCTTCGGTAAAAAGATATTTGAGATTAAAGTAAGGAATGTCTAATTTTTTCTCCAAAGCCAGAAGAACGCGAGTATAGTGGTAATGGAGCTGGAACTCTAACTTTTTACGTTCATCCGTCCAAATTGCCAGTTTATTGATAATCTCCAAATAACGTAAATTTTGATTAGTAAAACGATAGCGCTTGATAATATTTTTCTTCTGCCGCAAACGCTGACGCCAATCAGATTCTTCTTGAGTAATTACCTCTCTCCGCTTAGGATTGCGGCCCAAGGCTTTTAACTGACGTAAAAAGTACTTACTATCCCAATATTCCGGACCATCGTAACCGAAAGGCAGCCAGCCGTAATTGTCTGCCAAAGACTGAGCGGCGCTTTCCAGACTAAGCTTGGAAGCTTGAACTAGAAGCCATTTTTTCAATAAGTCATGCTCCAACCGGCTGGCGTAAGTATTAACATCAGGCGTACTGAGAACGAGATATTCATCTGGACTAACTGACAAAAGCTTTTGTAAGCGTGCAGAAAATTCATCTGCCACCCAAAACCAAGCAGGAACATTAATTTCATCATAATCCAGCCAAGCAGTCTGAATATCGGCTGCTAAGGAAGCTAAAGCTTCCGGGGATAGGGCTTGAAAATTTACTCGGCGAAGACGTTTTAAAAAAATATCGGCGGATTTAGCTTTTTGCAATAAAACAACTTCTAAATTACTAAAAAAAGACTGATGTTTAAAATAATTATCGGCAATAAGCTTGCCCGCTTTTTGCCAATTAGCCTGAAGGTGGATTTGGATATCTCTGCCCTCTTTCAAATAACTATAAATAGTGCCTTGGCTAACACCAAAAAAATCCTTAGATATTTTAGAAGTTTGAGAAAGAGTATTCCAATAAAGCGGCGTCAGCATCAGCTCCCGATCGCGCATAATCTTATATTTCTCCATATCGATAAATAAATGAATAAAGTCTAAAGCCTATAATTTAATTATATCAATATCCCTTTAATTACACAAAATTAAAATAAAAAAGCCATTAGCATAAATCCATAAAAGACAAAAAAACAAGACATACTATGACTTGTTTTTACAATCTGCGGAGAGAGTGGGACAATGTTGGAATGGTAATATAGAAAAACCTTAATTCGTTATTATTATTCTTAATAATAACCATTAAAAAAGATTTGAATGTGAACCAACCCTAAGTAATAAAACAATCAACTCTGATTTCTCTATTTTATAGATAAGAAGAATATCAGGCTTAATATGACACTCAAAACAACCCTTAAATTCACCAATGAGAGGATGATTGAGATTTTTATCTGGCAACTCTTTGCCTTTTGCTAAAATATCTAAAACTTTTTCTAATTCAACTAAAAAAACTTTGTCATATTTATAAGACTTTAAGTCTTTCTTAAATCGACTAGAAAATTTCAGTAAAAACATAGATTAATCCCTTAAAGCGTCTTTGATGAGGGCTGACCCATCCTTAAAAAGCTTGGTGCTATTCCTAGCACTAATAATGGATTCTCTTAACAATTCAGCATTACGTAAAGTAAGGCCATTTTCGCCCCTTAATTCAAAGGGCAAGTTTTTGGCATTTATTATCTGACGAAAAAATAATTTTATAGCCGAACTCATATCAATACCCAAGCTATCAAGAATTTTTTTTGTTTCTTTTTTAGTTTCAGCGTCAATACGAATTTGAATTTGTTCGTTATTTTTGGTAATCATATATTTTTTATTATAGTCACATTGTATAGCATTATTATTTATTTGTCAATACAAGTAAAATTATTTATTTTAGAACTACTATTTTATATATTAATACTAGATAAATTATGTGATTCTTAAAAATATTTTTACTTACTCCCTGCTCGACCTTGAAACTTTTAGACACCAAAAAATAAGGCTAAGCCTTATTTTTGTCAATCTGCGGAGAGGCGGGGATTCGAACCCCGGATAGAAGCAAAAACTCCTATAACAGGTTAGCAACCTGCCGCTTTCAGCCGCTCAGCCACCTCTCCTGTAATTATTCTTCTCTTTTAAATTTTATGGTATAATCACTATATAAAATCTCACATTGCTTGTCAAACTATATGGCCGCAGAAAACACAACTACAAATTTTATTCAATGGCAGGTGCCGGAATATAAAAAGCCAAAAAGAGGCAAATACTGGTATCTTCTGGCCGCTATTTTTGTCTTAGCCTGCCTATTCCTCTCTTTCTTCACTATTTCTGCCTGGAAAATAGTCTTCTTAGGGGCCAGCTCTAACTTCCTTTTTGCCTTGATTATCTTGATTTCTATGGCCATCATGATTATCCATGACAGCCAAGAGCCACAGATGGTAACGGTCAAGCTTGACCCGGAGGGCATTCAAATCGGCCGCCGTTTTTACGACTACGATGAAATTTCTAAATTCTGCGTGCTCTATAAGCCCCGCCAAAGCGTGAAAAACCTATACCTGGAATTCAGCAATAAAATGATGCCCCGACTGGCCATTCCTTTGCGCCGCCAAGACCCCCTCTCTGTTCGCAACTATTTGGTCCGCTATTTAAACGAAGATTTAGAAAGAATTGCCCCGCCATTATCGGAAGAGTTGACGAAATTGTTTAAGCTATAGTATAATTCGCCTATCGTATAAATCCGATTAGCGCCCCCATAGTTTAATGGATAGAACGCAAGATTGCGGATCTTGTAATCCAGGTTCGATTCCTGGTGAGGGCACACCAATTTATCTTTATTATAGGCGCTTTACAGCGCCTATTTTTATACCATGCTGCTAAGCGTCCCCCTGCCGGCACTCAACCGTGTCGGTAAAAGCACCGCCCAATCATTAAAAAAACTTGGCTTAGAAACCGTCCAAGACCTGCTTTTTTATTTCCCTTTCCGCTACGATGATTTTAGCCAAGCAACCCCTATCGACCAGGCCGAGACGGGCAGGAATATTAGTATTACGGGCACCATTGAGCTTATCCAAAACAAAAGAAGCTCCCGCCAAAAAAGACAACTGACTGAGGCTATCGTCAGCGATGACAGCGGCCTGATTAAAGTCGTCTGGTTTAATCAACCTTTCATTACCCAAAACTTAAAACCAGGCGACCGTGTTTCTTTGGCAGGCAAAACCGCCGAAAGCTATGGCCAATTAACCATAGTGTCGCCGCAATATGAAAAAATCACCAGCGGCGGCCTGATTCACACCCAAGGACTTGTCCCCGTCTATCACCTCAGTTCTGAAATCACCCAAAAACAAATACGCTTTCTTATTAAACAAGCCTTGGCGGCTGTTGATAAATTAGAAGAATGGCTGCCTAAAAAAATATTAGAGGAGTTAGGGCTAATGTCTCTAACGGAGGCCATTAAACAAGCACACTTCCCTGAAAATATGGAACAAGCCCAGGCGGCCCGGAAACGCCTAGGCTTTGGCGAGCTCTTCATCAGACAATTACGGTCTCAGGCCTTAAAATATCAATTGAAAAATAAGAAGGCGCCAAAAGTAGAATTCCAGGAAATATTTACCCGCAGCTTTGTCCAATCCCTGCCCTTCACCCTTACCCCCGGCCAAAAACAAGCTGCTTGGGAAATTTTACAAGACATCAATCGCCAGGCACCGATGTCCCGTTTACTCGAAGGTGATGTCGGCTCTGGAAAAACTGTAGTTGCGGCCATGGCGCTACTTAATGTAGCTATTAATAAATATCAAGGAGCCCTTATGGCCCCGACAGAAATCTTAGCCACCCAGCATTATCAAAATCTCTTAAAACTACTCGGAGAGGCAAATGTAAAAATTGCCTTACTCAGCGGCAATCAGGCTGAAGCTAATTTTAATTTACCTAAAGGGAAAAATAATCGCCGCGAATTAATTATTAATGAAGCGGAAATAATTGTCGGCACTCAAGCTTTGATTCAAAACTACAATATCCCTAAACTAGCCTTGGTAGTGGTAGATGAACAGCATCGCTTCGGCGTTAAACAAAGACAGAAGCTCCAACAAAGCGGCGGCGGTCTTTGGCCCCATTTTCTCTCCATGACTGCCACCCCTATTCCCCGCTCCCTTGCCCTTTCCATTTACGGCGATCTCGACCTGTCTTTAATTAAAGAATTACCAAAAGACCGAAAAAAAATTATTACCAAAATAATCGCTGAAGAAGAACGGGATAAAGCCTACACCTTTGCTCGCAAACAAATTGAAGCTGGCCGCCAAGTCTTTATCATCTGCCCCCTAGTTGAAGAGTCCGATAAATTAGGAGTAAAGTCAGCTACGACTGAATACCGCCGCCTGCAAAGAGAAGTCTTTCCTGATATAGAAATGGGGTTAATCCACGGCAAACTCAAAGGTGCCGACAAAGAAAAAGTGATGAAAGCTTTTGCCGATGGTAAAACTAAAATTTTAGTAGCTACCGCTGTAGTGGAAGTCGGGGTTGATATTCCCAACGCCAGCCTCATGATTATTGAAGGGGCTGAGCGTTTTGGTTTAGCCCAACTGCATCAATTCCGGGGCCGTGTCGGCCGGGGAGAACACCAGTCATACTGCCTCCTGCTGACCAGCCGTGAACAGCAAAGCCCAAAAACAGCCGAAAGACTCCAGGCTCTCAGTAAATACCATGACGGCCTTTCCTTGGCCCAAATAGACCTCAAGCTACGCGGAGCCGGGGATTTATATGGTTTAGTACAAAGCGGCTTTCCTGAGCTTAAAATCGCCTCTCTCTTTGACTACGAAATGATTAAAAAAGCCCAAATTATTGCCGCTGATATTATTAAATCCGACCCAGAATTAGATAAACACCCCGCTCTTAAAGCTCAATTAACTAACACCAGTGATACCGAAGCCCATTTGGAATAGTCTTGACAAAAATAGAAAAAATATATAATATATACTTTATAGTTCAATTATTGTTTCATTAAAAACTTATAGAAATGTGCGTTTACAAAGGTCACTTTAGAAATGACGAAATAATGTTCACCGATGAGGACATAATTTCAAAAAATGGCGATGTTATCATCAAAAATGCTCGAAATACGAGCGAAGAAAATAACAGAACCATCCCGCCGGCAATCAAGCTTAAAACAATTGAAATGAATGCGGAGGAAAAAAATAAAATTATCCACCGGTTTAAAAAACCAAAAAAGCAAAAAGCAAAAAACAAAACAAGAAGACCGGCGTTTCGTTAAAAACATTTATCAGAGCAAAGACCTCCGCCCCAAACGGAGGTTTTTCTTATATACCGTCTTTTTTAAATAAAAAAACGCTCCCCAGAAAAGAAGGAGCGCCTAGTAGAACGAGTTGTAGAGATTTAGGAAAATTCTTCCATAACCTCTCTTGAGAAAGAGCGGGCAGACATAAAAATGTTTGTTTGCCAGATTACTCTGGCTAATTTTATTACCAATAATGGCATAATGGCCAAAATGGCAAAAATAACTTTCCAGCCCCGTAAATGTAGGGCTTTCATGAGCCATTTGGGGTTCTTAACCCTATCGCCGGCATGTGCCAAGCCATAGAAAGAAAGAGAGTAGGCTATTAACGATCCTATTAGCACCCAAAATATTGGATACCTTGATACTTCGAGCAACAAGCCCATACTTTCATATTCTCTTGGCTCCTGAAAGAAATAGATGAATGCGAAGAACATCCAGCAAAAGAAAATAAAAATGGAGATAGCTCCCAAAATAAACAAGGTAACAGCTGCTTTTTTCATGTTTCTAAAGATTTAAAAGTTTGCAAGGCCTGACCAAAACTGATCAATCCTTATAAACTTTTAAACCTATTTTTTCAAAGTACGCTGACTGAATTATATCACTTTTCTAAACTATTGTCAATAGAACACTAAATAATGAAGTCTGTATAATTTTCTCGGTTAACTAATTTAACTGAACTTCCCTTATAATTAGCCAAAAATTCTTTAGGAGCCGAAAAATTAGCTTTACGCCATTTAAACTCATACGCGGACAAGGTGCCACCATTATCTTCAAGATAGTCGATTTCCTTGCCGGCTGTGGTCCGCCAAAAATAAATATTATTAAATAAGCCAGCATTACGCATCCGCTTAAGACGTTCGACAATTAAAAAATTTTCCCAAAGTGCGCCCACATCCTGACGCAAAGACAAGGGGTTAAAATTATTAATCAAAGCGTTGCGCAAGCCCAGATCATAGAAATAGATTTTGCGCTTCTTTTTTAACTCATTACGAATGTTGCGAGAAAAGGGCCCTACCCGAAAAATAATATAAGCCTGTTCAAGGATGCGAACATAATTTTCAACCGTTACTTTATTAACTCCCAACAAAGAGGCTAACTCCGTATAAGATACCTCACTCCCTATTTGTAAGGCTAAGGCCTGTAATAGCTTTTCTAAAAGCTCAGGGCGGCGAATATCTTGATAGGCTAAAACGTCTTTATAAGAATAACTAGTAGCGAGTTCACGAACAATTCCGGCCCTATCTGCGCCCGATATCACCACATCCGGGTATAAACCAAAAACTAAAAAATCATCTAAACGCCGCTTAACTTCAATCAGAGACGATGAGGCAACTAATTCACCAAAAGAAAATGGAAATAAAAAAAATTCTTTTTTCCTTCCAGTCAAAGGTTCTGAAATTCTATTAGACAGCTCAAAAGAAGAAGAGCCGGTGGCTAAAATTTGCATTTCCGGAAAATTATCTACCAATAATTTAAGAGTCAAACCAATATTTTCAACCCGTTGCGCTTCATCAATTACCACTAAACGCTTAAGGCCGATAAAGGACTGTAGCTCGGTAGAAGTCTTATCGCTTAAAGCCAAACGGACGTCTACTTCATCACAGTTTAAATAGACATGGTCGCCAGGATATTGAGCCATCAAATTTTTCACTAAAGTGGTCTTACCTGATTGTCTGGGGCCATAGACAATCACAACCTTGCCCTTAAACAAAGATTCTTGGACTCCTTTGGTAATTTCTCGATAAATCATATCTAATATCTATAATTATATTATTTAGGTTACTATAATAACCTAATTATATACTATTTGAGTCATTAAGTCAAGAGAAAATAAAAAAAGAACAATAAAATGTTCTCTTTTTGAAAAATTTAAGCTAATATCTCTACTAATTCTCCTAGATTTTTAATCTTCAACAGCTTTAATTTTCCTGATTTATACTCTGCCCCTTCCGGAATAATAGCACTCTTAAAGCCTAACTTCTCCGCTTCTTTTAACCTCTGTTCTAAACGGAAAACCGGCCTTAACTCCGCCCCCAAACCAACCTCGCCAATAACGGCCATGCCTTCGGGTAAAGATTTACTGAGATAGGAAGAAATGATGGCGGCACAGACGGCTAAATCTAAAGCCGGGTCATTAATTTTTAAACCACCAACCACATTTAAAATAATATCGCGGGTGACTAAATTAATCTTACTGCGTTTAGCAATCACCGCGCTTAACACTTGCAAACGATTTAAATCTAGGCCACTGGCTTTGCGTTGCGGATAGCCGAAGACGGTTTTAGTAACTAAAGCTTGAATATTAACGAGAAAGGGCCGACTGCCTTCTAAGACGCAACCGATAACGGAGCCGGCAATGGCCGTCGCGCCAGAACCTAAAAAGACTGAGCTGGGATCTTTAGCTTCAACAAAACCAGCGCCAGTCATCTCGAGAACGCCCAGCTCATTAACGGAACCAAAACGGTTCTTGCTAGCACGCAATAAACAATAGTTGCTACCCGGTTCATTTTCTAAAGATAAAACGGTATCAACAATATGTTCTAATGATTTCGGACCGGCAATCTGGCCATCTTTAGTTATATGGCCGATAAGCAAAACGGTAATCCCGTGCTCTTTAGCAATTTCTAAAAACTTAACCGCGACCGCCCGGATTTGGCTTAAGCTCCCGGCTTCTGAGGGAATTAAAGAAGAATAAACGGTTTGAATAGAGTCAACCACCACCAAAGATGGTTTTAATTTCAAAGCCGCTCCCGTAATTTTTTCCACACTAGTCTCCCCGATAAAACGCAGGCGACTTAAATCACAAGCCAATCTTTCTAAGCGGGACTTCACCTGCGCCGCGGACTCTTCGCCGCTAACATATAAAACTTCCCCGCCCTTGCTTAAAGAGTTCGCCAGTTGCGCCCCTAAAGTACTTTTGCCGATTCCTGGCTCGCCGCTAAGTAGTAATAAAGAGCCAGGCAAAATACCACCGCCAAAAACGCGGTCGATTTCCTCCCAGCCGCTCTTAATGCGAATTTCCGGGCCGCTCTTGAGGGCGCGTAAATCAATAACGGTGGCGCCACCCATCTTCTTAGACTCCTCTTTCTTCTCGGTCTGGGTATCAACAACGGATTCGCTCAAAGTTCCCCAAGAGCCACACTCTAAGCAACGCCCACTCCACTTAGGGAATTGGGCGTCGCAGTGGGAACAAGAATAAATTTTTTTAATGGCCATAATTATTTTTCCCAGTAGGCGCCGTCAACGAGCCATTGGCCGTTCTGCTTAAGGAAAGTTAAGCGTAAATTCTGCTGGTAATTATTTTCGCCGCCGTCTAATTTCACTTCGCGGCGCTGAGTGGTTATCACCACTTCGGCATTGCCCTGAGCTTCATTAAAGCTCTTTACTTCCGCACTGATTGCTTTTGTAGTAATGCCGTAGTAAGTGCCGTTATAAGGATTATCGGCCCGCATTTTCTCTACATATTTTTCTGCCCAATCCCGCATGGAAGCGGTCATAAAGATATTTAAATCTTCAAAATTGCGATAATTTGATTCGTTGGAGAAAGAGCCTAAACGCTCGGCAAAAGAAGCAGATAGCTTGGCGACATCATTGGCATTAGTAGTATGCTCCGCCTCCTTGGAAATATCATATTGCTGATAATTACGAGGCTTGTCGCTAGGAGTAATATCGCTACTATCCGGTGCAGGCAGTTGACCGGTAGTTGAAGCGGTCGGCTCTGTCGGCAAAGGACTGTCCTGTGGCTTTTTGATAAAAATAAAGTAAATGATGGCGGCAATAATCAGAAAGCCGACAACGATAATTAAAATTCCTAGTTTTTTACGATTTTCCATATATTTTTAAATTAAGTTTGCTCTTGGGCTAAACTTTCATTGAATTCTTTTTTTGCTTCTTCAATTTCCAACAACTGCCGGGGGTCAGAAGTAATCAGCTGGTCTTCAGTATAGGAGGCGACAACTTTCATGGCTACGTGCTTATTGCCAGCGAAAAAGATGCCTTCGCCGACACCGCACTCTAACAGCAAATATTTTTCCCCCTCTGTTAATAAAAAGGTTTTTTGAATTAAATCGATGGCCGCCGGGGACTGCTTCAATAATATCTGCAAAGAAGAGTTAGTAACAATAGCCTGGCCATAGGGAGAGGTTAAAAAATCATTAACATCCTGGGTAATAGTAGTAACGCCTAAATAATACTTACGGCAGCGCTTGACCAAAGCAAAGATGAATTTAGCACTGTCTTCGTTCTGCATCATCCACCAAGCTTCATCAATAACCAGAATGCGCTGGCGCATTTCGCTGCGCACCGTATTCCAAATATAATTAACGATGGTGTAAATAGCCAAAGGACGGAGTTCATCTTCCAAGTCACGAACGGAAAAGCAGACTAATTGGTTATTCATCTCGACGTTAGTGGCGCTGTTTAATAGCCCCGCAAAGGTGCCTTCGGTATATTTTTTCAAACGCAAAGCCAAATCGCTACCGCCCTCCATACCGTCTAAAACCTGTTCAAAATCAGACATCACCGGTGGTTCAATAGCCGATAAATCCGAGTCGGGGGTAATATCCTTTTTAGCATAAGTTTCTAATAGAGCCCGATCAACAATTGAGTCTTCATCATAATTCAACTTACCCAACATTAAACGCACCAAACCTTTTAAGGTGATAACAGCGCTGCGAATAATATCTTTCGGCTTGGCCTCGCCGCCAATAGCTCGCGGTAAATCAAAAGGATTAATCTTGTTTTCCGAAGCGAGAGAAATATTAATGTAAGTACCACCAACTGCTTCCGCTAAATGTTTATACTCATATTCAGGATCAATCACGATAACCTCCGAGCCCATCATTAAGGAACGTAGAATTTCCAACTTGATGGCATAGGATTTACCGGCGCCGGAAGTAGCAAAAACAACCGAGTTAGCATTCTGTAAAGAAAAACGGTCAAAAAGAATCAAACTATTATTATGGCGATTAATGCCGTATAAAATGCCGCGATCGCTAGTTAACTCGCTAGAAATAAAGGGGAAGGATGAGGCAATGGGCGAGGAATTCATGTTAAAGGTAATATATAGCTCGTCATTACAGAGAGGCAAAGTTGAAGAAAAGCCCTGTTCTGCTTGATAATATACGCGGCGGGAATAAACTAGGCGGGAGCCAAAAATATCTTCTACCTGGTCGGACATACGGTCTAGTTCTTCCAACTCATCCGCATATAAAGTCACGTACAAAGAAAATTGGAAAAACTTTTCCGTGCCCTGAGTCAAAGCATCGCGCAAATATTCAATATCACGCAAAGCTGTTTCCCGCAAAGGATCGCGAGCAGCCCCTTTTTCGGCATCGGAAATAATCTGCGCCTCCAAAGCGCCCACCTTATTCTTCAATTGCTTGAGAATAATCGCGCTTTTTACCGGATAGAAAAACATGGAGACATCAAAGGTGAGATTGAGATTGATAATCGGGGCAAACCAGCCGACACTGATGTAACGGGGATAGCCGATAACAAAAATGGTGCGGACAAACTTTGAGCCTAAGCGTAAATGTTTGGGGGTAATTTGCAAACTAGCTGGAGAAATGATATCGCGCACCGTTAAAACACCGCGGCGAAAAGCTTTTTCCTCCTCGATAATTTCCCTAGTCAGCTCCGGATCCGATTCAATCGACTGCTCCTTATTCTTTACAGCCAAGTTAATCGGCGTATTAAGCGTGAGCTTCTGCTTGTCTTCGTTTTTATTAAAATTAATCATACGGACAACTTAATTTTTTTCTACCCGCAATTTCTGCAAGTCGACTAAATTCTGATTCTTAGCCGTTTCTGGGTTATAGGTCTTATAATATAACTCAATTAAACTCTGGGTGTCGAGACGAGCAACACTGACGCCCATCGATTCTAAGCCACCGACAACGCTATCTAAACGACGATTCAGCATTTCTTTGTAGCGAATAAAACTCTTCTCTTTTAATTTAATCGAAGTAGCCGGCTTCACTGCCTCGCCCAACAAAGACATAAAGCTCTTGTGCTTATCGGATAAAGGGTTATAGGGTACGACTACGAAGAAGCGTTTATTCATAATCTTGCCGATAGAAGTCAGCTCCTTGATGTATTCAATATACTCAGCCGTCTGCATTTTCAAAAGTTTATTAATCTGCTGCTTTTCTTTATCTTTCAAATAATTAAGATAATTATCAATATCTAGCTCCCGGGACTGGATAACAATTTCCAGCATGAAATTTAAATTATTTAAAAACATCACGTAGGAATTGATAACCGCATTCTGCTCATCTTCGCTTTTGAGGGCAAAGTTAATACTGGAAACCAGCAAAACGGCGCGCAAAGTGCCATCTTTCATGATAACCACATCATCTTTAATCTCAGCGATATCTAAATATTGCTGAGTAGAAATATTAACTTTGTTGCGAGCAAGAGTATTTTCAGGCATAAAAATTAAGCTTCTTCGGAATTATCGCCGCGATAGCGCCCCTTAGTATCAACAACTAAGGAAAGGTCGGCTAAACGGGAGGAATGATAAAATTCCTTCACCGCCACTGGCGTCTCCGCCTTAACAATTGGAATGGAGTCAAGCTTATCAATAAAGCCCAGTTGATGGTTCCATACCCGAAGACTTGGTCGCCGGAGTGTCTGAATAAAGTTAAGGATGAAGAAATGAAAAGGGCGACCGTTAATCTTCAGAAAGGCAAAAGTACCAGCCAGAGCAAAAACCGTAATTCCAATAGTTAAAAATAAAGCAAAATCGAAAACTTTATAACTAATACCAATAATTATCGCCGCTCCTAAAAAAATTAAAAACTGACGAGTGGTAATCGGCCCGATAATCTTGCTTTCCACATCAATAAATTGAGGAACGGTAAACTGTTGCATATTAAAACATTAGCTGGCTATTCATTGCGACAATTGCTTCAATTTCATCCATACTTAAAGTTTCTTTATTCTCGGCCTGACGGGCGGCAATAATTTCGCGCAAGGTCATGCCCTTAGCAACTGCTTCTTGAGCCAAACGAACATAAATACGGTTAACAGGGCTTTGGCGCCAAGCCTGCACTCCTTCCACCATACGGTCATATCCATCTTTTTCCAATAACCTAATTTTCATGACAATTTTAGCGGTAATTTCCTTAGGACTATTACCAAGACGTCGAAAATTAGTTAAATCTAAATATCTTAATTCCTCCAAAGGGCCCATTACTTTTGGTCGCGACCTCACATCTTCCATTTTTTTCCGCGTTTCACTAGAAGCGGCCGGCCGCGGAGAAATTATTGTTGCCTGAGTGGCCGCTCGCACTGCTGCTTCCAAATGGTTGCTTGAAGAAATAATTTTACCAAAAGAATTATCAGGTTTTAGCGACTTGCCTTTAAACAACTTGCCCCATAAACCAGCGCTAGCCATCGGCGCCTTCTTGAAAGAAGCTTCTGCCTCTAGCGCCGGCTTTAATTCATTGGCAACAAATTGCGCTTTATCATTTTCTAAATTATCTGATCTTGCTGGCACAGGCACTTCGTTCACCAAAGACTTAGCCTCTTTAACCGCCGCAGCCGCTAAATTACCAGCAGGCACTGACAGCGGCTCCAAAGGCAAGGGCGGCGAGGGCGGAGTCGGAACTGCTATCGGCGGAACCGTGGGGATCGCTAGAGGAGCGGGCAAAGATAATTCCTGATCAGGCGCTTCCAACTCATGGCCGGGGTCTAATTTTACAGGCGCCGTTTTGAATTTATCAGCAAGAGCAGCGGGGGGCTTAATCTGGCCGCTAGCCAAAGCTGCTTTAAAATCATAAGCACCAGCTTCCGCTTTATTAACTAAATCAGTGATAGCTGCTGACACCACAGGCGTAGCTAAAGAACTGCCACCCGCTGGCTGTTCTAAGGCTCGAAGCAAACGATCAGCGGCAGCAGTATCGAGACCTAAGCCACCCTGGCTAACAGATCTTTCGAGGGCCGCCCGAGTATCGATCTTAGTACGAACACCCTTGCGGAAAGTCATGAGAATTTGCCGACAACGGGTCATTAAATCCTGACTCGGCAAAACAATAGCATTATCTTTCATTAGAATTTGCAACTCTTTTTCCTCTGGACTTAATACTGGCAAGGGCTTAAGCCCGAGATAAGTGGAAACCGAAAATAAAAGACGTTCCTGCAGTTCTTGATTTAAAGACTGAGCTTTGTCAGCGGCTAAACCCATTTCAGTCATAAAATAAGCAGTCAGGTTACGGACAAGAATCTGCTTAACCATAATCTGCATAACAACCATAGCCAAACTAACTCCATATTTTCCCTCCAGAGAAGACAAAATTTCCATCGCTGCAGGCGAGGAAACTTTATCCCTTAATTCCTTGGGCAACTTATTAAATTGTTGCAAATAATCAAACATGGAAAAACAAAAAATCTAAAAATAAAAAGCAAGAAAACCTGTTTCGGGCATTATCTTCATTTTAGCATATTTCCCCAAAAATTGGAAAGCGGAAAAATGTCTAAAAAAAGGCTTAAAAAACAATAAAGCCGCCCCGATAAGGGCGGCTTTTTTTACGTCTAAAAATGAGAATTTTAGAGAGTAGTAATAGGACGGCTCTGGGTGATATAAAACTTCTTTTGGGCATAAGCCCACTCAATGTCGCAAGGAAAGCCATAGTGCTTTTCAATGCCCGCACAAATCTTGCCTAAAGCCACAATTTGCAAACCAGTTAACTTCTGTTTTGCCTGTAAATTCTTAGCGACCGGGATCCATTTAACGCCCTTGCGCAAACATTTAACAATCTGGCGCTCTTGTTCGGCAATATTGATGTCTAATAAAGAAAAATCTTGCTTATCTAAGACATAAGAGTCGGGGGTAACTGAACCGGAAACAATTGCTTCACCCAAGCCATAACCAGCTTCAATAATCATCTGCCGCCGATCTTGAGTAACCGGATGGACGGTAAAGGCAATGCCTGAAATTTCTGAGGCCACCATTTTTTGCACAACCACCGCTACACTCACTTTGGTCTTTAACATCTTCTTTTCATGGCGATAAAAGATGGCCCGAGGAGTAAATAGAGAAGACCAGCACAGTTTAACATTGTTTAATAAAGTCTTTTCGGTAGTATTGAGATATGTCTCTAATTCCCCCGCCCAAGAAGCAGCTGAAGAATCTTCCGCCGTAGCACTGGAACGAACGGCCACAAAAGAAGTTTTTAACTTCTTAAAATCAGCCGTGATTTCTTTCGCCAAATCAGCCGGCATTTTCGCTTGGGCAATCAGGGCGCGAATACTGGAAGAAGCACCGTCTACTGAATTAATATCATTATAATTAACCTTACCCAACAAAGAGCTAAGCTCCTGCATTAAATCTGTTTCTACTAAAAATCTATCAAAGGCTTCTGCTAGAATTACAAAACCAGGGGGCACAGGAATTTTAGCCTTAGTCATTTCACCCAAAGAAGCACCCTTGCCGCCGGCAATAGCAGCATCCTCCTTGCCAATCTTGGAAAATGTTTTCGTAATCATAAAATCAATTAATAATTATATACTAATATTATATCATTTTCTTAATAAACCCCCAATCAAAATATTTTAGTCCTTACCAATCATATCCACCTTACCGTGCGTGGCATCAACATCCAAAAGCATGCCGTCAGTGATTACCTTAGTCGCAATTTTAGTGCCCACCACGCAAGGAATTCCTAATTCTCGGGAGATAATCGCGGCATGACAAGTAATACCCCCGACATCAGTCACAATGGCCGAAGCCTTTTTAATTGCCGGTACCAGATCGGGAGTAGTGGCAATAGAAACTAAGATGTCGCCAACTTTCATTTTGGCCATATCGGCAATCACATTAACTATTTTAACTAAACCTTTAGCCTTACCGGGATAGGCAACCTGACCGGAAATTGAGTCAACTGCCGGCATTTTTAAGGAAGGAACTGGCATCATTTTCAAAAATGCCATCGCTTGCGCCCCCACCGAGACCCTGCCGCTACCATTAACGGTGGAATAAGTGGACAAACGATAGCGTTCGGCCAAAGAAGCGACATTTGGCTTCTTCTTCTTATACAAAAAATCCCTAATCTCCTGAGAAGTTAAATACTTCGCTTGCGTCTGCGAACAAAATAAGCGCCGGCCCAGCTCTGCAAACCAAGGGCTCATCGTATAATTAAGGTAATAAATTTGCATTTCTTTGCGTAGCTCTTTAATCAAAGAAAAATCGCGCAATAAAGTAATCCGGTGCCGATCAGCAACACTTAAAGTTTTCTCTACCTTTTTTTGCCAAGCCCGCAGCTCTTCTCGCTCCCTCTTGTTCGTTAGCAAAACCTTAGCCGCCTTGATTTTCCAGCGCCCCTTTAATAATTCAAAATAATATTCCGGACTCGCCGCCTGACCGTCATAATAATATTGTAACCAGCCAAAGCGCTTAGATAATAGTTGAAGGGCGCGTCTTTGTCCTAAAGGTAAATCTTGCCAAGAACACGCTGTCCGCAAAGATGTAAGTTTTCCGGGGTCAGCTTGCCAATCAGCCAAAAGCCGCCAAGTCGCTTCCATTTCCGAACGTAAATAAGTAGTCTTAGTAGGACTAAGTAAACGGCTAAACACAAGACCCGGTTCGCCAAATTTAGAAAGAAGCGGCGATAATTCTTTCTCAACAATTAAAGAATAATTATTCTCTCCCATCTCTACATATTGGGGGATAGCGCCCCAAAGACCGATTTTAATCCAAATATCATGGAAGCGATCATAAACTTTAGCTAAAGCCGTAGGTGACAACTTTTGCCAATTTAAAGAATAGCAAGAACGGGCAAAGTCTTTAATTTCTTTAAAGCCTAAATAATGCTGACTGACAATTTCTTTTAATAATCCCGGCTCTGTTTGTAAACGTTTAAGGAAATAAGCGCCAGCGGCGGCAAACTGTTGAGCATCCGGGCCCCAGAGCACTTGGCCGTTACGGAAAACAAATAAAGAGTCAATAAATAATTTCCCTTTAGTCTCCCAGCGTAAACCTTTATCAAAAATATCATTCCACAAAAGCCAAGGATGCGGCGGCACATTATAATCTTCGACAAAAAGAGTAAATTTTTTAGACATATACACGAGAAATTACTATTCTTTCTAGACCTATTGCTCCCGGCAAGCCTTTTCTAATTTTTCCCGTTCTTTAATAATTACTGCTAAAGTATCGGCGTCAACCAAAATTTCTTTTTTCTTACCATCGGCATCGTCATAACTAATAAAACTACGCTGACCGTGCTCATCATTAATAATTTCGATATGAATACCTTTGGTCTCTGCCCAGCCATTGCCGAGACTAGAGGCAAACTGATCGCGGGCCGCCAAGCCTTCTTGTATTTCTATCACTTTAGCAACAAAAGACTCGGCTACACCCTGATGACTGACTAAATACCTTTCTAACTTCTCTCCATACTGTTCTCGCTTGTCTTTGTCGCCCGCTAAACGATGAAAATTATCACCCACCGCCTGATATCTCTCAAAAAGTTCAGCAATATTTCCAGCTTGGCGTAAGTAAGTAGTGGTGACTAAATCTTTTTCGGCTATTGCCTGATGATCACTATCTTTCACGAGCCAATTTAAATAACGCCCTTCTTTAAAAGCTTTCATTCCCTCTTCACCTGTCCCCCCTTTTCCTAAAGCAAAACCTAAACGTTCGTCACGGTATAGTTTTTTGCCAACCGGCAAATACTCAGAAACTTTTTCTTCCATGGTTGCCAAACTATCGGCAGTTTCAATCTCTACTTCATCAGCCAACATCGTCAACATCGCTGTTTCCGCCGCCCTGTCCATCGGACTGGCACCCGCTACCGCTCGATCAGAATAAGGGCGCAAATTCTCACCATGACTACGTGCCAATTCTCGCCCCTCAGGGGTTAAGAGTAATTCTGAATTAGGACGATTGGAGTCGTTCTCTTTAAGGCTGTGACGGAAGAGTTCAATCACCACTTTGGTTGCCGGTGTTTTTTCGGCTTTATTTTCACTTAGACTCTGCAATTCATTAAAATTAAACATAAAAATATTATAATTTATTTCCCCAAACAATAGCTAGACTTATACTTCTCCGGATGATAGGCCGCCAGGCGTTTAACCTTAGTTTTTAAACCCAGAGCAATTAATTCTCGCCGCAGTTCTTTTTCATCAACCGGTTGATCATAACCAAGAGCAATCACAGCCGGCGGAAACTTTTTTAAAATCGCTAAACGATCACCCTTAAGACCTAAGACTGCTTTCCCTTTAATTTTTTCTGCTTGTAAAAAATCAAAAACAACCGCTTTCCTTAAATTTTCTCCCTGCTGCACCTCCTTGTTCTTAATCTTTTTAACATTCACATCCCGCGCGATCACCACTACTAAATAATCACCTAAACGAGCCGCTTGCCGCAAATAGGCGGCGTGGCCGGGATGGAAATAATCAAAAGTTCCAAAGCTTAAAACGAAATTCATATTTTAAAAAACGCGGCGAAAATAGCCGCGTTTATTTTACTGTTGCAGATAAGTGCGGAGAGCCTCAGCTTTATCCGTCTGCTCCCAAGAAAATTCGGGACGGCCAAAATGACCATACGCGGCCGTTTTCAGGAAAACGGGCTTCTTTAAACCAAGGGTCTCAATAATCGCTTTCGGGCGGAAATCAAAATTTTCTTTTACCGCTGCTAAAATCTTTTCTTCAGCAATTTTTTCAGTGCCAAAAGTATCTAAATATATGCCCACCGGCTGAGCCACGCCGATAGCATAGGCGACTTGCAGCTCACAGCGATCAGCGAGGCCGGCAGCCACGATATTTTTAGCGACATAGCGGGCCATATAAGCACCGCTACGATCAACTTTAGAGGCGTCCTTGCCGGAAAAACAGCCGCCGCCATGGCGGGCAAAGCCGCCATAGGTGTCAACAATAATCTTGCGGCCGGTTAAACCGGTGTCGGCAGCCGGACCGCCTAAAGTAAAGGCGCCGGTAGAGTTAATGTAAATTTTAGTTTCAACATCTAATAAATCACCAAGAACTGGTTTAATCACCTTTTCTAAAATATCTTGACGGACTGTCTCTAAAGAAATTTCCGCTTGATGACAAGCGGCGATTACTACCGTCTCCACTCGCTTTGCCTGATTATTGTGGTATTCAACCGTTACCTGGCTTTTGCCATCAGGACGTAAATACGGGAGCTCACCATTCTTTCTGACTATTGCTAAACGGGCGGTTAAACGGTGAGCTAAAACAATAGGCAAGGGCATATATTCCGGAGTTTCATTAGTGGCAAAGCCATACATCAAGCCTTGATCACCGGCACCTTGCTCCAGATACTCACCTTTATTTTCATCAACGCCCTGAGAAATTTCCGTACTTTGTTCGTGCAAAGCCGACATAATACCAACGCTGTCGCAATCAAAGCCGGAGGCAGGAGTATCATAACCAATGCCTTTAAGAATCTGACGAACAGTGGCGTCAACATTAACATAATGCTGTGTCCGCGCTTCCCCGCCCACGACCACTAAGCCGTTAGTACAAAAACACTCAACCGCGGCGTGGCTATCGGGATCGCTAGCTAACATCGCATCTAAAATACCGTCACTAATCTGATCGCAAATCTTATCGGGGTGTCCTTCGGTTACCGACTCAGAGGTAATTAATTTAATATTTTCTTCAGACATATGTTTATCTTATTAACAATAAGTTTTAGGTGCCAGCCTCCCAGGAGCGTAAATAATTAAGTTGTTCCGGGCTTAATTTATCAATACTAATACCCATAGATTTCAATTTGAGCTTAGCAATCTTATTTTCAATCTCTTCCGGAACTTCATGAACACCGATAGATAGCTTCTTACCTTTAGCAACCATCAAGGCACTCAAGGCTTGCGTAGCAAAACTCATATCCATCACGCTCGCCGGATGGCCTTCGGCTGCCGCTAAGTTGACTAAACGACCCTCGGACAGAACATAAATCTTTT
>CALJZR010000067.1 GCA_937983635.1 uncultured bacterium | reverse complement strand
ACCTGCACATGCTTAAATCCATGGACTATCTTTTAGATTTGGGCCCAGACGGCGGCGACGCTGGCGGCAAACTAGTAGCGGCTGGCACGCCCGAAGAAGTAGCGGCTAACCCCAAAAGCTTAACTGGCCAGTACTTGAAAGAATGTCTAAAAGGCCATAAAAAAGAAAAAACTGGGAAGATTCTCTAAAGTTTCCTTTAAAGTTTCTTACCCAGTTCCGGCGAAGCGTGCTCTTACCGAGCTTTATTTTAGCTAGGGGCCAAGAACCGAATGTGAACATTCATGGTTGTGGCAGTCAGCTACAAGTCGCTTCTTTTTCTCCTTGCGGAGTCTCTTTGTAATTTTTGGTGCGGGTGAAGGCTAATTATCACCATCTAATGAGCCTGAAATTCGACGCGAAACTTGTGTGATGCACCTTGTTAACAAAAATCCAAAGAACTATTTGATGACGCAATCTTAGCAAGCTAATAATTTTTGTCAAGACTTAAGATTTTATTGCCCTATTTCTCTATGAAAAACCCAAAAACAATTAACCCCAGCCCCTTTGCCAGCAAGGTTTATCGCCTAACCAGCCTCATCCCCTCGGGAAAAGTAGCCACCTATGGTCAAATTGCTCGGGCAATGGGCAAACCCCAGGCCGCTCGTGCGGTTGGCCAAGCTTTGCACTGCAATCCCTTCGCCCCCAAAGTTCCTTGTCACCGAGTTGTTCGAAATAATGGAAACTTGGGCGGCTTTGCCGGGGGATTAAAAAAGAAAATAAATCTCTTAAGACAGGAGTGAATAGTAATAAAAGACAATCGCCTTGATTTGAATAAATATCAAGCTAAGCTATAAACATGCCTCATCCGCTGAAAAAACTATTAAAAGAAATTCCGAAAACGCCCGGTGTCTATTTTTGGTATGGGGCTGATGAAGAAATTTTGTATGTGGGCAGGGCAGTAAATCTAAAAAACCGGCTCAGCCAATATTTTCAAAAAAATATCGACAGCCGCATCGCGGAAATGGTGGCACAGGCAACGGACTTAAAATTCACTACCTGCGAGAGCTTATTGGAAGCAATTATCTTAGAAGCCAGTAACATTAAAAAATACTGGCCCAAATATAATATCGTTGACCGCGATGACCGGTCTTTCATCTATATCGCTATTAACAGCAAAGAAGAATATCCGCGGCCGATTATTATCCGCGGACAAGATTTGAAAAAATTTCCTTCCCGCGCCTATCAGCTCTTTGGCCCCTATCAATCATATTATTTAATGAACTCGGCTTTGCGCTTGCTGCGCCGAATCTTTCCCTACAGCACTTGCGCGCCTAAGAGAGGTAAGGCTTGTTTTGACTACCAAATCGGTCTTTGCCCGGGAGCTTGTATAGGCAGTATTAGCCCAGCGGCCTACAAGAAAAACATCCGCAATCTCATTCTGCTCTTAAAAGGAGAACGGCAACACTTATTGCAAAAGCTAGAGAAAGAAAATCCAGAACAAGCTAGGGCTTTGCGCCACCTGCAGGAAGTCTCGCTGCTGGGCCGGGAAAATGATCTCAATCAAAGCCGGCTCCAACGCATTGAGGGCTATGATATTTCCCATTTTCAAGGCAAAGAAAGTTATGCCTCGATGGTGGTTTTTAGCAACGGCGAAAAGCAAGGTTCCGCTTATCGACTCTTTAAAATTAAAGAAGCGCCCGCCGGCGATGATGAACGCGCCCTTTTAGAAACACTATTAAGAAGATTCCGGCACGCGGACTGGCCCCGGCCAGAAATGATAATGATTGACGGTGGGAGCCCGCAGATAAGTTTTCTGACTAGAGAATTAGCCAAACATAATATCGTTCTGCCCTTAGTGGGTATTTCCAAATTCGGCGGGGACCGTTTAGTTTTTCCTAAGGGGGTGAAGAAAAACTTTAAAGACTTAGCCGCCGTTTTAAAACCGACCCTCCTCCAAGTCAGGGAAGAAGCCCATCGTTTTGCCAATTATGGCCGCAAACGCGGCGCTAAAAAAAGCGCTTTTCCGCTTGACAATAAAAGGAAATCTGCTAATATATAAATACAAATCAATCATTTGCCCCAGACAGCAAGCAAACCAATAAGACTTGCCTAGGTAAATTCAAGCTAATATTAGCTTTTATTTAATCTGCGGCTGACCTCAGATTTTTTTGTTTTAAAGGTCTTATTAACAAAGTACTTATAAACCAGCGTGAAAACGCTTTAAAAAAATATGCCAAAAAGCAAAGTCCAAAAGCAGGAAATCCTGCGGAGCTTGGAAAAAAAGATTGAACAATCAAAATCAATCGTTTTTGCCGGCTTTAACGCTTTGGGGGTAAAAGATAATGAGGCTCTGCGCGACCAGTTACGCCAAGAAAACGGTGAATACTACGTTGCCAAGAAAACCTTATTAGGCTTAGCCTTCAAAAATCAAGGCGTGGACAGCTTGGATACAAAAGGTCTTGATGGCAAGATTGCCGCGATTTTCTCCTACGGAGATGAAGTAGCGGCCGCGAAAGTGCTCGATACTTTCCGTAAAGATAAGGGCGAAAAACTCTATTTCTTAGGCGGAATTTTGGAAGGAAAACTACTCTCCAAAGAAGAAATCGAAGCCGTTGCAAAATTGCCGAGCAAGGCTGAACTGTATGCCAAACTCGTGGGTTCCTTAAACGCCCCGGTCTCCGGTTTTGTTAACGCTTTAGCCGGAAACCTCCGCAACCTTGTGTACGTCTTGAAAGCGATTGAAGAAAAAAAATAATAAATAAGCGCCTGCTCCGGATATTATCCAGACAGAGCGATCAATAAAACTATGTCCGAAGAAATGAAAAATGACGCCGCTGAAGAAGTGGCGGTACCGGCTAAGTTCCAGAGCTTAGTCAGCGAAATTGAAAAGATGAGCGTTTTAGATTTAGCCGAGCTCGTCAAAATCTTAGAAAAGAAATTCGGCGTTTCCGCTGCTGCCCCGGCCATGATGATGGCTCCGGCTGCTGGTGGCGCTGCTGCTGCCGTTGAAGAAAAAGACAGCTTTGATGTAGAATTGACTGAAGGCGGAGCCAACAAAATCAACGTCATCAAAGTAGTGCGCGAAGTTACTGAAATGGGCTTAAAGGAAGCTAAAGACTTAGTCGATGGCGCTCCGAAGATGATTAAAGAAGGCTTAAAGAAGGAAGAGGCAGAAGCTTTAAAGAAGAAATTCGAAGAAGCGGGCGCTAAGATCACCTTGAAATAAACATTTCCCAGAACTAAAAAACACCTCGGCGTCAGTCGAGGTGTTTTTGTTATCTCAAAAAATCTATTCTAAGTTAATCTTATAAACGGCGTCATCATTAAGGAAATAGGCGGTCTTATTATCACTAGCAATACTGAAATCTTTAAGATTATTAAGGGAGGGCAAACGGAATTGCCTGATTAGAACCCCTTCTTTATTAAAGATTAATAAACGCTTGCTGTTTTTATCAAAGACAAAAAAACGATCAGCGCTGACTTTCAAAAGAGAGGCGCTATCTAAAACCGGATCAACAGCGGCTAAAGAAAAATCTTGGGGGCGATTGAGATAGAATTTTTGCATTTGACCATTATTCTTTAAAACCAAGACATCGCCAGTAACCGCCAAATCAATAGCGTCACCCAATTGCACCTCTTCTTTCAGCCAAGAAGTCTTAGCGCTGAAATTGTTGCCGCTACGATTCAAGCGATAAATTTGATTATTATCCGCCATTAAGATATAAAGGCGGTCGAGATAAAGCTGAAAAGCATTAATTTTATCATCAGGACCAACACCGTCAAGGTTAAGGGTGCTATTATTACCATTAGTAGTATCTAAACTGATTAAACGATTGCCGCTGAGGTAATAAATTTTGTCCGCCGCAGCGACCGGCTTTTCCAAGGAATTAAAATCTCCGCTTAATAAGAAAGAATCACTCTTCTTGGCATTTAAATCCCAAAAATAAACCGCTTTAGCCGCAGAATCAGCCGCATACAACTTATCTTTAACAAAAGTTAGGTTTCTAGTTTCAGCGGACGCATTATAGTCTTTAAAGTTTACCAGTAGTTCAGGACTATCAACCGTAGTCAGTTTCTGCACTTTCGCTCTTTGCTGTTCAATTTCTGCTCGAATTTGATCGCGTCGCGCTGTCTGTTCTTCGCCTTTAACCGGCAAGGAATCTAAAGCGGCCAAACTCTCGCCAATCAAAGTCTTAGCTCCTTCCTGATTATCATATAAAAGGTAAGAATCGACCATGCTTTTCTTGGCTTCCAGACCGGCAATCAGATTATTAAAATATTCAGTGTTAGCCCGCCGCCGATTATTAATCCCCGTAATCACTAAACTGCCTAACAAAATCAGAAAAGCAACCGCCAAAAGGGCGAACATAGCTTTATTGCGCGGATTTAAAGAGGATAGCCAGGCTCTATTTTTGCGCCAAATTTCTTTCCAAAAAATAGGGTTAAAGAGATTAATAACTACCGAGGCCACAATTTTCAAGGAACGGCCAAGGTGCAGGTGTTTCCGACCGAAATTCATCTTCTCTTTAATCATCCGCGCCGCCGATATAGTTTTTTGCTTGCTTAAAGAAGGTAAATTTTTGTTAGTCGGCGGCTGATTTTTCAAGCGCAAAGGCGCTTCACTGGAGCCAATTTTTGCGTGCAGAGCCTGCCAAAGCTTACCAATTTTCTGCCAATTTACTAAACCAGCCGGAGCTAACATTTGCTCCGTCTTCTTTTCTGTATAATTAAGATGGGAGATGGAGTTGTGCGCAGACTGATTACTTTCAATAAGATTATCGTCTTTAAGGTCAGAGCCGCTTAATCCAAAGGTATTTTTAATAATAATCCCCAAAAAGGGAACATAGGAATTTAATTTGGATAAGGCGCCCTTAATTTGCTCGGCCGCCACCATGGGCGGCAACTTCGTAACAACATTAATCAAATCCTTATTGGAAAGATATTCGGGTAAAGCCTCATTACAGAAAATAAAATAAGAGGCGTTAGGAATTTCGCCGCTAATAACTGAGGCGAAAAACTTAGGCGCCACTGGGCCCGGCAACTCCTCCGCGCTCTCCAAGTCAGAGGCGCTGGCCTCTACATTAATCAATTCGTATTGCTCCTGGCGTTTGTAGATTAAAAAAGCCTTGTTGCGCCCAAAATTAGAAAAAAGCAACTTATTCTCAAAGACCAAGCCTAAAACCAAATTAGTATCCTCAGCCCGCAAGGGAATGCGCTCCAGTGATACAAATTCTAATAAAGCCTTATTAAGCTTAGCTAAGGCCGCTTCAAAAATATTATCTAGAGATAAGCCCTCGATCTTATCCTGCAAAAAAATCTTCTCATCGTTGTAATAAAAATCTTCGAGGCTGGCAATGATAAAATCGATGACTTTCTTAGCATCCGTCTTTTTGCCGTCTATTTCTGCCAATAAAAAAAGCTTGCCGGCCAAGTTCTCTTTGATGGCGTCTGGCTGGGCAATATAAACATCCCGGCTACCATTTTGGTGTTTGCCGGCGTTGAGGACTAAAGAAGAGATTTTGTAATACATATAAACCCTAATCTTGGCACGAGAAGTGCCCATTTTATTTGACTGATGACGCTTTCTATTATACTATAAAAATAGAAAGAGATAAAGAGAAAGCCCCTTCTTTAGCTTTATTGCTCTTAAGCGGTAATTAATAAAAAGTAAAATTATCTTAAAAATATGCTGGCCCAAATTTTTGGCTCTAACGCTAGGGTCAAAATCCTAAAAACCTTTTTAAGTAAGCCTGAACAAAAATATTATACTCGCCAGCTGGCGAGAGATTTAGCTTTGCAAGTAAACTCGGTCAGAAGGGAGCTGGAAAATCTCCAAGAAATCGGCCTATTAAAACAAGAAGAGGGCCCGGAAAACGAAGGAAGCGCTAAAAACCTAAAGAACGAAAAGAAATATTTTATAGTTGATCATAATTTTTTACTTTTTGGAGAACTGAAAAGCCTATTCGCTAAAGCCAATCTCCTCTCTTGCCAAGATTTTTTGAAAGAAGTTGTCAGCATGGGAAAAATAAAACAACTGTGGCTGAGCGGTATTTTTACCGGGGATTTAAGTGCTCCTACCGACATCCTTTTGGTGGGTAAAGTTAAAAAAGAACAATTTCTCAAACGCCTCAATACCCTGGAAATTGATCTTAATAAAGAAATTAACTACACCCTAATGGACGAGTCGGAATACGGCTACCGCTTAGAAATAAATGATATTTTTCTGCATAAAATTCTCCAGAGCCGCCATCTTAAAATAATTGATGAGGCAGATAAAGACTCTAATTCTTAAAATATGAGTACTAAATCAAACTTTTTATACTTCAGCGGCCGTTTTTTCAGAATCCTTCTAATTACCCTCGTGGTAGTTTTTTTTGCGGTCCTCCTCAGCTTCGCTCTTAGTTGGCGTTCTTGGCTTAAATTTAGCCAAAGCGCTCTTAACGGCAAAAATCAACTTAGCACTGCTCTTAGCCAATTAAAAGCTAGAGAATGGCAAGAAGCAGAATCAACTCTGCGGGCGGCTGAGACTTCCTTTAAAAACGGGGAAGAAGCCTTAAAATCACTGC
>CALJZR010000066.1 GCA_937983635.1 uncultured bacterium | reverse complement strand
ATTAAAAGTAAGTTATGGCTTTAAAGTCCCACTCCTCTAAATATTTTTCTTACCAGAAATTGCGCCAGATTTATTTAATAAAAAAGTTAAATAAAATCATTGCCGCCCTCCTTATTCCTGCCTTCATATTTCATAGTTTTATTTTCCAAGCTTTCGCCGACGAAGGTTCTTTTTTAGTTTTGCCTGAAGATATAATATCTACGGATTCGGAAGTAATTATCCCCGTTGACCAAGTCTTTTCTGAATTGCCGGAATCAGATAGTCAGCCGGTAGTGCCAGATGAAACCGTTACCGAATTATTGGATTCGGAGCTAGGTGATTCCGATCTTGTAAATAATAATCCAGATGATTCTCTGGACGATCTTGGCGAAGAAGAATTGCCAGCCGAAGAAGAGGTAATTACTGCCTCGTCTACTACAGAAATTATTCCTCCTGAAAATTTTTTTCATTTGATTGAGAGCAATAAAGCAAATGGAAAAATAGTTAGAGCGGTCTTAGCGGAAAAAGAAATATCGTCTGATTTTAATGAAGTTCCAGTCAATATTGAAAAATTAGATGAGTCGGCAAGTTTGTTTTTAGAGCCAGCCGCTTCAGAAGAAACTATTGCCTCGGGTACGCCCGTCGAATCTAATACTTCTCCAGTCATTTCCGATAATCAAGAAGAGGTTCCAGAGGTCCACGCCGATGTGCCGGTTAAAGTTGCGATTACGGAATTATTTAAAAGCGATCAAACTGATAAATTGCAAATAGTCTGGGAAAATAATCAGGACCAATCGGTATCATTTCAGGCTACCGATGATGACGCTAACGGTTATCTTGATCATATCAGCTGGATAATCCCGAAATTAGTTGATGAAACTTTTGAAATTACCTATCTTTCTCCCGCTTTACGGCTCGATTCTAATCAGCTCGCCGTTGAAGATATTTATGATGGGATTAATGCTTGGGATAAAAACTATGTCCATTTACTTGATGGGCAATATGTCTTTTTTACTTTTAATAAAGAGTTGACTGACGCAAAATCAATTACGGTTTATGCTGCTCCTAATAATGAAAATGTGTCTGGAACAATAGAAGTCTATGCACCGGATGGCCGTTTATTGGCAACTTCGACTGATATCACCCGTGCTGGAAAGTATAAGCTTTCCTGGTTTGATGAAGAGGCGACGGTAGCAGCGGTGACTCTAAAGGTGCTTGGTGATTTGGCGGTTGATTATATTGGGCAGGCGGATTTAGTGCCGGCTTCTAAAATCACCGAGCAATTAACTAGGCGCGGTAAAATTGTGACTGTTTCCTTGCTGGCAGAAGCGATTTCATCTAGCACAGAAGAGGGCTTAGATGATTTTGAAGAGCCTGCTCCGGCGGAAATATCTCCGGCCGATTCTTTGTCCGAGGCTTTACCAATAGTAGCGATGGCGCCGCTGTCATCAAAATCTTTAACGGCGCCAGAAATGCTTGAGGCGCCAACTATTTTATCAACAAGCTCAGAGATTGCTCTGGAATCTTTTGATTTAGGTGAGTCTGATTCTTCACTAATTTCAGAAGCTTCTAGCAGCCCGGAGATATTGGTGCCACCAACGATTCAAGATGAACAAGGCGGATTTTTAACTGAGAGCGTCGAGGTGCCTGTTAGTGTTGCTATTAAAGAAGTTTTTAAAGTTGGTCAAGAAAATAAGATTCAGATTAAATGGATAAACAATCAGGATGAGGCTATGTCTTTTCAGGCCTCTGATGACGATGGGAATGGTTACCTTGACCGGGTAAGCTGGATTTCTCCCCAGAGCGGCACGGAGATTTTTGAAATTATTTATATATCAAAAGCTTTCCGTCTTGATGCTGAAAAAAATGTTTTAGAAGATATTTATGAATTTGTAAAAACTCGCGATCAGAACTACTCAGAATTATTATCCCAGCAATATGTTCGAGTCACTTTTGAGGAGTTATTAGATGCTTCTCGCGATATTACAATTTATGCTAAGCCGCATAATGACGGGGAGCCAACGTTTATTGAAGTTTATACTATTGATGGTCAATTACTAGAAACTTTTGCCACGATTGATCATGATGGTAAATATAAAATTTTATTAACTAATCTTCAGGTTCCAGCTGACACTTTTGATTTGAAAATTATCGGCGATATCGATATTGATTATATCGTTGATCCCTTAGTTAATCGCTATTGGGTCGGTGGCGGGTCATCAGCTAATTGGAGTGCGGTCGGACCGACTAATTGGTCAGCAACTTCCGGCGGAGCGAATGATGCCTCTATTCCAACTGTCTCCACTGATGTTATTTTTAATCTTGGTTCTTCGGCCTCTATTATTGATGTTCCGTTTACAGTTAGTTCGGTTACAATCAACGGTTATACCGGGGCTATTACTCAGAACGCCAGCTTGACGATTTCTCAAGCTGAAGGTTCGACTGGTAGCTATATCCAAAGTTCAGCGGCGACATTTACAGCCACTGATCCCTTAGTTAATACTTTTTCCGCTGAAGGTAGTTTTTCTATCACCGCTGGCACCTTTCGGCGTTACACTGGGATGGGCAATAGTACCGACCCTTATATTGTTTATGATGTTTACGGTTTGCAGGGTATGAAGACTGGTCTTACTAATTCCTATGAGCTCAATAATGATATTGATGCGGCGGTCACCACTAATTGGAATACTGCTACCGGCTTCGTGCCAGTCGGGACCACTAATATTGCCAATTCTTTTAGTGGTTATTTTAATGGCGCTGGCCATACAATTAATAATTTATTTATTAACTCTTCATCAACTAGCTATGTCGGTCTTTTTGGTTATTCTGTTGGCCAAATTCAAAATGTTGCTTTAACAAACGCTTCAATTACCGCTGTTGGTTTGCCGGGTATTAATGGCACTGTTGGCGCTGACGGGGTTAGTGGAGTTACACCAACGGCCGGTGGAACAGGAACGGCGGGAACGGCTGGTGGTGTCGTATATATTGGTATTTTAGCCGGTTATAACATTGGTATTATTAATAATGTGGGTGTTTCCGGGAGTGTTTCTGGACAAGGCGGAAATGGTGGTACAGGTGGTAATGGTGGTACGGGTGGTAATACAACAAGTGGTGCGACAGTAGCTGGGGCGGGCGGTACAACCGTCTCTAATGCCGCCGCCTTCGGTGGCGCTGTTTATGCGGGCGGACTCATTGGTTATTCTCAGCAGGGAACGATTACTACCGCCAGTAGTTCGGCAACAGTTACTGCTATTGGCGGCACTGGTGGTGCTAGTGGTAACGGCGGGGCGGGCGGCAATAATGCTGGTACGGGTGCTGGTGGTGCCGGTGGCGGTGTTGGTATTTCTGGTGGCGGTGGAGCGAGTTATGTTGGCGGTTTAATTGGTTGGGTTGGTTCTGGAAATATTATTAATTCTTTTTCAACTGGTAATGTGACTGCTACTGGCGGGATAGGATCTGATGCAGGTACAGCGGGTTTGGGTGGTACGGCGGGAACTGCCAATATTGGTGGTGCTGGTGGTGCGGGTGGTGCGGGTGGTAGCGGTGGACAGAGCAATGCTGGCGGATTAGTTGGATATAATCTGGGTCTTATAGAAAATGGATCATACGCGACGGGCGTAGTTTTAGCTATTGGTGGCGCCAGTGGCTTAGGCTCGGTTGGTAGAGATGGTCGGGCGAGTACCGTCGCGACTAGTGGTGTGGCTGCGGCTGGTGGCGCCGGTGGTGCTGGTGGTGCTGGTTTTAATGCTTACGCCGGTGGCTTGGTGGGACAGAATGCTTCGGCGGGAATTATTACCGGGGCCACCAATCCTACTTATGCCCTTGGTTCAGTAACGGCTACCGGTTCGGCAGGAAAAGACGGTCAGGCGGGAGGAATTGGCGGTAGCGGTGCATCCGGAACTATCCATAACGGTGGTGCCGGTGGTGCCGGTGGTGCTGGTGGTGCCGGTGGTGCTGGATTTGCAGGTGGTTTAGCGGGACTTAACGCCGGTGCGATTATTTTATCATATTCAACTACGGGTTTGGTGACGGTTAACGGTGGTGCTGGTGGAATTGGCGCAACGGGGGGAATGGGTGGTATTAAAGGTACTAACGGGGCGGCGGTGAGCGGTGCTGGTGGCGCTACTGGCGCTGGCGGCTCAGCTAATATTCTAGCTTCTTATGGTGGAGGCTTGGTTGGAAATAATACTGGTCTTATTCAAACTTCATATTCTAAAAATTCAGTTTCTGGCACTGGCGGTGCCGGGGGTGCCGGCGGGGTAGGCGTTGTTGGAATGACGGGTTTAACTGGTATTGCTGGTGGTGCCGGTGGTGCTGGTGGAATATTATATTTAGGAGGAATTACTGGAAGTAATTCATATTTAGTTAATGATAGTTATTATACAGTTGGCAGTGTGATTGGTGTTGCTGGAGCCGGAGGTGCGGCAGGGGCTGGTGGCGCTGGTGGAAATTGGGCGGGGGGATTAGCAGGCGCGGCTGGAACCGCTACGGCCGGAGCAGTTATTTATGCGGGAGGAGCTATCGGTTACAATGTTGGCACAACAATTACCAATGATTATGCTAGTGGAAATGTAACTGGCACTGGCGGTGAGGGTGGTGCTGGCGCTAATGGTGGAAATGGGGGCACTAGTTTGGCTGGCGTGACTGGTAGTGCGGGTGCGCCTGGTGGCGTCTCTTATGTTGGTGGCTTAATTGGTTATAATGTTAACGGCCAAGTAATTACTTCTTATTCTAATGGTAATGTTGTTTCTAAAGCTGGAGACGGAGGTATTGGCGGTGTGGGTGGTAATGGTGGTGCTAGCGCAGCGGGCGCGGTTGGTGGTGCTGGCGCAGCGGGCGCGGTTGGTGGTGCTGGCGCAGCCGCTTATGGTGGTGGTTTAATTGGATATTATGCTTTAGGACCGATTGTCACGAGTTATGCGACTGGAGATGTTTTGGTAACAGGTGGTGCTGGTGGTGCTGGTGGTGCGGGCGGTTCGGGCGGTAACGGTGGTTCAAATTCAATTGGTGGCGTCGGTGCCGCTGGTGGTGCTGGTGGTGCTGGTGGGCTAGCTGCTGCCGGCGGGCTCACTGGTTATAGCTCAGGAGTAATTACTTCTCCAACTTTTTTGTATGCTACCGGAGATGTGACTGCTCTTGGCGGTACTCCTGGTAATGGCGCTATTGGTGGTAATGGTGGTAATACGACAGCAACAGTTAATACGGGTGCGGCCGCGGCTGGTGGTAACGGCGGGGCTGGTGGTGCGGGAGCAATTGCTTATGCGGGCGGATTAGTAGGTAATAATACCAATGTTATTTTTAATTCATATGCTTCTGGTACGATCATTGCGACAGCCTCGTCTGGAAAAAATGGCGCTGCCGCCGGAGCTGCTGGTAGCGGCGCAGCTGGAGGAGCGAGCCATGCTGGCGCTATTGGTGCTACTGGCGGGGCGGGTGGTGCTGGCGCGGCTGCTTATGGTGGTGGAATTGCTGGCCTCAATACCTCAACCATTACGAGTTCTTATATTACTTCTGGTTCGGTTACAGTAACTGGCGGTTCCGGTGGTAATGGGGCAGATGGTGCGGCTGGCGGCGTTGGCGGAATAGGAGCAGCGGGTGGCGCCGGCGGCGTCGGCGGCGGCGCTGGTGCTAGTGCGATTGCTTATGGTGGAGGAGTGGTTGGTAATAATCTAGCTGGTATTATTCAAGATAATTCTAATTCGGCAATTAATGTCACTGTCATTGCTGGTAATTCTGGTAATGGTGGTGTTGGCGGTGCTGGTGGCAACCGGGCGATTGGCGGTGCTGGTGGCGCTGGTGGCGTAGGGGCAATTGCTTATGCTGGCGGTTTGGCCGGTTTAAATAATGGTATTATTGATGCTTCTTATGCTTCTGGAAATATTTCCGCAACCGGTGGCAACGGTGGCCTGGCTAATTCTGGCGGTAATGGTGGCAGCGGTACTACTGGTTTTACTGGTGGGGCTAACGGTGGCGCTAATGATGTGACCGGTGTTGCTGCTAGGGCCGGCGGGGCCTCTTATGCTGGAGGATTGGTGGGTGTAAATACTACTAATGGCATTATCAGAAATGCGTCACATGCTTCAGGTAATGCTACTTCTCAGGGCGGTACTGGTGCCAACGGAGCAGTTGGTGCAAATGGCGGTAATTCTACAGGTGCTTTTGCTGGTGGTTCTGGCATTGCCGGCGGCTTCGGTGGTACGGGTGGAGCAAGTTATGCGGGCGGTTTAGTTGCTTATAATATTGCGATTATTGGTGTTGGTTCTTATGCTTCTGGTAACGCTTCTTCGACTGGTGGTTTGGGCGGTAATGGTGCTAATGCCGGTCTTGGCGGTTCAAGCGGTCCGGGGTTAGCGGGGGTAGCGGGTGTGGCCGGCGGTACTGGTGGCGTTGGTGGCGCCTCTTACGCTGGTGGAGTCGTTGCTTGGAACGGAGTCTTAGGATCGACCTTGGGTATTGCTAATAATACGGGGATAATAAATTCTATCGGGGGCACTGGTGGTGATGGCGGTATCGGTGGTGCTGGTGGCGCTGGTGGTAGTAGCGCTGGGGCGATTGGTGGTGCTGGTGGTGTTGGTGGGGCTGGAGCTGCTGGCGGCTTAGCTGCAGGAGGAGGCATTGCTGCTTATAATATTGGTATTATTCAAGATGTTTCTTATACTATCACCACGATTAATGTAATTGGGGGTGCGGCTGGTATCGGTGCAAAAGGAGGAAATGGCGGGTCCTCAGGAAATATTTCTGCTAGTACGGCGGCGACGGCCGGTAATGGCGGTGCTGGCGGTAACGGTGGCGCCACATATATTGGTGGTTTGGTTGGCGATAATTCAGGTGTGATTACTAATTCTGAAGTGATTGGTAGCTTGACAGCGAGTGGCCGAATTGGCGGCAATGCTGGTAACGGTGGTGATGGCGGAAATGGTAGTGCTGGCGTTGGTGGTCATAATGGTGGTTTAGCTGGAGCTGGCGGTATTGGCGGTACTGGCGGTCTAATTGCTATCGGTGGTTTAGTCGGTCAAGGTAATGGCAATATTTCTTCTTCACATAGCAGTGGAGGAATTATCACGGTTACTTTGGGCGCTGGTGGCGGCAATGGTGGTCAAGGCGGAAGCGGTGGCACTAGAGGGACGGGCGGTCGGGATGGCACGGGCGGCACGGGTGGCGCTGGCGGTATTACGGGAGCCATTTTTGCGGGCGGTTTAGCCGGACATAATTCCGCGGCCGATGTTTTATTTCATACAGTTTATTCTTCAAATAGTGTGGTTATTACTGGCGGCACTGGTGGCACGGGCGGAGCGGCGGTTAATGGTTCTGTTGGTGCTTTAGCTGGTGCTGGCGGTGCCGGCGGTGCCGGCGGTGCCGGAAATAACTATGCCTATGGCGGCGGTCTAATTGGTGATATATTAGGGGCCGGAACAGCCGTGATTGATTCTTACGCTACTGGCGCCGTGACGGTTACTGGTCAGTTGGGAGGTAATGGCGTTAATGGTGGTGATGGCGGCGATAGTGGTATTTCAATGTCTGGCGGTGCTGGCGGTCTCGGTGGAGCTGGCGGTGCTGGTGGATTTACCTACGGTGGTGGCTTAATTGGTCTTTCTTATACCACGGCTTATATTGATAGTTGTTATGCAACGGGTAATATTATTTTGACTGCTGGATATGGAGGTGTTGGTGGTTCAGGCGGCAACGGTGGCTCAGGTAACGCAGCAGCGGGAGGGGCGGGTGCTAATGGTGCGACTGGTGGTCTGGGTGGTGCTGCCTATGCTGGTGGTTTATTGGGATTGGTTACTTCAGGTGAAGTTATTAATTCATATTCTACGGGATCAATTAGTGGCTTGTCTGGCAATGGTGGAAATAGTGGTAATGGCGGTAACGGCGGCACTGGTGGTAATGGCAATATTGGTGGCATCGGTGGCGCCGGTATTCTTGGGGCTAATGGTGGTGTTTCTTATGCTGGTGGACTTATTGGTCAAAATGCCGGAACCATTCAAACTAGTTATCATCTAACTGGTTCGGTTTTAGGTGATAGTGGCAAAGGTGGCGATGGCGGTAACGGTGGTACTGGCGGGGCATCGGGTAATATTTCCGGTTCGACCGCAGCCGCCGGTGGTGTTGGTGCCGGTGGTGGCCTTGGTGGTGCTACTAATGTTGGCGGCTTAGTAGGAATGAATACAACTGCTACTGCTGTTATTAATAATTCTTATGCTCAAGCCGACGTAATAACTACGGGCGGTGCTGGCGGTGCTGGTGGCGTTGGTGGTGATAGTGGTAATGGTAGTGTTGGTATTAATCACGCTGGAGCAATTGGTGGTGTTGGTGGTAACGGCGGTGCCGGTGGTGGTACGGTGGGGGCGGCGGTTCAAGTCGGTGGACTGGTTGGTCAAAATGCTTTAGGGACAATTACTAGTTCCTATGCTCAAAATGGCACAGTTACTGCTACTGGCGGTGCTGGTGGCGCCTCCGCTATTGGTGGATTGGGCGGTATCGGCTCGGGTACGGCTCTTTCGGGCGTAGCGGGTAGATCGGAAGAGCACAC
>CALJZR010000065.1 GCA_937983635.1 uncultured bacterium | reverse complement strand
AGCGGTCAGGCCGCTACGTGACAGGCGTTTCTTAGGCGCCGGGCGCGAGGTTATTGGATGCTGGGGAATTGGTCAATAGTTAGAGGTTATAGTGAATTAATGTATTTGTCTAAGTCTTCTGGTTTGAGAAGTTTTGCTTTTAAGGCAGCGTTCGCTATGGTGATTTTTATTTTTTTTATTATAAGTTTTTTGAGTGAAAGAGGGGCCTTTTTTGTTGGTTCTCCTATGATTGATTTGTCAATTTCTTTGATTTTATCTTTAATTATTTTTCTTGATTGAGCGTTTTGTTCGATAGATGATATCGAGTCCTTTGGGGAGGTTGGACATGATTCGGTCTCTTTGTTTATAGAGATGTATTCTGATAGAAGTTTGTCAAGGTCGGTTGTTACTGCTTCCTTGTCTTGAGTGTCCCGGAGTTTGTTTATTAACCGTCGAGATTTTCTGGCGATTTCAATATATAGATTTCCAGCTCTTCTGTGCTGTTCTACCTGCTTCTCCAATCCCAGGAATCCAAGTACGGCAGTAGATAGTCCGACTAGGAGTGAAATTACAGATATTAGTATTGTTTCGTATGGTGATATTAGCGGGAAGGCGGAAAAAAGATCTTTTATTGCTTTCGATGCGATTATAGCGGTCCCGGATACGGAGAATAGACCAAGCGCTATTCTGAGATTATTTTTTCTTGTCGCAGCCGAAAAGTGACGGTCTTTTCCGATTTTTGCATCAATCTCAAGGTTGGCTATTTCTAGGAATAGATTCTGAAAGGAGCCTGTGGCTGGGTTTTGATTATTTTCCATAATATTCTTTTCTGAGTTTCTCTGCGAGCTTTTCTGTTTTGGCATCGGTTTTGGCGGTAGAAGATTTTATTAGCTCGTTTACTGTTTTGTTCTTTAGCTCTAGGGAGCTTAATCCGCAAGTATCAATAATATAATTCCAGCGGGTGAGCGGTTTGGTTTGTTGTAGTTTGTCTAGGATTCGGGAGTCGCCAGGGAGGGCTTGGTTTAGATAAAACTGCCATCGTTCAG
>CALJZR010000064.1 GCA_937983635.1 uncultured bacterium | reverse complement strand
CTTTATTAATGAAAATAATGCCGAAGAGCTAGTGGCGGCGCGGATTCCTAAAGCGGCTACGCCTTGGCAAAGAGCAAGAGCGGTAGCGATTGCCAAGTATCTAGCTTCGGTTGATTTAGCTTATGATTTTGATTTTTCTGCCCAAAAGGGACCTTGGAGCGGTGATTGGACTTGCGTTGGTCTAAGTGAAAAGATCTATGAAAGCGCTAATGCCAGTAATCCGGAGAGACTAGGAGCTTTAGAATATGAACCAAATTATTATGCCGTTGATATTACTCCTGACGGCTATGATGCTGAGAGTATTTATAACGAAAAAGGTGATTGTTTTTCTGCTCGCCGTGAATTTTCTAGAATTGCTCGGCGGGCAACAACTATTTTACCTTTGCCGGAAATAATTGGTTATAATGCCGGGATTGAATATAAGGGTGGACGCTATTTGTTCCTACCATATACTCAGGCCGTCCAAAATACTCTGGCTGATGTGCCGGTTGACATTGATTTAAGCTCCGCTTTCCCGGAGGAAGCGGTGCGGGGAAAAGTTAATAATCTCGCTTTAGTTTTGCGTTGGAGCTTGATTGACAATCCTGTTTCTAGTATCAAAAATATCACCACTAAGGTGGAGTCTGGCTTGAAGTCATTATTTGCCGGGCAGAAAAGAAAAGATGAATTAGTTTGGGAAGAAAGTGACGCAGTTAGCAAGAAGGAGGAGGGCGGCGTTATTGATGAGCCAGTAGAAAAGATTTCTCAATTTTCAGTCGTTAAAAATCCTGACTTAGAAACTCCTTCGCCCTCAGCAACGGTTAAAAGCTCAGATTCATCAGTGTCAAAGACCGTTTCTGCGCCTTCTTCTTCGTCTTTATCAAATTCTTCCCAGATAGAAGATGATATTTTTAGTGCTGCTCGGCCCTTAGTTAAATCTGAGAATATTTCTTCTTCAAGTCCTGCTAGTAGCCCAGCTTTGGATAGCACGGTGAAAAAAAATTTAGCCATCTGGTCGCCCGTGGCTGCCAAGCTGACTAGCTCTACTCAGGAAGCCAAAGCAGAAACAAAACCTATTAATCAGACAGAATTAGAAGAAGAGGAGGAAGAAGAAGCGTCTCTGACTTTAGTATTGAGCCGCCTACACACTAGCGGTGATGATGATTGGTTGGAAATTTGGAACTATGGTGAGCAAGATATTGATTTAGCGGCGCGGAAAATTCGTTTAGAAAAGAGCCGAACTGCTCTTGATCCGGGAATAATTTTACGCTTTGATTCTCCTGGCGATGCTTCTTTTCCTGGCGGCACCTTAATTCGTGCCGGCGAGCCTTATCGAGTAGTTCGTGATGACGCCTCAGCAGAATTAAAAGCCGCTGCTGACGCAATTGCTAGTCGGTCTGATTTCACTTTTACGGATAACGCCTATACGATTTATTTAGCAGCTGGAGCGGTTAGTTCGCCTGATGATGCTGATATTATCGATTTTCTTGGCTATGGTGAAGCTAAGTATTTTGAAGGATTGGCTCCGGCTCCAGCTTTAACTACCGGCTATCTTTTACGCCGTAAAGCCAAGGCAAGCACCACTTTAGCGGATATCTTAAACGGCGGCAATCAAGCTTCTTGGCCTCCGATTTATGACAATGACAGTAATTCTGGTGATTGGTTGCTTTGGCCCCTAGGTGGAGATTTACCTGAAGAGGAGGAAGAAGATGAAAACGAAGAAGGGGAGAGTAACGGAAACGAAAACAATGAAGATGGGGAAGGGGAAAATAATAATTCAAATGAGAATAGCACTTTTACCACCATGCCTGGTATTGATAGCCCTGGCTTGTGGCGCTTATGGTCTTTTTCTGACTGTATTGGAAGTACAACACCGGAGATGGTTAGTAAGCAGGGAAATAGAAGTTTGCGCTTAAATGGCTCTTGGGCTATTGGTCGCTGGGGTTGCGGTTACATCTTGCCGAGCACGGAGATGGGTTTAGTCACAGCTGATTTAAATCCAGCTTTAAGCGGAGAAAATTTTTCTTTAGCTTTTCAATTTCGGGGCGATAGCAACTACGCTAGAGCTCATTTTACTTTTACCAATCAAACGGAAAACATTTCTTTGCGCTTTGAATTGGGTTTTGACCGGATATCTTTTGCGGGCTTCCCTGGCTTAGAGGGTCAATACCAAATTCCTAATTATATGGATAATGCTTGGCATCACGGTGCTTTAGTTTGGAATGCCTTAGGCGAGTATTGGGCTTTTTATATTGATGCTAATGAACTTTTTCGTGTAGATTTTAGCGGCCTTGCTCCTGGTTTTGATGTTTTTAACTTGGGAGCTTTTAATGGCAAATTTACTATTGATGACCTAGCTCTTTGGAATCGAGCTTTAAGTTTGGCGGAATTACAAGCTATTGCTGTTTCTAGCAGACCGCTAGGACCGCAAAAAAGTTATTTGCCGATTCCAGAGTTATCTTTACGACATGCTTGGAATTTTGATGAAATTAGTGGCTCGATAGCGGAAGATAGTGTTGGCGGCATCGATTGGGAGTTGCCCGAGGGCGCTTTGGTCTATAGCGGGATAAGCGGTAAAGCTTTGAGTTTTCCACCCGCAGGTACTTACTATAGTTTAAATATTCCCGCCCTTAAAACTAATAATTTTTCCACTTCTTGGTGGTGGCAGAATCAGGCAACTTCTCCTTATAGCGGTCGTTTGCATTTAGATTTAAATGACGGTGATCAGCGTTTGGCGGGGTTAGTTTTAGATAATCGAAAACAGCAATTGCTTTACAACGGAGATTCGGAGACATGGGCTGATAATCATGAAATTTTACCGGACGATAATCTTTGGCATCACTTTGCTTTGGTCTATGATGATTATAATTATCTTTGGCAGCTTTTTGTTGATGGCGTTTTAAAGCTGGAATCTCAGCGCTTGCCTTTATTGGCCGGCGGGGAAATAGATCGGATTAATTTTAGTACTTCTTTTAATGGCTATAAGCTGGATAATTTTAAGGTCTGGCAGGGAAGACTGGATGCCGCTAAAGTTTGGTCCGAGTATCAAGCGGAAAAAGCAGATTAAGAAATAAGGGGTTTACAATAAAAAAAGGAAGCATTGCTGCTTCCTGGGGGTGGATTGTTTTACGGTTTCTTAGGCCATATCTTCCTTCTCTTTTTTTTCCGCTTCTCTGCGGAGATGAGGTCTTACGACCGCAAAGTATAATACAGCAAGAAAAAAAAGGACAAATATGGGGCAGGCGACGCTCCAGTCGAGGCCTTTTTCTGCCACCTGGTTGTATTCTGTTCCTGCGGAGCTAAGTTTTCCGAGATAGACTATTTCGGAACAAGCGGAGAGACTGGCCGCCATAACTAGAAAAAATAAGATTTTTTTCATTTCCTTTGCTTTTTTGTAAATAACTATAAATACGTTTTAATGCTTTGATTCTAACATTTTATATATAATTTGTCAATGTAGGTAGTTTTTTAGTCAAATCTTCCTTAACATTTGATTTTTTTCGGTTTTTTTAGTACGATAAAGGTGTTAATCGGGGCAAGTAAGCGGCCGCTTTTTTGCGCTATATGGCGCCAAGAAGAGGAAAGTCCGGACTTCTTAAAAAGGGCAGCGGGTAACGCCCGCCAAGAGCAATCTTAGGGAAAGTGCCACAGAGACGATACTATTTTATTCTTCGGAATAGAAGAAAGGTGAAAAGTCGCCCGGTACCCTTCGGGGTTACGGGCTTCGGCCGCCGGTAACGGCGTGTCCGCGGTAAACCCTGCCTGAAGCAAGAGCAAAGCCTGGAAAGACGCTTGCGTTTTTTCAGGTAAAAAGTAGCTCGCTTGACCTGGCCGGCGACGGTCAGGCTAGATAAATGGCCGCTCCCGACAGAATCCGGCTTATCGCTTGCCCCTCTTAACCTTGTTTTTAATTCCTGCAAGTTGGCTTCAGCCTACTTGAGGATTGATATCAATATGAAAAAACCGGAACTATTCTTTAGTTTTTTACTTGTGCCTTTAGATTATGCGCTTTTGCTCTTAGCGGCTATTTCCGCTTATCATCTGCGTTTTTCTAGTTTCTCTACGGAAATCAGGCCGGTAATTTTTAATTTACCTTTTGACCGCTATTTTGAGCTGTCTTTGGTGATTGCTTTAGCTTGGCTCTTGCTTTTTGCTTTTGCGGGTATGTACCGCATCCGTCGCCCGGCTAATGTTGCTCGAGAATTAGCTCGGGTTATTTTGGCTTGTTCGACCGGTTTAGCTTTGATTGCCATCTTTATCTTTTTCCGCCGTGAATTATTTGATTCTCGTTTTATTGTCATTGCCGCTTGGCTTCTGGCAATCATCTATGTCAGCATCGGCCATCTTTTTATTCGCTATTTGCGCCGCCGCCTTTTCCGTTTCGGCGTGGGCATACGCCATTTAGTTCTAGTGGGGAACAGCAAAACAACTGATAAGCTTTTGTCTGAATTTGCCGTTAATTCTCATTGGGGTTACAGCGTGGTCAAGCGCTTGCGCGATTTTTCTTTGGAAAGCGTTCAGGAATTAATGGAAATAATGCAAACTAACCAAGTAGATGAAATCATGCAAAGTGATCCCAATTTAAGCAAAGCGGAAGCCTTGCGTTTATATGATTTTGCCGCTGAACATCATTTAGTCTACAAATATGTAGCTGATCTTTTGGAGGTTAAAGTTTTGCGCACAGAAGTGAGCGATTTAGCCGGTATTCCGATTGTGGAGGTAAAAAAGACAACTTTGGATGGCTGGGGGCGTATTTTAAAAAGAATTGTGGATATTATTGGTTCCAGTATTTTAATTATTTTATTTTCACCAGTCTTATTGCTAGTGGCCTTAGCCGTAAAACTTGACTCTCGCGGTCCGATATTTTTTTCTCGGCGTGATGATGGTTCTCTGGTGACCCGTGTCGGCGAAGGCGGCCGACCCTTTAATTACTTCAAATTTCGTTCGATGATTGTTAACTCCGATAGCATGCGCTACAAGGAGCTAGCTGATCGTAATTTACGCACTGACGGTCCTTTGGTAAAAATTCAAGATGATCCTCGGGTAACTAGAGTCGGCAAAATTATTCGCCGCTGGTCTTTGGATGAATTACCGGAATTGTTTCTAGTTTTTATCGGTAAGATGAGCTTAGTCGGCCCTCGTCCGCATTTGCCGGAGGAGGTGGCTAAATATGAGCATCACCACCGCAAGACCCTGACCATCAAGCCGGGTATTACCGGGATGGCGCAGATTTCTGGTCGGAGCGATTTGCTTTTTGAAGAAGAGGTAAAGCTGGATGTTTATTATTTAGAAAATTGGTCCCTATTGCTTGATATTTCTATTCTTTTCAAAACTCCTTTAGCAGTTTTGAAACATCGGGAGGCGGAATAATAATTAAAAGCAGATTGTGGTTTCAAGATCGCTTTCAGCTCTTAACTCAACATGAAAGTCGCTTTAATTCACGACCACCTTGCCCAAGAGGGCGGGGCGGAAAAAGTTTTAAAAATCTTGGCGGAAATGTTTCCGGAAGCACCCATCTATACCCTTCTTTACGAGAAGAAGAATGTAGATAAAAATTTTGCCGGCCGGCACATTGAGACCTCAATTATTCAGAGGTTGCCCGGCGGCGTCCGTCATTATAAGTGGTATCTTTTTTTTATGCCGATGGCGGTGGAATTTTTTGACTTGCGTAATTTTGACTTGGTGATTTCTGATGCCAGTGCTTTTGCTAAAGGTGTTATTACTTCCCCTGAGACTGTTCACATCTGCTATTGTCATACTCCCACTCGTTATCTGTGGAGCGATGCTCATCAGTATTTAAATGAGCTTAAATATAATAAATGGGTGAAGAAAATCATTTCTTTGACTCTCGGCCGTTTGCGTCTTTGGGATTTTGCTGCCGCCCAGCGGGTTGATCATTTTATTGCTAATTCGGCCACTGTTCAAAAGCGAATTGCTAAGTATTATCGCCGTGATTCCAAGATTATCTATCCGCCGGTTGAGACAGATAATTTTAAGACTGTTGATTTAAGCCGTCAGAGTCGTTTAGAGCGTTATTTTCTCCTCGGTTGTCGTTTAGCCCCATATAAGCGGGTTGATATTGTCGTCCAAGCTTTTAAAGCCTTGGGGCCAGATTTTCATCTAAAAATTTTCGGTGATGGCTTAGATTTGCCGCGTTTGCGCCAGTTGGCTGGCGAGGCTAGTAATATTGAGTTTTTAGGAAGAGTAAGCGAAGAGCAGAAAGCTAATCTCTATGCTCACGCTTTAGCCTTTATTAATCCTCAGGAAGAAGATTTTGGCATTACGGCGGTTGAGGCAATGGCAGCCGGTCGGCCGGTCTTAGCCTACAGCCGCGGCGGGGCTACGGAAACTGTGATTGAAGGGAAGACTGGCCTTTTCTTTAAAGAGCAGACAGCTCCCGCGATTATGGATTTAGTCAGACGTTTTCTCGCAGACTTAGATACTGGTAATCAAATTTGGGATAGTGCCGTGATTAGAAGTCACGCCCAACAGTATTCAGTAAAGAATTTCAAAAAGCAAATCGCCGAGTTTATTCACAGCCAAGGTTTGGAAATTTAATTTAAACTATGAAGATAGGGGTCGACATCAGAGTCTTAATGGACAAGCAATATAGCGGGGTATCGGAGTATAGTTCCGTACTTTTGCGCGAACTTTTGCGTTTGGACTCTGATAACGAATACCGTTTATTCTATAATTCCTTTCGTGATGTTAGCGCCCGGATTGGCAGTTTCAGCAACCCTAATTTAAACATTAAAAAAAGCGGCTATCCCAACCGTCTTTTTAATTACTGCTTGCAAAAAGGTTTTGCTTGGCCTAAGTTAGACCGTTTAGTCGGCGGGGCGGATATTTTTTGGTCGCCCCATATTAACTTTACCAGGCTATCTCCGGAGACTAAACACGTTCTCACTATCCACGACATTTCCTTTTTGCATTATCCGGAATTTTTTAGTTATCGCAAAAATTTTTGGCACCGGGCCTTAGCTTTAAAAAAGTTGACCTCTCAATGTGCGGCGATTGTGGCTGTTTCTGAAAATACCAGGCGCGATATCATTGATTTGCTCAATGTCCCTGAAGAAAAAGTGCATACTATTTATTCTGGTCTTAATATTGGGGTGCCGATGCCGGGGCCAGAAGAGGAGCGTAACTTTTTCCGCCGTCACGATTTAAAAAAGCGCTATATCCTCTATTTAGGCACGATTGAACCGCGCAAAAATATTGCCGGTTTGATTTATGCCTATAATCGCTTACGCGATGATAATGTCACTTTAGTAGATTTACAGCTGGTTTTAGCCGGGGCTAATGGCTGGCGCAATCGCGGTATCTACCGAGCCTGGGAAGAATCTCCTTATCGCCGTGATATTAAATTTTTGGGGTATGTTTCTCCCCGGGAGAAAGAATTACTCTATCGTCGGGCTGAAACTTTTATTTATCCTTCCTATTACGAAGGTTTCGGTCTGCCGCCCTTAGAAGCAATGGCACGGGATTTGCCGGTGATTACCAGTAATGTTTCCAGCTTACCAGAAGTTGTTGGTTCGGCTGCCTTGGCGGTTAATCCTCATGATATTAATGAAATTGCTAAAGCCTTGGAATTAGTTTCGACTGATATGGATTTGCGGGATAAATTAATCAAAGCTGGACGTGAGCAAATTCGTCTGTTTTCTTGGGAAAAGACGGCTAAACAGTATCTAGAATTATTCAAGAGTCTGTAATATGCGAGCAATTGTACAAAGAGTGAAGGAAGCGGCCGTTAGTGTTAATGGCCAAGAAATCAGCCGCATTAAGGCCGGTTTTTTGGTTTTATTAGCAGTAAAAGTTGGGGACACCGAAGTTCAGGCTAAAAAAATGGCGGAAAAGATTGTGAAACTGCGGATTATTGAAGACGGAGAGGGAAAGCTAAATTTATCGCTGATAGATAAGCAGGAGGCGGTACTCTTAGTCTCGCAGTTTACTTTATATGGTGATTGTAGTCAGGGCAACCGCCCCAGCTTCATTGTTTCTGCTCGCCCGGAACAAGCTCAGCCTTTATTTGATTTAGTGGTCTCAGAAATTAGAAACTTTGGTTTAGAGACGGCCGTTGGTTCCTTCGGTGCCTATATGCAGGTTAGCCTAGTTAATGACGGACCAACCACTCTCATTTTAGAAATTTAAAATCATGCTGAAAAAGAAAAAACTCAAAATTTTAGTGGCGATGTCGGGCGGGGTTGATTCTTCCGTCGCCGCCCAGTTGTTAAAGAAACAGGGACATGAAGTGGCTGGTGTTTTTTTACATTTTTGGAAAGATGAAAAAGCCCCGGAGAAGGCGGAAAATAAATGTTGTTCTCTGGAATCATTTTTAGACGCCAAAGCAGTTGCCAGTCAAATC
>CALJZR010000063.1 GCA_937983635.1 uncultured bacterium | reverse complement strand
TGGAAGCGGCAATGTTGGAAATGGTACAGAGTTTCAATATTGCTGAAATGATCGATGAAATGGTAAAAGGTATTGACATTTCTACCTTTACTCAAAGCGCTGAAACAGAGTAATAATTACTAGTGGGGAATAATCCCCGCTTTCCCTTTTAGTTAGGAGACTAATTATGTTTAGTAAATTAATTATTGAGCGTGATAGTGTTTGCAAGTATGGCTTTTCGCTAGAAAGTGTGAGTGAAGCTAAACACGATATGATAGTTTTAGTTAATTGTCATACTGGCTATTGCGGAGAAGGCTGGACGGAGGAACATTTTGTTCCCGCTGGCTGTGATCTGGACGCTTTCGCATATGAAATGGCTATTGATAATGCTTCCCGTTTCGGTAGCGATGGTTACGAAGACGAAGAAACGGGCGAATGGTATGAAAATGAAAACGTATATGCGAGTCTTTATCATTATCAATTGAGTAAATCCGGTATTTATGTAAATGGCGGCGATCCTATTAATACCGTTATGAAACTAATTATTAAACACGGTGGCGCGGAAATAATTGGTAACAAGGCGTTATTATATGCAAATCGATTAAAACAGCTTGTTTATATTCCTGATAATTCCCGTTGGGATGAATACGCCGTTTTACAGAAAGAATTAAAACGCTGTTTCGGCGTGGAAGCATTAGAAATAGTCTAATGTAAAGTTTTGTAAAGGTCGCCTATTATGGCGGCCTTTTTTGTTATAATGCCTTTACACCGAAACGGTGGATTGAAAATTTTCCCTGATTTCTAGGAGGCGTTAAAATGGTGCATTCATCATCTTCTGCAATTTTTAACGGTATGGAATGGGTATCCGTTCCCGCTATTGTCAGCGTTATGGTTTCTGAATTTGGGATTGGTAAAACTTATGTTACCATTCAGGAGCTTTATGACAATGACAAGATTGACCAGCAAACCGCCGGATTTTTGCTGGATGAATTGAAAGCTAACCATTGCACCAAAAAGCAAGCGGCAAAAATTGTTTTAATATAATTATTAAAGGGGATATATTATCCCCTAATTTCTAGGAGCTAATAAAATGGTTATTTTTCGATCTATTCTGGCTAGTATCTTGGGCGCTATTTTATCGCTGTTTGTAATAGCTTTCGGCGTTCACGTGGTTATTATTGGAGCAGGTATCGCGGGGTTTTCTTACTTGTTAGGCTGTATGACTGGTAAAGGGGAATAGAAATGTTAAAGAATGTTTCCCTTGCCCGCTCTAAAGGTTTTAAGCTGGTGGATGTTAACACGTTTGAGCGTCCAGATTGTAAAATCGAATATGTAGCACGCAACAAAAACGCTTTCCGTGTTACAGAAAAGAAATTTGACAAGCGCGGAAATTTGGTAGCCGAAACGGTTAAACACTTTGCCACCTTTTACGCTGCGTTTCGTGGGGTATTATGAAAACTTTATTTTCTATTTTGCTCGGTGCTGCTGGTGGCTTTATTGCTACCTACTTTAAAAGTGATCCTGCACTGTTAGGCGTTTATTCGATTTGTTTTGGCTATTTGCTAGGGAGGTTGGCAGATGGTAATTTATGAGGGCAATCGCTTTATTACTAATTGCCGTCCGGCATTATTAGCAAACTATTTAAATCAGCTTTCACCAGTTTATAAAGGCGTAGTTAATATCTATGAGGGCAAAGCACATTATAAAATTTCTGCCGTTGTCGCCCGTGAACTAGCGTTTCAATTTTTAACTTTTGGGTCTTGTGACGTTCAGGTTATGGGGGAAGCGTTAATAGCGGAAAATGAAAATGAATTTATTGACATTTTCCGCAAAGTATGTACGGAGCGCCTGATTATGAAAGGCGCGTATATTCAATCAACCGCTGAAAGTATCGAAACAGCGTTTCGGGGGATTGCGCAATGAATAGCTGGTGGCGTAAAACGCAATCCCATAAATCTAATAATACCGCTGGGAA
>CALJZR010000062.1 GCA_937983635.1 uncultured bacterium | reverse complement strand
GTTTTTGGCTTGGCTTTGGTCTTAGCGCTTTGATTATCGGTATACTTTGTTGTCGGCGAACTTGGGCTTTTTATCGTCGCTCTTTCTTTTATTCTTTGGCATCCCTACTAGGAGCGGCTTTGATTATTATTGTTGTAGTTAAGTTTCCTTTTCCGAATCCGCAGGCAGGATTATCAGCTGAAGCTTTAGCTAATCGCTTGGAGTTAAGTGGCGGAGAAGCGGCGTTGGCTTCGCGTTGGGCGCTTCTTCCTAATCTTTGGCAGGAGATAAAAAAAGCCCCCTTTCTGGGGCAAGGATTCGGGACGACCGTCGGTTATTATTCTCAGGATCCGAGAGTCTTAGCACAAAGTCCTGATGGCTGGTATCGCTCCTACGCTTTTGAGTGGGCTTATCTTGATACTTGGTTGAAGATGGGTATTTTGGGCTTAGCTGTTTATTTGGCCTGGATTTTTTCTATCCTTTTTCTGTTGTTACGTGAGGCCTTTTTGAAATCAGCAGCTTTCGCTTGGTCATTGGCTGCCAGCTTGCTTTTCCTAATTATTGTCAATATCTTCACCCCCTATCTCAACCACCCCTTAGGCTTAGGCTTTCTGCTTTTTTGCTCTTGTTTTATCAAAAAAAATCCTTTATAATACATACTAATTGTCGCGCCCGGCAGGAATTTTTCCCCGGTCGTTTTAATCTTAATTTTTATTTATGTCCGAACAAATCATTACACAAGAAGGTTATGATAAATTGCAAGATGAGCTTAACCACCTCAGCTCTTTCAAGCGCCGCGAAATTGCAGAAAGAATTGAGCGGGCTAAAGATTTAGGTGATTTGAGCGAAAATGCTGAATATAGCGAAGCTAAGGATGCTCAGGCTTTAAACGAAGGTCGGATTTTAGAATTAACCAATATCTTAAAGAATGTCACTGTGGTTGATAAACATGGCGGCAAAGACGAGGTCACTATGGGCTCCTTAGTTACTGTCAGGACTGATGGCAAAGAAAAACAATATACTATTGTCAGCTTTAATGAGGCTGACCCTCTTAATGGCAAAATTTCTAACGAATCACCTTTAGGTGTCGCTTTCTTAGGAAAGCGCAAAGGAGCAGTTGTCAGTGTAGAAACTCCGCGCGGAGTCTTTGAATATAAAATTGTAAAAATAGATTAAAAATATGTCTGCAGAAAAGAACTTGGCCCCGGGCACTGAGAGGGAAGAACGTTTGAAAAAATTGCTTTCCCTACGGGAGGCCGGTATTAATCCCTATCCTGCTACCAGTCAACGAGATTATAGTATTGCTCAAGTCTTGGCGGATTTTGATAAATTAACAGAAAAGCAAAAAACTATTACGGTTGCTGGTCGTTTACGCAGTCTGCGTAGTCACGGCAACCTCAGTTTTGCCGCTTTAGAAGATGCTAGCGGTCAAATGCAATTAGCTTTTTCGAAGAAAGAGTTGGGTGATGAGAGCTATAAACGCTTTTTGAAATTAATTGATACCGGTGATTTTATTGAAGCCACTGGTTTGGCTTTTTTGACCCATCGCGGAGAAAAAAGTTTGATGTTGTCTGCCTGGCATATTCTTAGTAAAGCGATTGCCCCGATTCCTGACGCCTGGTATGGCCTTAAAGATGAAGATGAGCGCTATCGTCGCCGCTATTTAGATATTTTACTTAATCCGGAAACTAGAGAGCTATTCTACAAAAAAGCACTATTTTGGGAAGTGACTAGAGATTTCATGAAGCGGCATGGTTTTTTTGAAGTCGAAACCCCAACTTTAGAAACCAGCACCGGCGGAGCTGAAGCTAATCCTTTCCGTACCCATCATGATGATTTTGATTTAGATGTTTTTCTGCGCATCTCTGTGGGCGAACTGTGGCAGAAACGCTTGATGGCTGCTGGCTTTGAAAAAGTCTTTGAAATCGGACGCGTCTATCGCAATGAAGGTTCTAGTCCTGATCATCTCCAGGAATTTACCAACATGGAGTTCTACTGGGCCTATGCTAACTATGAATTAGGAATGAAATTAGTCCAAGAACTATATCAAGAAATTGCCCTTAAAGTCTTCGGTAAGACAAAATTTAATACCAAAGGAATGGAGTATGACCTGGCGGGCCAATGGCCGCGCCTAGACTACCGCGCGGCTGTTTTGGAGAAAACTGGCATTGATGTCCTGACAGCTACAGAGGTGGAAATGAAGGCAAAATTAAGTGAGCTGCAAGTGAAATATGAAGGTAATAATAGAGAGCGTTTAACCGATACATTGTGGAAATATTGCCGCCGCAGCATTGCCGGTCCCGTTTTCTTAGTTAATCACCCCAAATTAGTTTCGCCGCTTTCTAAGGCTAAGCCAGAAAATCCTGAACTAACCGAACGTTTTCAGATTATTATTGCCGGCAGCGAAGTCGGTAACGGTTTTTCGGAGTTAAATGACCCCGTAGACCAGAGGGAACGCTTTGAACTACAACAGCAGTTGATTGACCGGGGTGATAAGGAAGCGATGATGCCAGACTGGGAATTTGTAGAAATGCTGGAACACGGCATGCCTCCGACCTGTGGTTTTGGCTTCGGCGAGCGTCTTTTTGCCTTTATGGTGGATAAGCCGGTCAGAGAAACCACCCTTTTCCCTTTAATGAGGCCAAAAAGAGAGACAGGCAAGGGAAGCGAAAAAGAAACCCTTGAAAAAAAATAAGTAATTGTTATAATACCAATATCAGCAAAAATGGCTTTAAAGCAATGAAGCCATTTTTATTCGGGGATCGTCTAACGGTAGGACAACAGGTTCTGGTCCTGTTTATCGGGGTTCGAATCCCTGTCCCCGAGCATTGATGAACTAACGGGTTGTAAAAGGCCTGTTTTTTCATAATCTTCGCCAAATTTTATTGGTCCGAAACTGCTATTTACCTTAGGCATCCATTCGGCTAAAAATTCACCGCCTAAAGTGTAATTTACCCTTATTTTATCGCCATCTAATGAAAAGTCCGAAAATAATTCTGATAATGCCAGTCGTTTGCTTTCAATGTCTGTTTCATCGTCAGTAATTAGATCCGGAGCCTGACTGGTCAAGCGATGAAGCTTAATGCCTTTGTATCTATTAATTCTTTCTCCATTACTTTTATTTCTTCTAGCTGTCCTTGAAGGTTATTGTCTATTATTGCCTTTCTCATTGGCGCTATACTACCCGCCTTGAGTGATTTCTGATAAGCCGGAGCATAAACACTGGCGCCCGTAAGCATTTCTTTAAACAGGCTATAATATATCCAGTTATATGATTTAGTTGGGCTATTTTTTATCTTCTTTAAGTTGATCTCGGATAGAGCTCCATCTTTATCGTTTTCTTTAACCTCTTTATTTAGAGCCACCATAAAGCCGTTGAGGGCTTTGGCCGACTCAATGGTGTTTAAATATTGCTTAATTACCATGAAAAGACCAGGAATTTCTGCTGACATTGATAATTTATCAGTAATTTTAATCTTTTTACGAGAAAAAATGACCTTGAAATAGGCCTTGCGGAACTCCGTTGCCAGGGCATCTAGCTCGTTTTTTAGTTGTTTGGTTTCGCTAGTCATAGTGAGCTTATTTTATAACGGTAAGTATTATTAGTCAAAATAAGAGAAAATAAGGCTGATTATTTATCGTGGTAGAATATTCTCTTTGACACCAAGGTCTATAAAAGCTAAAATATAGCCATAAGCATATAATTTTGGCTAATTGTATTATTAGCTAATTTTTCTATTAATTTAAATATTATGGCTGGCAATACTCTAAGTAAAAAAGAAGCTATAAGATCAATAGTTCATGCATCTGTTGAATCTTTTGCCGTTGGTTTCCAGGGCAGGCATGAAGGCGAACTTGATGATCCGGAAGGAACTCTAAACATGAAAATCCATAATGTTTTTATAGCAGTTCTTGGACCGGAAATACAATATTATACAGCCCTTGTGCGTTCATTGGATAGTTCGCTTGGCAATATGTTGGAAAAAATGGCAATTAATATTGCTAAATTATTTTATGAGGTTAAGCAAAATGTTGAGGGGCCTCTAAGTTTAAAACAGACACAAGACATGGCCGAATTATTGGAAAAATATAAACGTAGGGAAATCACTCCACCGACAGAAGAAGATTATCAGTTTTTAAGAATTAAACCTAAGGATGAATCTTTAAAAACAAAGAGACACGATAGTGATTATTACTTGATAGATAAGGAGACTAATGAAAATTATTTAATTGAACTAAAAATTGGTGGTGATTTGGACAACAAAAAAGCTCGTTCTGAAAAAGAGGCTCTTTTGGAACAGTTAGCAATATTATCAAATACTTTGCCGAGCAATACAAAAATAAAATTATTCTTTGCCACTGCTTATAATCGTTTTGGCGAAGGTAAGCCTTGGCGGCAGGAAAGGGTTCGCCAGTTTTTTGCTGATGAAGAACTTCTAATTGGAAAAGATTTTTGGGATTTTGTTTGTAAGTCAGAGGATGGTTATAAAATCGTATTAGACGCATATAAAGAAAAAGCTGGACTTATTAAGAGTTCATTGGATTCAATTAAAAAAACTTATTTAGGATAACATGCAACCATTAATAAAGTGGCCTGGCGGTAAATCAAGAGAATTTATTTATATAAAGGACTTAATACCAGCATTTGATCGGTATGTGGAGCCTTTTTTTGGTGGTGGAGCTATCTTTTTTAACTTAATGCCGAAGAAAGCTATTATTAATGATATTTGTCAGGAATTAATAGATTTCTATAAATTTATTAAAGGGGAAAATGACAGAGATGATTTTAAAAAAGAGCTTTATGATTATGTTGATAACTGGGAAAAAATTCCTAAATATATAAATGTTTTTGAAAATAAGTTGATTAATTTATATAAGAAATTTAAAGACGGAAATATTGACGAAAAAGTATTAAAAATAAAGGTAGACGAATGTATTGCAGGGGAAGAGGATAAATTTAATGGTTTGTTTAAAAATAACTTTTGCTTAGATAGAGAAAGTTTATCAAAAAAAATTACTAATAATATTTTTGCTAAGTTGAGACGAGTGAAGGTTATTGAGAAAGAAAGGGGTTATTTACCGGATGGTGATTTACATAAAAATATTGAAACCGCATTTAGAAGTGGTTTTTATACCCATTTTAGGGATGTAATGAATTATAATGGCAATAGATATAAGACTAGTCTAGCTAAAAAAATAGCCAATTATTATTTTATAAGAGAATTTTGCTACGCTTCGATGTTTAGATTTAATGCTGACGGGCATTTTAATATACCTTATGGTGGTATAGCTTATAATTCTAAAGATTTTAGAGGTAAGGTTGATTATATTCTAAGCGATAAAATAAAAGATTCGTTTAAAAATACCGTTATAAAAAATGAGGATTTTGAGAAGATATTTAATAACTCAAAACTAACAGAAAAAGATTTTATCTTTCTAGACCCACCTTACGATACTGATTTTAAAGATTATGAAAAAAGTGAGTTTACTAAAAATGACCAGGAGAGACTAGCTAATTGTTTATTAAAAACAAAAGCTAAATTTATTTTGATTATTAAAAACACTCCATTTATTCATAGCCTTTATACTAAAAAGAAAAACATTAAAATTGATAAATTTGAAAAGACCTATCTATACAACGTCAAGGGTAGAAATGACAGGGAGGTTGAGCATCTAGTGATTTATAATTTTTAATATGATCTATAGTGAGAGTGATCTAATCATACCTGCTTTAATTTTTATCTCTTCAAAAAATGCTGGGATGAAGACCGCTGTTTTGATTAAAGAATTGGAAGACTTGCTAAGGCCAGAAGGCCACGATGCTGAAATTTTAACCGGGCGCAGCGACACTCATTTTAGCCAAAAGGTCAGAAATCTGGTTTCCCATGAAACATTAGTTAGAAAAGGATTTGCATCATATACAAGAATAAATAGAGACGGCTTGTTTAAAATTACTCAGCTAGGTCAGCAATATATTATAGATAATGGCGATAGCTTTGATTTTATATTAAACAATGGATTTAATAGAGCTCAAAGAGAGAGGATTATTAAAAGTGATTTTTCCAATTTATTAGTTGAAGAAGGTTATATAAAATCAAGTCAGGTCGTTTTAAGAAAAAGATCAAGAAGGCTAGTAGAAATCGCTAAAAAACATTTTGCTGTTCATAATAAAATATATTGCGAAGCATGTAGGTTTAACTTTGAAGATTTTTACGGAGATATTGGTAAAGGATTTATAGAAATTCATCATATTAAAC
>CALJZR010000061.1 GCA_937983635.1 uncultured bacterium | reverse complement strand
TCTGTCCGGGGATTTTGAGTAGAGCCATCGCTCCAATCGACAAAGTGATAGCCAGAGTCAGGGACCGCGGTCACAGCTGAACCATCAGCCTCGCTATTTACAACCTGAGTAGTGGTACCGCTTAAACTACCATGGGAACCAGCGCTATAGTTGAGGGTGTAGGTAAGAGGGGCGTCGAGAGCAAAGTTAGCACTCACTGATTTATTGGCAGTGACATTGGTATCTGTCCGGGGATTTTGAGTAGAGCCATCGCTCCAATCGACAAAGTGATAGCCAGTGTCAGGGACAGCGGTAACAGGAGAACTATTGCTACCACGATTAATAATTTGAGTAACAGTCCCTAGCAAACTCCCGTTCAGGGAAGCGGTATAATCAAGAATAAAATTAGAAGCGCTCACGCTCTCTACCAGTTCTATGGCGTTAAGATAAGCGTAGCTAGCGCCGGATTCAGGTCGGACGGTAACAAAAATCTCTCCATCAACATTAGGTTGCACTCCGTAAAAAATACCTAAATTACTGATATTATCCATCGCATTAACAAACACGCTACTACCGTTAATAATATATTCTGAATTTCTAGTACCCGTTCCTGACCGAGAAGGAAAAAGCTTGACGCTATAAAAGTTATTAATGTCTAAATCAGAAAATTTAAGCACTGCAAAAGAGCCGTCTTCTACAAAAAAATAATCGGAAATGACGCGTGAAGGATATATGCCAGTGGTGGTTGACACCCCGTACCCGCTAAAACCAGAAAAGGCAGCTTCAACATTAATATCAATAGTGCTTGAAGCTCCTTCGCTATCAAATATATCTTGTTTATTCGTCCCTATCTGGCTATCGGTCATATTATTCCAGCCAACGGTAGTTAAGTCACCAAAATCTATAAAATAGTTTCTGGAAACGCAGATTCCGCCAAAATCTATACTTGACTCATTTTGATTTTTAATACCGTCAAAACAAGTCTCAGTATTTAAAGAAAAATTTGCTACCACAGATTTATTTTCGGTAACGTGCGTGTCGATTCTAGGGTTATCAGTAGAGCCATCACTCCAGCCAATAAAATGGTATCCAGAATTAGGAACAGCAATAACAGCGGAACCATCTGATTTATTATTAACAACTTGAGTAGCCTCCCCCCTGATACTCCCATAAGAAGAAGCAGAATAAGCAAGAGCATAAGTATCAGCGCCCATATTTTCCACTAATTCTATCGCGTTAAGATAAGCATAACTAGCGCCAGCCTCGGGCTGAATGGTTATATTAATTTCACCATTAATATCAGGCTCAATATTAGTAAATTCAGCCACATTACTAACATTATTCATGGCGTTAACTACCACACTAACACCATTAATGATATATTCAGAATTTCTAGTGCCAGTCCCAGACCGAGAAGGAAGAATTTTAAAACTATAAGAATTATTAAGGTCTAAGCTAGAAAATTTAACTACGGCTACAGATCCGCTTTGTACATAAAAATAATCTATGATTACATTTGCTGGATAAATCCCAGTGGTAGTCGATACGCCGCTGGCGCCAAGACTGGAAAAATCATCTTCAATACTAATATCAATAGTGCTTGTCGCACCCTCGCTATCAAAAATATTCTGATTTTTCATGCCGACCTGATGAGTGGTGACATTATTCCAATCAGTCGTAGTGGTCGCACCAAAATCTATAAAGTAAGCTCTAGAAACACAAACTCCGCCGCTATCTACTCCGGTCTCGTTCTGATTTTGAATGCCATCAAAACAAGTTTCTAAGGTAAAAGCAAAGTTAGCACTCACTGATTTATTAGCAGTAACATTGGTATCTGTCCGGGGATTTTGAGTAGAGCCATCGCTCCAGTCGACAAAGTGATAGCCGGAATCAGCAATGGCTGTGACGGCGGAGCCATTAGAGCCACCATTAACCACCTGAATGGTGGCACCACTTAAGCTACCATGAGAGCCGGCGCTATAAGTGAGAGTGTAGGTATCAACAGCAAAATTAGCCGTCAGTGACTTGTTGGCGGTGACGTTAGCATCTGTCCGGGGATTCTCAGTTGAACCATCGCTCCAGTCGACAAAATGATAGCCAGAGTCAGGCACTGCGGTAACAGGAGAACCATCGCTGCCGCTATTTATTACTTGAGTAGTAGTACCGGTCAGGCTACCGTGAGAAGCGGCGGAATAAGTAAGGGTAACGGCCGTCCCGCAGACACCACCTACATCTACTGCCACTTCGTCCTGATTTAAAATATGATCAAAACAAGTGGGTGGATTCTCAGTTTCTCTAATTTGCATGGCATTAAAGTAGCCATAATTAGTAGCCGTAAAAACAAAAATATCTATTTCCTCATCTTGATCGGGAATAATATTATTAAATTGCACCACCTGTGAATTATTGCCACCCGAAGTAACGCTATTAGTCACGCCGTTGATGGTGAAATCAGTGACAGAGGAAGTAGCCGAACCAGAACTATAAATAGTAAAAGTATATTTTTTTTCAGGATTGAGCCCGGAGAGAGTTATACTAGAACTAGTGCCAGTGTAAGTTCTAACCACAAAAGAATCGCGCGTAGCACTATAAGGAAAATCGGAAAAAGTGAGACCGCTACCAGTTGTAGAAGTGAAACTCTTAGTGACTGCTAAATTAATGGAACTGGAGGCCCCGCTGTCGGAAATAAGATTAATATTCGAACCAACGGTAATCCCATTTAAATTATTCCAATTAGGAGAGCTTAGATAGGTGCTAGCCCCAAAATCTACGTTATAAACTAAAGCGGTCGTAGGCACAACATTATCTAAACGAATCTGCAATAAACTTTGTTCAACCGAAAACTCCGGCCAATAATCAAGTTCGTCTAACTTACTCTGAGCAACATTAATATCAGAGGTTTCCCGGCTTGCCTCAGCCGCGCTAACCAACTCCTCGGCATCTTCAGCGGGGGTATTAAAAGTCTGAGGAGTAATCGCGGTCGGCAAGGTTCCATCATAAACAAACTCAAAAGCTGTATCAATCCAAATCTGGTAAAACAAATCCCTTCCTAAGGTGTTAGGATGAACGCCATCGGTACCTTCTAACGCCCATTGGTTATTTAAAAAATAAGTGTACAAATCAACAGCCCCCCTGCCGGCAGTAGCATCGTAGAATTCAGGGGTCATACTAGCGATAATTGGATCTAATAAATTAACATTAAAAGGCAAGGAACCGTTATGCTCCATACCGCCGTCATAAACACCAGGCTTATCCGGATAGTCGTGCGGGTAATTTCTAAAAGTCAACCTACCGGGAACGGCAATTTTACCAGCACTTTGAATTTTCTGGAGTAGCTCACGATAATTAACATCAAAGCTATCAAGAGCGCTTTGCTCCGCGGTAGCATATGGCCGATTATTACTCACATTATTACCGCCCATATGGATTGCAACAAATTTAGCTTTAGGGTGAGCTGACATGATAGTCTCAATATTATCATTTAACCAGCTGACAGTTTTGCCAGAGTTGCCCATGTTAAAAATCAAAGGATCATAGCCATAGTTAGTCTTGATCTGACTATTCATCTCATCATAGTCGATAGACATGTTCACAATAGAAGCGCCCACAAATAACCAATAATCATTATTGCCATTAAACTTATGCAAACCAACAGTGGCTAGAGCTTGGGCGGAAGAATAATTATTAGTAATACTAAATTTAAACCAACGAGCATTGGCAGATTCTGATAGATTTACATGCCTTAAACGACTTGATGGACCATTTTCGTCGCCCGGCAAACTAGTAGCTAGTGAATTCCAAGAACCATCTTGGCCGTTAGTGCTGTCAAAAGACTCTGATGCTGATATTGTCCAAGCAGTTTGATCAGCCCCCTCTAAAACATAGGTAAAAATACCTCCTTCAGGGGCGGCATCAAGCGACAAAATTAATTCTTCGCTCCCGCCGCTAGCGATACTCAAGCTACCAGAGTCAACATCATTTAACAGGGCGTTAGTTATGGTTGCCGCCCCACTGGCCGAACTCGGAGTCCAACGCCAATCACTACTGAGGTTATATTGATTAGGGTCAGCAGCCGCTGATATCTTAATAAACGAAAAATTACCAAGCAATAAAGCAATAATTGATATCCAAGCTATTAAACTAGTGGTTTTCCTAAAAGGCATAAATGCTAAAAAATCTAATAAGTATAAATAATGAGTGACGCTTAAATATTAGCGTTAAAATTACTAAAATTAATCTGTCTAATTATTATATTTTGCTAAATACTGCAAGAACATTATAACAAAAAAGGATTAGTTCTTGAAGTGAGCCAAAAAATTACAAATTTTCAATGACAATTATAGCTAAAATAGAATAAATTAGTAACTATATAGAGTGCTAATAATAGCAAATTTTTTACGTATTAACGGGAAAATGGTAAAATAAAAATATATAAAATAAATTAAAAAAATATTATGCCTCTCGTTGAGTGGAAAAGTGAATTTTCGCTCGGCATCAGCGAGATTGACGAGCAACATAAAAAAATTCTCGCTATCATTAATAAACTGTACGACCTATTTAGCAATAAAGAGCACCAAGATATTGCCGAGATAGAGCGCATAATTAAAGAGTTAGCGGACTATGCGGTATATCACTTTCAAACAGAAGAAAAATATTTTTAACTCTTTGGCTATGAGGGCGCGGAAGAGCATATTCGCATTCATAATCAATATCGAGAAAAGATAGAAGAGTGGCGCAAGCGTTATGACGAATCAAAAGATCCAAAAATATTTTTCGAAATTTCTAGTTTCCTTGAATCTTGGTAGACCTGGCACATCAATAATACTGACCGCGCCTATGTTCCCTTCCTGCAAGCTAACGGAGTTAATTAAATTTAGAAATAAAAGAAAGCGCCCTGCCTGGGCGCTTTTTTTATTTAATAAAAAAATTAATCCGGCTAAACATCATATTTCTTATGAAAATCATCTTCATCACCGAAGGCTGAAAAGCCCTGTTCAACCTGGCTAGCCTGGACTTTAAACCCAGGCCTATTTTCATGCATCACTCCGCACCAATATTTTTCTGTCCGCCCGGCAATCTCTTTCGCGTACAAAAGAAAACCGTTGACATAACCACAGTACATACAACCGATTTTTTCTAAAGGTTCAAGATAATCAAGCTTATTGCGATCGCGTACTAAAATATACTCTCTGCGCCTAACTTTCTCCAAACCATAAATTGGAAAGCAAATAAATTGATAGATTGATACTAATAGATCTAAAAATAAAACAGCCGGGAGCGGTAGCCAGATAACAGGAGCTGACAAAGCATGGACCCAAAATCTTTTTAGTCGAAATTTATGATAATCCATAAAATTAAAGTTATTATAGGCTTATAATAAAGGAAAAATGGGAATTTTACAAGCAGCCCTCATCTTGGGTGCGCTAAAATTAAAATAGACTAGATATTTATACTTATCAATAAATCTCTAGGAACAATAAAACTAAATAAATTAGTATTAAAAAATTTAAACAAAAAAATAAGGATATTAACCTTATTTTTTAATCTGCGGAGAGAGAGGGATTCGAACCCTCGATACCGGTTAGGGTATACCCGCTTTCCAAGCGAGCGCAATCGACCACTATGCGACCTCTCCATTAATGCTATCTAAGATAGCACTATTTCAATTGTCTTTCAATCACCTGTTTTAAGCCTTCAATTTCATCACCATTGGAGTCGGTGAAAGCCTCGTAAGGTCGAGCGCCGACAATCATTTCATCGCCGATAAAAATGGCCGGGGCGCCGTAAACAGAAAAATTCTCCGCACCCGCCATCAGCCCTCCTATCTTTTCCTTTTTTTCAGAATTAGTCAAGCAGGCCTGAAATTCTTCACTATTTAGAGATAGTTCGGAAGCAAAAGTAACCAGAGATTCAAGCATCAGCTTATTTTCCCGGACAGCCGAAAAAACCTTATCTCTAAACTCCTGTCCTTGGCCAGCATCGGCCGCACAGCGCACCGCCAAAGCCGCCTGTAAAGAAAGGTCCGAGTTCGCAACAGTAAAAGGACGGAAAGCAATTCTCACTTGATTGCCAAATTCAGATTGAACCTGATCTAAAGATGAAGCAAAATCGGCACTAAATAAATCAGCATAATCTTCATAAACAATGAGGTCAAGCTTCTTCTCTTCTTGACTGCTAACAAAATCATCGGCAGAAATGACCGGCAAATTAACGGCCTGGTAGCTCTGGCTATGTTCTGTATTTAAAGCAGGAACATTTTCACCGGGAATTAAATCTTTTGAAACCTCTTTAGAATCAATCCGACTGTTAATAAAAATCACTGACAGGAAAATAATAATTGCTAAAGCAATTAAGAAGAAAATGATTCTGATTGTTTTTTTCGCTTCCATAGTAATATAGAGGTCGAACCTAGAGACTAGGCTGGCGCTCAAAATAATTATTAATCTTTTCCCAGGCTCTGGCCGTCCTTAGCACCGTGGCCTCAGCGCCAGCAGCGCCAATCAATTGAAAACCGAAAGGCAGTTCCTTGCCCCCTTCATCCACAAATCCGCCCGGTACGGAAATGGCGGGCAAACCAGCCAAAGAAGCGCCCGCTAAATAAATATCTTCTAGGTACATGGCTAAAGGATCATTAACCTGTGCCCCTAGCTTGAAAGCGGGATGTGGCGAAGTGGGGGTAAAAATTATATCAACTTGGCTAAAAGCTTGCCTAAAATCATCCTTAATCAGTTCTCTTACTGCCTGAGCTTTTTTGTAATAAGCATCGGCGTAACCGGCACTTAAAGCAAAGGTGCCGAGCATAATCCGGCGCTTAGCCTCTGAGCCGAAGCCACGACCGCGATTAACTTTATAAAAAGCCGCCAAATTATCTGCCTCTGGTTGAGAAAAGCCCCAGCCGATGCCGTCAAAACGCGCCAAATTAGAACTTAATTCGCTAGGAGTAATAACATAATAAACTGGAACACTATAGTCGTTATAAGGTAAAGAAATATTAATAATTTCCGCCCCCGCTTGCTTAAGAGCTTCAAGTGCAGAAAAAACAGCAGCACGTAAACGTGAATCCAGACTAGATTCAAAGTAGGAAGAAACGATACCAATGCGAAGGCCTTTAACTCCCTTCTCTAAATCAAGCTGATAGTCAGCCGGAAGCTCCGGTAAAGTGCTAGCATCCCGACTATCAGGTCCCGCAATCGCCGCTAATACTAAAGCGGCGTCTTCCACGGTACGAGTCAAGGGTCCAATGGTGTCGGTAGAAGAAGTCATGGACAAAAGGCCAAAGCGGGAAACCCGGCCATAGGTCGGCTTAAAGCCCACTAAATTACAAAAACTGGCCGGCTGCCTAATCGAACCACCCGTATCGGTGCCTAAAGCAAAAAAACTCAAACCCGCCGCTACTGCCGCCGCACTGCCACCAGAGGAGCCACCCGGAACCCGGCTTAAATCCCAAGGATTTTTAGTAGGTCCAAAAGCGGAATTTTCCGTAGAAGAACCATGGGCAAATTCATCAAGGTTGGTTTTACCCAGCATCACTGCCCCAGCTGAACGCAGTCTGGAAATAGCAGTAGCGTCGTAAGGAGCAATATAATTTTCTAAAATCTTAGAGGCCGCCGTAGTCTTCAAACCCTTGGTCATTAAAATATCTTTAGCGAGATAAGGGATTCCTAATAAAGGCGAACGCTCACCGGAACGGAGACGTAAATCTGCCTCCTCTGCGGCCGCTAAAGCCCCCTCGCTATCCACTAAGAGGCAGGAGTGTAAGTTTGAATCTAAAGCTTCAATCCGTCGCAAACAAGCCCTGGTTAATTCCACAGAACTAACATTGCCGTTATCCAATTCTTTTCTTGCTTGAGCAATAGTAAAAGCCTGAGCGTCCATATTTATAAAACTCTTTTAACCTTTATTAAACCGGCCTCGCGCTCTCCTTGGGCGAGCGCTTCTTCATTCTCTTCTGGGCTCCAAGATTGCACTTCATCTTCCCGCCAAACGTTTACCAGCGCCGTGGAACCCTGAATATTTTCAACCTTAACTGTCTGCAATTGATCGATATAAGCAGTGATAGCTGACAACTGAGAACCATACGAAGACAACTCCGCCGGCGTTAATTCCAGGCGGGCTAAATCGGCAATGTGCTGAATGTCACTATCTTTAAATTGCATAAAAATTAAAAAACCGTCTTTTTTATTTTATTAATTTTATAAACTCCTCCTCCGTTAAAATCTTCACTCCCAACTTCTGCGCCTCGGCCAACTTGGAGCCAGGCTCTTCGCCGACAACAATATAATCAAGGCTACGGCCGACGCTTTCCTTAGTTTTGCCGCCTCTGGCTTTAATTTTATCTTTTGCCTCCTGTCTTGTCAAACCACGCAAAGAACCGGTTAAGACGAAAGATTTGCCCTGCAAAGAGCCGCCAGTGAGTACAGGCGCCGATAATAAAACGCCGAGTCGCGAAAATTTAGAAAGCAGCTCTTCTGATTCGGGCGCCAGCCAAAAAGCAGCTAGACTTTGAGCAACTACCGGGCCGATATCATCAAGATTCATCCATTCTTCAGCACTAACAGCTTTAGCCGTCAGCCACAAATCGTGAGGAGAGTATTTATCTCCAGGTAAACGGCGCGCCAAAGCTTGAGCCAGAGTGCTAGCGCTTTCTTCGCCAATATGCAAAACCCCGAGGGCAAATAAAAATCTAGCTAAGGGCAAATCTTTTTTCAAGGTGATAGCGGCAATTAATTTGTCGGCCTTTTTTTCAGCAAAACCTTCTAGGCCAATTAAATCTTCGCGCCGCAGCGCAAAAATATCAGCCGCATCCTCTAATAAACCTTCACCGACTAATTGCTCAATAATCTTCGGGCCTAAACCTTCAATATCACGCGCGGGCTTAGAAACAAAATGCATCAAACGGCGTAAAGCTACGGCATAGCAACTCTTATTAAGACAGCGATAAGCAACTTCTTCACCGCTACGCTCGACTTTAGAGCCGCAACGAGGGCAGACTTTAGGGGCCTTAATTACCTGCTCTTTTCCCGAACGGAGATTAGCTAAGACCGCCACTACTTTGGGAATTACATCCCCCGCTCTTTCAATAATAACGGTATCGCCTAAACGTAAGTCTAAACGTTTAATTTCATCTAAGTTATGCAAGGTAGAGCGACCGATAGTCACACCCCCCACTTTAACCGGCTCTAAAATCGCGGTCGGCGTCAGCGCGCCCGTGCGGCCTAGCTGCCAAACAATATCCAATAACTTAGTAGTCGCCTGCTCCGCTGAAAACTTATAGGCCATCATATAACGTGGAGCCTTCCCCACTGTACCCAATTCTTCCCAGAGCCGAAGGCGATTATACTTTACTACCACCCCGTCAATAAAAAAAGGTAAATTTTCTTTTTTCTTT
>CALJZR010000060.1 GCA_937983635.1 uncultured bacterium | reverse complement strand
TGTAATATTAGTAACGGTCAGGGTAGCCAAACTAGAACTTGTAATTTAGGGACTTGGTCTAATTGGGGGACCTGCGAAATTGTTTCTTGCAATACCGGCTATCAGCCTAGCGGTAATACTTGTCTTGATTTAAGCGCTCCCATCATTACTAACTTTACCATCCCTACTACGGCCTCTTCTTTAACTGTCTCCATTACCACTTTTACCGCTAGCGACGCTGTCGGGGTAACAGCTTATATTCTTACAGAAGCATCATCAATCCCAAGTTTAGCGGCGGCTGGCTGGGCTGTTAATGCTCAGACTGTTTTTACTTTCTTGAATGCTGGCGTTAAGACTATCTATGCCTGGGCGCGTGATGCTGCTGGCAATATTTCTTCTGCGGCAAACGACAGTGTGGTGATTACTTTGCCCGACACTACTGCTCCCGTAATTACTAACTTTACCATCCCTACTACGGCCTCTTCTTTAACTGTGCCTATCACTACTTTTACTGCTAGTGATGCCGTTGGTGTAACAGCCTACATTCTTACCGAGACATCGTCAACACCGAGTTTGGGGGCGGCCGGTTGGTCGACTAATGCTCAAACGACCTATACTTTTTCGAGTGCCGGCAGCAAGACCATCTATGCTTGGGTGCGTGATGCTGCTGGTAATATTTCAAGTTCTGTTAATGATAGCGTGGTTATTACTTTAGCGGCGGCTAATACTATTTATATAGATCCCACTTATAATGGCACTGAAGATGGAACAATTGAAAGACCATACAACGCTTGGTCTGATGTTGTCTTTCAAAATAACATGACTTATCTCCAGAAGCGGGGAACCACGGCTACGATGCCGTCCAAGATTCTTTTATATCAAAGAAGTAATGTTAGAATTGCTGATTATGGTTCAGGAGAAAAGCCGATAATTAACTATACTGGTTCTGGAAATTTTTATGCAGTTCAATTTAATCAATGCACAGATTGCACTATTGAAAATATGCGCGTTACCGCTCCAACAGCGGTAGGACTTGTGGCTATTATAGGCATGGGCAGTGATACTGGCGGTTTTCTGGGGGGAACCAGAATAAGTGTAATCGGCTGCGAATTATGGAAAGCGGGCAGTGATTCTAGCCAGGCGATGGGAATAAGAGCCGGAGGTAATGATGTAAAAATACTTAATACTGTAATTCATGATATCAGTGTGGATGGTATTTATGCGAGAGACGCGCAAAATATTGAGATTGGTTATTCTAATATTTATGATGTCAACAGAAGATATTTTAGTAACGCTAATGAGTCTTATTCATCGGGTGATGGCATCCAGCTAGACGGAAACTATAACGGCTTTCACATTCATCATACTACCGTGGATAGGTTAGATGATACCGGTAATAAATATGGCGTTATTGTCAGTAATGGCTCAGTTAATACCTACAACGGTATTATTGAATATTCTACCTTTAGAAACAGTAGCCGGCTGGAGTCAGCAGTAATAATAGAAAGAGGAACGGGTATAATTGTTAGGTATAATACATTTGAGGGGGTGAGTGCTGGTTTGAAAATAGGTAATTTTTCCTATGATACTTTAGTTCACAATAATTTCTTCTATGGATGCAGTAGGGGTGTTTCCTTTGGCTGGAATGCTTCAAAGCCTAATCCAGATAAGATATATAATAATGTTTTCTATAATTTTACCGGGTATAATAGTGTAAATGGTGTTCCGCAAGTTCCTTTTCATGTCTTCGTTCAGCAAGGAAGCAACGTCGAGATGAAAAATAACATCCATCTTAGAGGATCTGATGTTGCTATCGCTTTACAGAAATGGGGAGGGCTAGGGACTGTCACTATGGCTAATAATTGTTATGGCACAGCGGCTACGGTTGGTCCTTCTGGCACCGGCACCAGCGCCGTTATTGGCGATCCCTTGTTTGTTCACGCGGCTAATTATAATTTCCACTTACAACCTGGGTCTCCTTGTATTAACGCAGGCACTAACGTTAGTCTCCCTTATTCTTATGATCGCGATGGGGTGAGCATCCCCCAGGGTTCGGCTCCAGATATTGGTGCTTATGAGTATTAACTTTCTCTCTAGATTTATTTTATGGTTACTAAGGTTAAAAAATATCTAATTCTGGGAGCAGTCCTTATTTTTTCCGTTAATTTTATCTGGCTTGCCGCCAAACGTCCTTTATTATTAGCGGAATCAATAAATATCTTGTTTAATATTGCCCCGGTTAGAGCGGCCCAGCCTGGTGATCTTATCAAGACTAGTGATATTTCCTCGGTCTATTATTTAGGTACGGATAATAAGCGCTACGTTTTTCCCTCAGAAGATGTTTATTTTTCCTGGTATAAAGATTTTAATGGCGTCATTGATATTCCGGCTTCCGAATTACAATCATATCCTCTCGGGGGCAATGTCGTGATGAGAGCGGGAACGAAGTTAGTTAAAATTACCACTGATCCTTCGGTTTATGCCGTTGAACCGAGCGGACTTTTACGCAAGATAAAGGATGAGGTTCAGGCTAAGCGTCTTTATGGTAATAATTGGGCGCGAAGAGTAGCTGATATTCCTGACGCCTTCTTTGCTAATTATCAAGTAGGGGCAGAATTGGCTGATGATGAATTACCGATTGGTTCTTTGACTAAAAATATCCGTGACGGCTTGTATTATTATTATGCCGGTACTGCTTTCCATCATATTACCAGCGCTGAAGCCTTTTGGGCGAATCGTTTCTATTCGGAATATATTTTACAAATAGATCAAAACATTGATTCCCCCGGGTTTAGTATCAGTGATGCTGTTCAAGACTTGCTTGGCCTTATTCAGGGAAAACCATTTGCTGCCAATATTAGTTTAGAGATTAATAATAGCGGTATTGTTATTGGCGGTGGCGGCGGTGGCAGTAGCGGAGGCGGTGGCGGTGGCGGCGGTGGCGGAGGTGGCGGAGGAAGTGCCATTAAATATTTAGTTCAAGATGGTGTGGCTCGGGCTGATATTGTTGTTTCATCATCGACAACTAATATGATCCAGCTGGCGGCTAGTTATTTTCAAGATTATATTCAAGATATGTCTGGTGTTGTTTTACCTGTATCCAGTATTCCCGACGAAACCAAGGCTTATCATGTATATATCGGCCAGAGCGTGTATACTGATGCTTTAGGTATTAATGCACAGGGTTGTATTGATGGTGGCTTTAAAATCGTTTCCGGCTCTAATTATTTAGTTTTATTAGGAGATGATGATAATCTCTCGGTTCTCGGTCCTCATTCCGGGCCGCCTGAAAATAAAAGCAGAGAAGCGCTTTATTCCGAATGGGATGCCATCACTGACGGCGTCTGGAATAATGACTATATTGACTATTACGCCCGCTCTTATAATGAAGTTCATAATATTTGGGAGGCTGATGGTCGCGGGACAATGAATGCTGTTTATGAATTTTTGTATAATCAAGGTATTCGCTGGTATGCTCCTGGAGAACTGGGAACAATTATTCCTAACAAAAGTAGCATTAGCTTTCAGGACATCAATCAGACTATTAATCCTGACTTTTCGATGAGACATTTTTTTCTTTATTATAAAGAATTTACTCATCTAAAGCCTTACCATTATCCTAATGGTCGCGCTGAAGAGGAGCTGCGCTGGCAGTTAAGTTTGCGTTCTAATAGCTTTCTCAACGACCTGGCTTATCCCTATGTTCATGGTGTTGATAGAATTCTGGAGAGAGCGGAAAATAAAACTGCTCATCCCGAATATTATGCTATTTGGAACGGAGTGCGCATGAACGGTTCAGATGTTAAGCCGGATTTATGTTCTCAGGCTTTATTTGATGAACAAGTAAAATATGTTAAGGCGATGTTTGATGTATATGATGCTCCTATTATCAGCGTGATGCCTTCTGATGGTTTTACTCAAGCTTCCGAATCTAGCCCCGAATGCAAAGCTAAGGAAACTCCAGAAAGAGGTTTTTCCGGAAAGTTGTCCGATTATGTCTGGGAATATGTTAATAATTTAGCTTGGGAAATATATGAAGACCCCGAGTATTCTGATAAAAAAATAATTAATTCGGCCTATACCACCTATTTATTGCCGCCTTTAAATCTCAGTCGGCCAGTCGCCCCTAATTTAGTGGTGATAATTAGTAATAACCGCAGCTCCTTTGGTGATGAGGCGACTAAATTTTTTAATCAATCCTTAGTTAATCAATGGCTGGCGCTTTTACCCTCTAAACAGATTTATACTTATGATTATTACTTAATAAATTTGCCGGGTGCACCCACTCAATCAGTGCCATCTTATTTCCCGCATGCTATCGCGGAAAATTTACAATTTTTGAAAGGCAAATCCAGCGGCGAGAGTATCGAAATTAATACAGACTGGTCCAGCCTCACTCCAGACTGGGATCCGTTTGCCGCCAACTCTTTAAATACCTATATTACTGCCCGTTTATATTGGGACGCCGATCAAGACATTGATGATCTTTTAGATGAATATTATTCTCTATATTATGGTCCGGTAAGTGCTCAAATGAAGGCTTTTCTAGAATACTCTGAAGCTAACTTCGCCTATGTCGTGGATAATTCCGAGATTTTAAGGGTAATGAAGCAGATGTTATCTTCCGCTCGGAGCTCGGCTGGTGATACAATTTATGGCCAGCGCATCGATCTCATTATCAATTTAATTAATTCTAATTTTGAGGGCGATGAGGTCGTAATAAATTCCTGCCGCGAATTAGACTCTCCTCTTACCACCTACAAACTAAGCGATGATGTTTCCTCAACCGATACCTGTTTTAACGTCGTTCACATCGGCGTGACCCTTGATTGCCAGGGTCATTCTATCATCTATGGCTCTAGCGGCGCTGACTATCGGTATGGGGTTTATGCTGATTTTGATAAGAACGATCTGACTATTAAGAATTGTAATATTCAATACTCTGGTCCTACTACCGGTCATCGTGAGGGTATTGCTATATCTCGTTCTTCGGGTCTTGTCTTAGAAAATAATAATTTAGAAGTTGACGGCCAAGGAGTCTGGTTAGTAGATATGAAAAATGTTGATGTTATTAATAATACTATTAATTCAGGGGCCGCAGCTTTGTCTACTCAAAGTTTTGAAGAAGGCCTTATCTCGGGTAACAATTTATTCAGTACTAATGGCCGGGGCTTATATCTCTACGACACGCACAATACCAGTGTAAGTGGCAACATTGCTTCTAGTACTAGCACCTATGGTGCTGTTGTGATGCTGAGTACTCATAACACTTTAACAAATAATACTTTTGCTAGTACTAACGGTGTTGGTCTGTGGGAGTATCAGTCATCTGATAATATCTTTTCTAACAACATAATTATACCGCCAAGATAAATAGTTTAGATTTTAAGTTCAAGAAAAAATCCGGCCATTGGGGTCGGATTTTTTTCTTCACTTTAAATTTACATTTTGTTTAAGATTGCCTGGGCGATGAGAATTTTTCCAGGGTTGAGGCTAGTCCCGAGTTCGGTCAGAATTTTATGCTGTTCGCCAGCAATATCTTCAATGCTACTTTGTTTGGTCCACAGTCTGATCGTTTTTACGGCTGCTACCGTCGGCCATACTTCATTGTGATTAATATGATTGCTCATCAGGGCGTCATGCACCGCCATCCCTTTTTCAAGGTTGCTGATAAGGTTAACCAGTAATATCCAATGACGTCGGCAGAAGCGATAGTTGGCCGCTCCCATTTCGTCATTGTTGTTACCGTTGCTCTGGTTTGCCTTTTTAAAAATCATTATTTTGGTTGTAAAGTCCGCAGATGCGAACTCTTTTTCCAAAAGTTGAGCGTGACGCTCGGCTAATTTATGTCTCCGGCCATTTTGTTTTTTGGCCAAAGGTATCAGTTTTTTGATTTCCGCATCAGTCTGTAAACTGGCGACTACGCGGTTGAAACCGTTGTCGTTTAACCAAGCCAGGGAACGTACCGCTCCTAAGAGTTCGGGGATTTGTTCTTCCGGGCCATCGAGAAAGTAGCTGCTGATTTTATCAGCGATATTTGCTTTTTCGGTTTTGGTGGCGTTTTTCCATTCTTGCCCCAATTGCAGAATTTCTGCTTTCTTCTGATCTGTTTTCATCTTTCTATATTTTATGGGTTAATATTAAAGGTCTGCTTTATTTCTAGTAAATAATTTGCTTTTTGTCAACTATTCCTTTATTATCAAAGTGATTGTAATATTTATTGATTTTAACCGTATTCTATAGTAAAGAGGGCTTAAGCTCTGTTTTAATTTTTCTTTATGGAAAATCCTTCCGAGTCAGAAAACAAGAAAAAACCCAGCCTCAGCTGGCGGGAATTTTGGCAAGAATTATGGCGGCTTTTGTTGCCTTTTCGCCGTTTAATTCATATTATCCTTGCCATTACCGTGGTTGGGGCGGTTTTTGATTTGGCTAAACCCTATATTCTTAAGCTTTTAATTGATAGTTTATATAATTTTCAGGCGACTGACCTAAATTTTTTAATTTGGTTAATTGTCCTTTATCTTGGCTCTGATCAAATCCGTTCCGTTATTCAGTATTTTGGGGATCGCTCTATTTTGAAATTATTGGTGAAGATAGAATATTATTTGGGTTTAAAGGCGCAGTCTAAGTTGCTTGATCTTAGTTTAGGCTATCACGAAAAAGAAAATACCGGCGGTAAAATTATTAAGATTGAAAGAGGGGTTGATCGGATTTCTACCTTAGTCAACAATATCGGCTGGGAAGTCGCGCCGACGCTGGTGCAGCTGGCTTTTACTATTCCCGCTTTATTTTGGGCGGATTGGCGTATCGGTATTTCTTTTTTAATTTTTGCCCCCTTGTTTATTTTTGTTACTTATTGGTCTAATCAGAAAATGTATCCAGTGCGCAAAGAGATTTATCGTTCCTATGAGGTTGCCTCCGGCAAAATGACGCAGTCGATTATTAATATCAATGCCGTTCAGTCTTTTGTCCAAGAGGAGCGGGAGTTGTCTGAATTTGAAAAGATTAAAGCAGGGATTAGAGATAATGAGAATAAGCAGTGGGGCTGGATGATGAAGATCGGCTTGGGTCGCAATTTGATTGTTGATATCGGCCGGGCTGCCGTTTTATTCCTGGGCGTTTATTTGGTTTATCACGGCACCATCAGCGTCGGTACCTTAATTTTTGCCTTTACTTTGAGCGAGAAAGCTTATGCCTCTACTTATCGCCTGTCTCGCTTTTATGATCGGATGGAAGAAGGACGCGAAGGCGTTAATCGTCTTTTAGTTTTGTTCAAAGCCGAGAGCGAGATTGTTAATAATGATAAAGCCGTTATTCTTAAGACTATTAAGGGGGAAATTGAATTTAAAAATGTCACTTTTCAATACCGCGATGACAGAGTTAAGGCTTTAGACGGGGTCAGCTGTAAGTTAATAGCAGGAAGCACGGTGGCTTTAGTTGGTCCTTCGGGCGGCGGCAAAACTACGCTGGCGCGTTTGATTTATCGTCATTATGACGCCAATTCCGGTCAGGTGTTAGTGGATGGGCAAGATGTTCGTAATCTCGATCTCTTCGCTTATCGTCGTCTTTTAGCCATTGTCCCCCAGGAGGTGGAAATATTTGATGTTAGCGTTAGAGAAAATATTGCCTATGCTCATCCTGGCGCCAGCCAGAAAGAAATTGAGGCGGCGGCCCGCATTGCTAATGCGGAAGAATTTATTTTAAAGCTAGAAAAGGGTTATGACACCTTAGTGGGCGAGCGGGGTATTAAACTTTCTGGCGGTCAACGGCAACGCTTGGGTATTGCCCGGGCGATTTTAGCTAATCCGAAAATCTTAATTTTTGATGAAGCCACCTCTAATCTTGATAGTCAGAGTGAACGTTTAATCCAGGACGCTCTAAGTCGTATCGGTCGCAATCGTACGGTTATTATCATTGCTCATCGCCTGAGTACAATTAAGCAGGCCGATAAAATTATTGTCTTAGAAAATGGCAAAGTGGTTGAACAGGGAAGTCATAGTGAGCTTGCCCATGTTTCCGGCGGTCTTTATTCTAAGCTCTTGAAATTACAGGAATTGGGCGAAGTTGCTTAATTTTCTTATTAGTTTTATTGACGGAGACTGCATCAGCCTCCGTTTTATTTTTACCTAGACTTTTCTTACTTTTTTAGGATATAATATCTTTATGCTTAAAATTCAGAAACAAATAGATTTAACTCCTTACACGACTTTAAAAATTGGGGCAAAAGCCGCTTATTTTGCTGTTATTAGAGAAGAAAATGATTTAGAAGAAGCTCTGGCCTTTGCTCGAAAGCAGAAGCTACCAATTTTTGTCTTAGGGGGGGGTTCTAATATTTTAATTAGTCGTCCTTTAAAGGCTTTGGTTTTAAAAAACGAATTAAAAGGCGTACGGGTGGTTAAGGAAACGGCCACTGCCGCTTGGGTGGAAGCGCGCTCGGGCGAATGGTGGAGCGCTTTGGTTTATTTTGCGATTGAGCGCGGTTGGGGCGGGGCCGAGAATTTATATTATGTTCCCGGGACCGTCGGGGCCGCTCCGGTACAGAATATCGGCGCTTATGGCGCGGAATTAAAAGATGTTTTTGCTAGTTTGCGCGCGATTGATGTGCGCAATGGCAAAGAAAAAGTTTTTAAACTTAAAGATTGCGCCTTCGCTTATCGCAATAGTATTTTTAAAAATAAGTATAAGGGCCGATATTTTATTGCCAGTGTCACTTTAAAGTTAAGTAAGCATCCTGTTTTGCGCCTTGACTACGGTGACATTCGCGCAAAATTATCGGAGCAGGGGATAAAAAGCCCAAGCATTCAACAATTGGCAGAAGCGATTAGACAAATTCGAGATAGTAAATTACCAAATCCAGCCGTAATTGCTAACGCTGGCTCCTTTTTCAAAAATCCAGAAATTTCTTTAAATGCTTTTAAAAAATTACAAAAAGCTTTTCCCGAGATTAAATTTTTCCCCGCTTCCAAAGTTAATTTAGTGAAAGTGCCGGCTGGCTGGCTAATTGAGCAGGCTGGTTTCAAGGGGAAGCGTTTCGGTGCGGTGGGGATGTATGAGAAGCAAGCTTTGATTTTGGTGAATTACGGCGGCGCCACTGCCCGTCAGGCTTTAGCCCAGGTGCGCCGCGTTCAGGCTGGCGTTTTCAAAAAATTTGGCGTTAAAATTGAGCCGGAAGTAAATATTATTTAATCATTTATGAAAATTGTTATTTGTGGAAGCGTTGATTTTACCCCTCAAATTGCGGCCGCGGCCGCCGTTTTAAACAAGGCTGGCCATAGCGTTGAAGTGCCGCGTTTAACCCAGAGAATTATGGCTGGAGAATTGAGCTATGATGATTTTATTAAAGAAAAACAGGCTCATGGCGACGGCGTTTTTCGCCAGGCCGAAAGCGGCAGTTTAATTCGGCGCTACTATCAATTAATTCAAGCGGCTGATGCTGTTTTAGTGGTTAATGCCACTAAGAAAGGGATTGATGGCTATATTGGCGCTAATACTTTTTTGGAAATCGGTTTTGCTCACGTTTTGGATAAACGCCTCTATCTTCTCAATCCTTGGGCTTCTGGTCCTTATGAAGACGAATTAGCTGAAATTGCCCCCACTGTTATTAATGGTGACTTCAACTTGATTAAATAATTAAATCCTTTAAAATATCGTTTTATAGTTAAAAATATATGACTGCCAATGAACTTCGCCAAAAATATTTAGATTTTTTTAAGAGCAAGGGCCATGCTATTATTCCCAGCGCTTCTTTGCTTCCAGAAAATGATGCCTCTTTGCTATTTACTAACTCCGGCATGTTTCCCCTAGTCCCTTATTTACTGGGGGAGACTCATCCCGCCGGCATTCGTTTGGCGGATAGTCAGAAATCTTTCCGCACGGAAGATATTGATGAAGTTGGTGATAGTCGCCACAATACTTTTTTTGAAATGCTGGGTAATTGGTCTTTGGGTGATTATTTTAAAAAAGAGCAGTTGGCTTGGTGGTTTGAATTTCTGTTTGTGGAATTGAAGATGGATCCGGCTCGGATTTACCAAACAGTCTATGCCGGTAGTGCTGATGGCAAAATTGCTAAAGATGACGAGGCGATTTCTATTTTACAAGAACTTTTTGGTCATTACGGCGTTTCCGCTGAAGAGGGGCCGATGACGACCGGCAAGGGAGCACTTGGCTCCGGCCAGGAATTAGATTTTTCTCGCCAGCGAATTTTTGCTTATCGCGACAAGAACTGGTGGCAGAGGGGTGACGCTGTGGGCGAACTTGGTGGTCCCGACAGTGAAACTTTTTATGATACCGGCAAAGAACATGATTTGGCCTATGGACCCCATTGCCATCCCAATTGCGATTGCGGCCGTTTTTTAGAAATTGGCAACTCTGTTTTTATGCAGTATCAGAAAAGCGTTGACGGTTGGCAGGAATTGAAAAATAAAAATGTTGATTTCGGCGGCGGCTTAGAGAGAGTCTTAATGGTTTTAAGCGGTGAAGATAGTATTTTTAAAACTGATTTGTTCGCGCGGGCAATTGGGCGAATTGAAGAATTATCAGGGAAGAAATATGTTGATGATAAGCGGGCCTTTGAAGTAATTGCCGATCATTTAAAAGCGGCCACTTTTATTGTCGGTGACGACCGGGGCGTCCCCCCTTCTAATACCGATCAGGGCTATATTGTTCGTCGTCTTTTACGTCGAGCTATTCGTTATGGCCGTCAAATTGGCATATCTCAAGAGAAGTGGTTGAAAGAAGTGGCTCAGATTTTTATTGATGACTACGCTTCCGCTTATCCGGAGTTAAAAAAGAATCAAGAATTTATTTTTACAGAATTTGATAAAGAGGAAGATAAATTTAATCGCACTTTAGAGAAGGGAATGATTGAATTTAAAAAACTAGCAGCTAAAGATTTGGATGGCGTTGCCGCCTTTAATCTTTATCAAAGCTATGGTTTCCCCTTAGAGATTACGGAAGAACTAGCAAATGAGCATGGCATAAAAGTTGACCGCCCAGGCTTTATGTCTGAGCTCCAAAAACATCAAGAACTTTCTCGGACCGCTTCGGCTGGGAAGTTTAAAGGCGGTTTAGCGGATCATAGTGAAGAGACTACTAAGCTTCACACCGCCGCTCACTTGTTACTAGCTGCTTTACGTAAAGTCTTGGGAGAGCATGTTGCTCAGAAGGGTAGCAATATTACCGCCGAACGTCTGCGTTTTGATTTTTCTCATCCTGAAAAAATGACACCGGAACAGATTGCGGCGGTGGAAGAGTTGGTTAACGAGGCCATCGGTCTCGGTTTAGATGTCGCCTATGAAGAAATTCCTTTAGCTGAAGCGAAGGCTACCGGCGCCACTGGCGTCTTTGATTCTAAGTACGGGGAACAGGTAAAAGTGTACACGGTGGGGCAAAATAATGGAGGCAGGCAAGCCTCCTGGAATAATATTTTTTCTCGGGAAATTTGCGGCGGACCACACGTCCAAACTTTACAAGGATTAGGCAAATTTAAGATTCAAAAGGAAGAGGCGTCTTCAGCGGGAGTCCGAAGAATTAAGGCAATTTTAGAGTAAAGCCTTGTTTTTAGGGCTTACTATTGACAATTTTTGTGCTTGTCTATATACTATTGCCATTGAGATTAAAAATAAGATTAAACAGGAATATTTCTAAAAAATTTTGATAAGGCTAGGATTTGTCTTTATCAAATTTTTTTGTGTTAATGTCAAAAAATAAAACTAAAAATCAGGAAACTGTTGAAACTTTGAACGCCAAAGACTTTTTAGAAATGCAAGGCGAGGTCACGGAGCTAATGCCGGCGGCCACTTTCCGGGTGAAACTAGATAGCGGCCATGAAATTTTGGCCCATCTTTCCGGCAAGATGCGGATGAACAAAATCCGTCTTCTTCCCGGCGATCGCGTGCGCTTACAGATCAGCCCTTACGATTTAAGCAAGGGTCGGATCGTTTTCCGCCTCTAAGCACGCCCTTTAATTTGGATTTAACCCCTACTTTATTTATTTTTTTCACGACTTTATGAAAGTAAGAGCGAGTGCCAAAAAAATTTGCAAAGATTGTAAGACTGTCCGCCGTAAAGGCCGTGTCTACGTAATCTGTAAAAATCCTAAGCATAAGCAAAGACAAGGATAATTAAGCATTAGGATCCGCTTCAAGCGGAACCTAAACATTTATATTATGGCTATTAGAATTGCGGGTGTAAGCATTCCCAACGACAAACGGGTGGATATTTCCATCACCTATATCTACGGTATCGGCAACAGCCGGGCGAAGAAGATTTTAGAGGCGGTCAATATCAAGCCGGAAACTAAAGTTAAAGACTTAAAAGAAGAAGAAGCAAACCTTTTGCGCGAACAGATTGAAAAGAAGCATACGGTTGAAGGCGATTTACGCCGTGAGGTTGCAAGCAATATTAAGCGTTTAAAAGAAATCGGTTGCTACCGCGGTTTGCGCCATATGCGCAATTTGCCGGTTCGTGGCCAGCGCACTAAGACTAACAGTCGTACTGTTCGCGGCAATAAGCGCATGACGGCGACCAGTGGTCGCGCTAAAGCCGGTTTGAAGACCTAGTCTGGCGGCTTTTCTAGATTAATTTATTAACAAGCATTATGTCCGAAGAAAAGAATTTAAATCCTGAAGAAGAAGTCTTACCGGCTACTCCCGCTCAAACGGAGGCGCCTGTTGTTCCTGCTGAAGAAGCGGATGACGAGCGTGATGAAGCCTCGGCTTTTTCCCTTGATTCTGCCGCTGATGATGAATTGCCGGAAGAAATCAAACAGAAATTAGAAAAAAATAAGCAAGCGCGTGCTAAGAAAAAATTAGTGAAGAAGCGCAAAAAGCGTTCTGCCCGGACGGTGAAGGTTGGTCGCGCCTATATCAACGCTACCTATAACAACACCATGGTGACTTTGGCCGATGCTAACGGTGACGTCATTTCTTGGGCTAGTGCGGGTATGGCCGGTTTTAAGGGTGCCAAGAAAGCGACTCCTTATGCCGCTCAAATCATTACTAAAATTGCCGTCCAAAAAGCGAAGGAAGAATACGGCTTGCAAGAAGTGAGCGTTTTCGTCTCCGGTGTCGGCACTGGCAGAGAAGCGGCTATCCGCGCTTTGAATGCTAACGGTTTGGAAGTCTCAGCCATTAAGGATACCACCCCGGTTCCTCACAACGGCTGCCGTCCGAAAAAGCCGAGAAGAGTGTAATTAATAATCGCAACTAATACATATGGGAAGAAATTTAGACAGCAAATGCCAACAGTGTCGCCGCGTAGGCGAAAAATTATTCTTAAAGGGCGAACGGTGCAATACTCCGAAGTGCGCCATGGTTAAGCGTAATTATCCCCCGGGATTTCATGGTCCGACCCGCGGTCGCCGCAAGTTAAGCGATTACGGTACTCAGTTAATGGAAAAACAGAAGGCAAAAAAATATTATAACGTCATGGAAAAGCAATTCCGTCTGACTTTTGAAAAAGCTTCTAAGAAGAGTGGCGATTCTGGTAAGAACTTTTTACGCCTTTTAGAAACCCGTTTAGACAATGTTGTTTTCCGTCTCGGTTTTGCCACCTCCCGCACTCAAGCGCGACAGTTAGTTAATCACGGTCATTTTGATGTTAACGGCGTTAAGACCGATATTGCTTCCTATATTGTGAAACCGGGACAGGAAATTTCCGTCCGCGTCCGCAGCCGCAAAAATCCTTATTTCAAGCAGTTAAGCGAAAAATTAAAGAAAGCGGAATTACCGGGCTGGCTCAATTTACAAGCCGCCGAATTGAAAGCAAAAGTTTTACACGAACCGACTGACAACGATCTGCCTACTAATATTAATGTGCAGATGATTATTGAGTATTATTCAAAATAATCTGTCGTCTATCGCGCTGAGGAGGCGCTTGAGTCTTTAAAGGCTTCAGGCGTAAGACTGTGCGTTGATGACATATGTTTCTATGGAAAACATCGCTTTGCCAAAAAAAGTGGATTTCCTCGCAGGAAAGAATGACAATGAGGGTGTAGTAGTCGTGGAGCCTTTGTATCCTGGCTATGGCATGACTTTAGGTAATTCTTTACGCCGCGTTTTGCTTTCTTCTTTGCCGGGAGCGGCCGTTGTCGGCGTGAAAATTAAAGGCGCTAGCCATGAGTTCACCACTATTTCCGGTATCCAAGAAGATATCTTGGAAATCATGTTGAATATCAAACAGTTGCGCCTGAAAATCCATGGCGATGAAGAAATTCGCTTAGAACTTAAAGCTAAGGGCAAGAAAGTTGTCACTGCCGCTGATATCACTAAGAATAGCGAGGTGGAAATTAAAAATTCAGAATTAGTTTTAGCCACTTTGACCGAAGAGAAGGCCAGTTTAGATTTAGAAATTTTTGTCCGCCCTGGTCGCGGTTATCGTTTAAGCGAAGGCACTAAACGTGAAAATAATGAATTAGGTTATATTGAAATAGATTCCATCTTTTCCCCGGTCTTAGCTGTCAGCTTGGATGTAGAAAATACCCGTGTCGGTAAAATGACGAATTGGGATAAATTACTGCTTACCTTGAAGACTGATGGTACTCTGAGCCCGATGGAAGCCTTTAATCAGGCGGCTAAAATTTTAGTTGATCAGTTTAATGCTCTTTTACCTCAGGCCCAGGAACCTGCCCCGGTTATTATGGAAGAGGAAGAAGTAGCTGATTTAAATACTGAAGAAGAAGCGGTCATTGCCGCCGAAGAAGTGGAAAAACCGGCGAAAAAGAAAGCCAAAAAATAACCGCTTCCTTATAATCCTTAATATATGCGCCACAGAAATGCGAATAAAATTTTAGACCGGGAGAAAGGACCGCGCGAGCTTATGCTTCGCAATTTGGCTTCCAGCATCCTGATTTATGAAAAAGTAAAAACAACCAAGGCGAAAGCCCAGGCTGTCCGTCCTTTGGTGGAACGAATGATTACCGCCGCTAAAGCTGGTGATTTGAATGCTCGCCGCGGCTTGATTAAAGTTTTGCTCCAAAAGAATGCTATCAAGAAAGCGATGGAAGTTTTAGGCCAGCGCTATCAGACCCGCCCCGGCGGCTACACCCGCATGACTAAGCTCGGTCCCCGCCAAGGCGACGGCGCCGAAATGGTGCAGATTGAACTCGTTTAATTTTTCGTGCAATTATATGAATAAAATTGAAAGACAAATCCATAAGCTTGACGCTACCGACCAAGCAGTCGGCCGTTTAGCCAGCCAAATCGCCATGATTTTGCGCGGAAAGAATAAGCCTGAATTCCAGCCTCATATTGACGGCGGCGACATTGTCGAAGTCAGTAATGCCGGTAAGATGTCATTTAGTGGCAAAAAGCTTTTACAGAAAAAATATTTCAGTTTTTCCGGTTATCTCAGCGGTTTAAAAACCAAGAGAATGTCCGAAGTCTTCAGTAAGGATCCGGGTGAAGTTTTGCGCCGGGCGGTTAAACAAATGTTGCCTCCGACCAAGTTACGTGACGCGCAGATGAAGCGCTTAATTATTAGATAATTTCATTGTTTTATGGAAACGAAACAAAAAACTGTTAAAGAAAAAAAACCGATTGAAGCTGAAGTCGCTAAAGAAGCTCCGGTTGCTGAAACCGTGGAATTTACCGGCGAATATATTAAGACTGTCGGCCGCCGCAAGACTTCTGTTGCCCAGGTACGTATGTATAAAGACGGCAAGGGCGCCATTATGATTAATGGCAAGAAAGGTTCTCAATATTTTGTCGGCGAAGGCTTTAATATCGTCACTCAATCTTTAAAGGCTACCGGCCATGTCCGCGATCTTAATTTTTCCATTATTGTTAAAGGCGGCGGTGTTACCGGCCAGATTGAAGCTTGCCGTCACGGTATTTCCAGAGCTTTAATGATGCTTGATCCTTTACTTAAAGAAGCTTTGAAGGTTAATAAATTCTTGACTCGCGACCCTAGAAAGAAAGAAAGAAAGAAACCGGGTTTCAAGGGCGCCAGAAAGAGACCGCAGTGGAGCAAGCGCTAATACCCCTATTTTATCTTCTACAAAAACGCCTCTGTTTACGGAGGCGTTTTTTTATAGTACTATGGCCTTATATGGATAATCTGGAAAAAATCATCAATGATTTGGATAATCGTCGCCAGCAATTGGCGGCTGATTTAGGTATAAATAAGAGGCAAAAAGAGGCGGATAAATTACGTTTGTTGATGGAAGCTCCAGATTTTTGGCAGGATCAAGAGCAGGCCGTTATTGTTAGTCGGCGGGCAGAAAATCTGCAAAAAGATTATCAGCAGTGGCTATCTTTAGAAAAATCTTTGCGAGAAGGCAGGGAACTAGCGACCTTGGCGACGGCAGAAAGAGATGAGGCAGTTTTAAAGGAGCTTAGTTTGAAAGTAGAAAATTGGCGCCAGGAATTAGATCGTTTAGAAACCGCTTCTCTTTATACCGGCCCTTATGATGAGCACAATGCTCTTTTGAGTATTAATGCCGGTACGGGGGGTGTTGATGCCCAGGATTGGGCGCAGATGTTAGAGCGAATGTATTTGCGTTTTGCGGAAAGACAGGGTTGGAAAATGGAGATTATTGATCGTTTGCTCGGTAATGAAGCTGGAATTAAAAGTGTGATGCTAAAATTTAGCGGCGACCGTGTCTATGGCCGGCTAAAGAGTGAAAACGGTGCTCACCGTTTACTGCGCAACTCGCCTTTTAATGCCGATGGTTTACGGCAAACTTCTTTTGCTTCCGTTGAGGTAATTCCGGAAATTCCGGCCACGGCAATTGTGATTAAAGATGAAGAAGTGCGCTTGGATGTTTTTCGTTCTAGCGGCCCTGGCGGTCAGAGCGTTAATACAACCGACTCAGCCGTCCGTCTCGTTCATCTCCCCACTGGTATTAGTATTAGCTGTCAGAGCGAGCGTTCTCAGCATCAGAATCGGGAGAATGCTTTTGCGATTTTGCGGGCGCGTTTAGTCCAATTAGAATTACAAAAGAAAGAAGAGGAGGAAAGACGTTTGAAGGGCGGAGTGGTGAAAGCGGAGTGGGGGCAGCAAATTCGCTCTTACTGGCTGTATGGTAATCGTTTAGTCAAAGATCACCGGACTGATTTTGAAGATACTGATGTCGACGCCGTCATGGATGGAGATTTGGATGATTTTATTAATGCTTATTTGCATTGGCAGAGAGGAGTTGTCTAGATTTTTAATACTTTTTTAAATTTTATTTAGTCTAATTGTTTTATAATCAAGAGATGCTGCCATCTCTTTTTTTGCGCTTAGGCGCTTTTTTTAGCGGGATTATTTATGCCTCTTTTTGGTTTTGGCCAAAGGCCGGCCTTTACAGTTTAATTTTCTTTTTTCTAGCTTTAGTTTTTCGGCGGCGACAAGGTTTTTTCTTATTAATTGCTCTCTTTTATTTAGCCAACTGGCGGGTCCAGTTTTTAAGTTCTAAGCCTGATTATTTAGGTTCTTATTTCGAACAAACCGCCGTTTGGGATTTTTGGGTTTGTGCCGACCCCGAACCAGCTTGGGATAAGCAGATTACTGTTTTATGCCCCTTAGCCCCTTCTTTTTCTAGGGAGCTGGCTGCCACTAAACTGATTGCTAATTTGCCGCTTTATCCCCGGGTAACTTATGGTGATCGCTTGCAGTTAAAATGCCGTTTAGAAAAGCCCCCGGTTTTTCCTGATTTTAATTATGCAGCTTATCTTTCCGCCCAAGGGATTAAAGGCATCTGCTCTTGGCCGGAAGTGAAGGGAAAAGAAACTTATCCGTCGGCAAGCCAAACGATGTTCCGTTTATTTGCCGCTAAGCGCTGGGCTTTAGAAAAATTAAACGCTGCTTTGCCGGAACCGGCCGCGGGCCTGGCTTCCGCTTTACTTTTAGGGTATAAGAAAACTTTGCATCCTGAGACCGAGAAGTATTTTCAAGCTTCCGGCCTGAGCCATATTGTCGCCATCTCTGGCGGCCATATTAGTTTATTTTTAAATTTATTAATTGCTGCCGGCGTCTATTTAGGTTTGAATAAACGCTTCGCTCTATGGCCGGCTTTATTCTTTACCGGCGGCTATGTTTTACTGACCGGGGCTCAAGCTTCCGCTCTCCGTTCTTTGATTATGGGAAGTATCCTTCTCTATACCTGGCGCCGCGGTCGCCTTAGCTCTGCCTGGACGCCTCTAGCTTTAGCCGGGGCTCTAATGCTATGGCATAATCCGGAACTTTGGCGCTATGACTTGGGCTTTCAGTTATCTTTTTTAGCTTTGTCAGGAATGATTGCCTTTAGCCCTCTTTTCAATAGCTTGGTCGAGCCTTATTTATATCAGCACCCTTATCGGCGTTTACTCTCCCCTTTATTTCAGGCTTTTTCTCTATCCTTATCCGCGCAACTAGCGGTCTGGCCTTTGCTGGCTTTGAAAAGCGGTGGTATTTCTTTAATCGCTCCCTTCAGTAATGTCTTGGCTTTTGGCGTTTTTGGTCCCTTAGTGTTTAGTTTATTATTGGCTTTAGTGAGTGATGTTTTGGGTGTAGCCGGTAATTTTCTATACTGGCCCGCTTATTTGTGTTCGCAGTATCTGTTAGCGATTGCTCGTGGGGGCGCGTCTTTGCCCGGAGCTTATTGGGACTTACCTAATTTCACAGTGTTGCAGGCTGGTTTATATTACTTTATTTTGCTTATTTTTTTGATTGTTAGAAATAGGCGGCGGGGAAGACATAGTTTGGGGGTAACAAAAAAGTGCCCGAGAGGGCACTTCTTGCAGTAGTTCTGAAAATCCTTATTTATCGTTTTTGGCCATTGTCCGTAAACAGCTGGTGCAGAGCTTTAATTTCAAATCACCAACCTTCTTGCTTTGAAGATTAATGTTCTGTCTTTTTAAAGTTTGGATCTTGGAATGGGAGCGGCTAGCACCTTTAGTGGCGCCGCGCTTACATAAATCACATCTTTTTGCCATATACTTTAGGAAACGGCCGAGAGGAATGCACCAAAAAACGGGCTTTTTTCGGCGGCCGCTATGTTTTAAATTTTGATGCTTAAATATTAGCATATTTTTAAAATTAATCAAGATATGCTAAAATAAAGTTAATATTAACTAAGGAGGCTTTAATTTTTTTCTATGCTGGCTTTATTCCAAATCATCGTTTTAATCTTTTCGGCCGTTATCCACGAGTATATGCACGGTTGGATGGCAGACCGTCTCGGTGACCCCACGGCCCGTAATGCCGGACGTTTAACTCTTAATCCGATTGCCCATCTGGAATGGTTTGGTTCTTTGCTCTTGCCAGGGATGATGCTCTTTGCGGGTATGCCTTTTGTCTTTGGTTGGGCCAAGCCGGTGCCTTATAATCCTTATAATCTTCGTGATCGCCGTTGGGACGACGCCAAGGTTGCCTTGGCGGGGCCGGCGGCTAACTTTGCCGTAGCCGTAGTTTTTGCCTTAATTTTAAGGTTTTTGCCTTTTATCAGCCTAACTTTTTCTGGTTTAATCGCTTTGATTATTTATGTTAATTTGATTTTAATGGTTTTCAACCTTTTGCCCATACCCCCTCTTGATGGTTCTAAAATTCTAGCCGCTTTTTTGAGCCCGGCTTGGCAGGAGAAATACTTAAGTCTAGAGCGTTTTGGCTTTATTTTAGTCATCCTTTTTGCCTGGCTCGGTTTCTCTTTCCTTTTGCCGATAATTGATGCACTGTTTCGATTTTTAGCCGGGGTATAGGGATGGCGGTGAGGATTTGTAGCGGTAATTCTTCGCTTATCTTGACTTATTTTTTTGATTTTGATAAAGTAAGCGGGTAATAACTCTATCCTGATGAGTCAGGATATTTTGTTATCACAAGAAATTAGTTTAATAAAAAAAGAGAGCGGTCAGGATAAGGTCGCCCCTCTTTTTCCGGGCTCAAACCCTTTAATTTATAAAAATTATCCTGAGGTTTTAATAACCGCTGAAGCATTATGCCGACAATCAATCAATTGGTCCGCAAGGGCAGAAAATCCAAAAGCCAGCGCCAGTCTTCTTTGGCCTTGCATACGAGCTTAGACTCGCTCCACCGCAAAAAGAATGTTAACGCTAAAGGCGCTCCTTTCAAGCAGGGCGTTTGTATTAAAGTTACCACCACCACCCCGAAGAAACCGAACTCCGCTTTACGAAAAATCGCTCGTGTCCGTTTATCTAATGGCATGGAAGTTACGGCTTATATCCCGGGCATGGGTCACAACTTGCAAGAACATTCCATCGTTTTAATCAAAGGTGGAAAGACTAAAGATCTTCCTGGTGTCCGCTATAAGATTGTCCGCGGCGTTTATGATGCCTCCGGCGTTGAAGCTCGCCGCAAAGGCCGCAGTTGTTACGGCGCCAAGAAACCAAAAGCGGCTAAATAATTTTGTTTATTTCGGAGAGGCGTTTTCGCCCTCCTTCATATAATCAGGTGCGCATTAGTAATAGCTGTTGATGCGCCCCTTCAAGCAATTATGAGAGGAAAACAAGCCCCTAAGAGAGATATCGTCGGGGACAGTAAATACAACGACAAAAATATTACCAAACTGATCAACTATGTGATGCAGGATGGCAAGAAGAGCGTTTCCGAAAGAATCGTTTACGGCTCTTTTAATTTGATTAAAGATAAAACGAAGCAAGATCCCCGCCATGTTTTCAACAAGGCGATGAAGAAAGTTTCTCCTTTAGTGGAAGTTCGCGGCAAACGCGTCGGCGGCGCCAACTATCAGGTGCCTTTTCAGGTTCGCGGTGAACGTCGCTTTTATCTTGGCTGTCACTGGATGATTACGGCAGCTCATGCCCGCCGCGGTCGCTCGATGGCAGAAAAGTTAGCCGGTGAAATTTTAGACGCTTCCAATGGTGAGGGCGCGGCGGTTAAGAAGAGGGAAGCTGTCCACAAGATGGCTGAGGCCAATAAAGCGTTCGCGCATTTTTCTCGATAAACAAGCTTTTGTTAAATCTTAAAGTTATCAAGCTCAGCTTGATAACTTTCTGCTTTTTCACTTTATAATTTTCAACTAATAATATTTATGCCCCGAGATTATTCTCTTGATAAAATCCGCAATATTGGCATCATGGCCCACATCGATGCCGGCAAAACCACTTTTACTGAACGTGTTTTGTTTTATACCGGTAAAAAGCATAAGATTGGCGAAGTGCACGAAGGTGCGGCCGAGATGGATTGGATGGAACAGGAGAAGGAAAGAGGTATTACTATTACCTCTGCCGCTACTACTTGTTTTTGGAAGGGCAATAAAATTAATATCATTGATACTCCCGGTCACGTTGACTTTACCGTTGAAGTAGAGCGCTCTTTGCGTGTGCTTGACGGCGCGATTGCCGTTTTTGACGGCCAGGCCGGCGTGGAACCGCAGTCAGAAACTGTGTGGCGCCAAGCCGATAAATATCAAGTACCGCGCCTTTGTTTCGTTAATAAGATGGATAAGATGGGGGCTGATTTTTACATGAGCCTTGATTCCATCAAACAACGCTTAAGTTCTAAGGCAGTTGCTATTCAGTTGCCGATTGGCGCAGAAGATAACCTCAGCGGCGTCATTGATTTGTTAGACCGCAAAGCTTATACTTTTGCCGGCAATTTCGGTGAAACTATTACCGAGGTGCCGATTCCGGAAGAACTTAAAGATAAAGTGGAAAAATTCCGGGCGGAATTGGTAGAAAGAGCGGTTGAGTGCGAAGAAGCAACCATGGAAAAATTTTTGAACGGTGAAGAAATTAGTGTTGAAGATTTAAAGAAGGCGATTCGCAAAGGCGTTCTTGATAATGCTATTTATCCCGTTCTCTGCGGTACGGCTTTACAGAATATCGGCGTTCAATTCGCTCTGGATGCCGTTAATGAATATTTGCCTTCACCCTTAGATATCAAAGAAATTGAAGCAAGCGATGTTGATGATGCCGACAAGAAAACTTTAGTTAAGGCTGATGACAACGCTCCTTTTGTGGGCTTAGCTTTCAAGATTGCTACTGATCCTTTCGTCGGCAAGCTTTGTTTTGTCCGCGTTTATCAAGGGGTTTTACAAGCTGGTTCCTATATCGTTAATGCTTCGACTGGCAATAAAGAGCGCATCGGTCGCTTGGTCCGCATGCACGCCAATCACCGCGAAGAAATTAAGGAGATTTACGCTGGTGATATTGCCGCTGTTATCGGTCTTAAAAATACCACCACTGGCAATACCTTAAGCGATGAAAATAATCCAGTTTTATTAGAATCAATTGTCTTTCCGGAGCCGGTTATTAAGATTGCCGTGGAACCGAAGACTAAAGTTGATCAGGAAAAAATGGGCGTCGCTCTATCCCGTTTAGCGGAAGAAGACCCGACTTTCCGTGTGGAAACTGACGAAGAAACTAATCAGATTCTCATTTCCGGCATGGGCGAGCTGCACTTGGATATTATTGTTGACCGCATGCGCCGTGAATTTGGCGTCGAGGCAAACGTCGGCAAGCCCCAGGTATCTTACCGTGAAACTATTACGCAAGTGGCTGAAGCGGAGCATAAATATATCAAGCAATCAGGCGGCCGCGGTCAATATGGTCACTGTTCTTTGCGTGTCGAACCGGCGGGCGAAGGGAAGGGCTATGAATTTATCGATGAAGTTAAAGGCGGGGTCATTCCAAAAGAATATATTCCGGCGATTGAAAAAGGTGTTAAGGAAGGTTTGCTCTCCGGTGTTGTCGCTGGTTACCCAATGGTTGATGTTAAAGTGGCGGTTTTTTACGGTAGTTATCATGAAGTTGACTCTTCGGAAATTGCCTTTAAGATGGCTGGTATTTTTGCTTTTAAAGATGCCTGTCAGAAAGCTAAGCCAATTCTATTAGAGCCGATTATGAAAGTGGAAGTTACCACCCCGGAAGACTACATGGGTAATATTATTGGTGACCTTAATTCTAAACGTGGCCAGATTGAAGAAATGATTGATCGTCCCAACAAGATTAAGGCGATTAAAGCGAAAGTGCCTTTGGCGGAAATGTTTGGCTATGTCACCGCTTTACGCTCCATGTCCCAGGGCCGCGCTAACTCGGTGATGGAATTTTCTCACTACAGCGAAGTGCCTCGCAATGTTTTGGAGCAGATTAAAGAAAAAACCGGCAAATAATTCGCCGCTTGGGAGGGTGGCGCTGATATTATGCGCGAACAATTAAAAAAAGCTTTAAGATTAGCTAGAAAAACCAATGATGCCATCATCTTTTTCGATGCTGAGACTCCGGAAGATTCTTTTGCTATTATTGACCTTGACCGTTACGAAAATATGGTAAATCCTGCAACTTTAGATAAAAAAGAGGCAGTATTTAAGCCTAATTTGACAGAAGCAGATTTAGCTGATAAAATAAATCGCGAAATCTCCGAATGGAAAAATGAAGATAATGCCGAATATTTAGCTGAAGAAAGCAAAGCCCGCAAAAATTGGAATATCCCCCCACAGGTGAAGGATAAAGCGGAAAATAACTCTTAGATTTAAAAAAATATTAATTAATTTCACGGCTGGTTTCCTCTATATAGGAAAGAAACCCCTTTAGGGGGCCGTAAGCATAAAAACATGGCAGAAAAATTTGAACGCACTAAACCCCATGTCAATGTTGGCACTATCGGCCACGTCGATCATGGTAAGACTACTTTGACCGCCGCGATGTTGGCGGTATTCGGTGCCAATGGCATGAACGCTTCTAAAAAGGGCGTAAGTGAAATTGATGCCGCTCCTGAAGAACGCGAACGCGGTATTACTATCGCTACTGCGCACGTTGAGTATGAATCAGCTGCTCGTCATTATGCCCACGTTGACTGTCCTGGCCACGCCGATTATGTGAAGAACATGATCACTGGTGCTGCTCAGATGGACGGTGCGATTTTAGTCGTCTCTGCGACTGACGGCCCCATGCCCCAGACCCGCGAACACATTGTGTTAGCTCGTCAGGTGGGTGTACCTTATATCGTTGTTTTCTTGAACAAGTGCGATATGGTCGAAGATAAAGAACTTATCGACCTTGTTGAAGAAGAAATTCGTGATTTATTAAAGAAATATGAATTCCCGGGGGACACCACTCCGATTATCCGCGGTAGCGCTTTGAAGGCTTTGGAAAATCCGACTGGCCCCGACGCTGCTCCGATTATGGATTTAATGAAGCAGTTGGATGAATATATTCCGTTACCTCCTCGCGATACCGATCATCCTTTCTTGATGCCGGTAGAAGATATCTTCTCCATTGAAGGTCGCGGCACCGTGGTTACTGGTCGCATCGAACGCGGCGTGATCAAGGTTGGTGAAGAAGTCGAAATCGTTGGTTTAATGGATACCAAGAAAACCACCATCACTGGCGTAGAAATGTTCAACAAGTCTCTTGACCAGGGTGAAGCTGGCGATAATGCCGGTTTATTACTCCGCGGCACTAAGAAGAATGAAGTTGAACGCGGTCAGGTTTTATGCAAACCGGGCAGTGTTACTCCGCACACTGAATTTGAAGCTCAGATTTACGTTTTATCCAAGGATGAAGGTGGTCGCCATAAACCTTTCTTTAAAGGTTATAAGCCCCAGTTCTATATCCGTACGACCGATGTTACCGGTGAAGTAGAATTGCCGGCAGGCACCGAAATGGTTATGCCTGGCGACACTGTTACCATCACCGTTAAATTGATCTCTCCGGTTGCCTTGGAAGAAAAGCAACGCTTCGCTATCCGCGAAGGTGGCCGCACTGTCGGCGCCGGCGCTGTCGTGAAGATTACTAAATAAGTCAACACTTAAGCTCGCTCTTCCCGTAAGGGCGAGCTCGTAGTGTTTATTTATTAATTTATTTAAGAAATATAAACGTACATTTTTCTATGTCTGAACCCAAGAAAGACGAAAAGGATTACAAACAGAGAATCCGCATTAAGATCAAAGCTTTTGATCACAAGATTATTGATCAGTCCACGAAGACCATCGTTGACACGATTGAACGCAGTGATGCTAATTTTTTCGGTCCGATTCCTTTGCCGACGGAAAAGCGCAAATATACCGTTAATCGTTCCACTTTTGTGCATAAGGATGCTCGTGACCAGTATGAAATGCGTATTCATAAGCGTATTATTGACATCATTGATCCGAGCGGCAAGACCATCGAAGACCTGACAAATTTGAATTTGCCGGCTGGGGTTGACGTAGAGATAAAAATGCAGTAAAATACAATCAAATATTGATTAAGTGCCGCCAAGGCGTTAACTTGTAACTCTTCTCTAATCTTATTGAAGAAAGTGCAGGTAGATAAATTTGCGGCTTATTGGAGAAAACAGCAAAAAACAAACAAAAAATTGAGGGCAAGGAGGAGATGCACAATTTTAGCTTTTGTTTTTAAGCTGGTAAATTTACCAGTTTTTTGTTTTAAAAAATATGAAATTCATTTTAGGAAAAAAAATGCAGATGACCCAGATTTGGGAAAACGATAAGGTTTTAGCCGTGACTCCGGTTTTAGCTGGTCCTTGTGTCGTTTCTCAGGTCAAGACTCAGGCTAAAGATAAATATTCTGCTTTACAGCTAGCTTTCGGTGTGCGTAAAGAGAAGAATTTAAAGAAACCCCAGCGCGGACATTTTCAAAAAGCTGGCGTCTCGCCGATGCATGTACGTGAATTTAGAACTGAGGGCGATGCGGCTGTTAAAATCGGTGACACTATCAGCGCCGCTTCTTTCGCTGCGGGCGATATTATTGCCGTTACCGGCACCTCTAAGGGGCGCGGTTTTCAGGGTGTGGTTAAACGCCATGGTTTCCAAGGCGGACGCAAAAGCCATGGTAATAAAGATCAATTACGCATGCCTGGTTCTGTTGGTCCTAAGGGTCCGGCTCATATCTTTAAGGGAATGCGCATGGGTGGACGGATGGGCAACGAAAGAGTGACTGTCCAGAATTTAATGATTGCTTCAGTAGATTTAGAAAACAACATTTTATATATCAAGGGGGCTGTGCCTGGTGCTAATGGCGGCTTAGTGATGATTAAAGGCGAAGGCGAATTGGTAATTAACACTGCGCCTTTAGTGGAGGAGACTAAAGTCGAAACCCCGGTTGTCAGCGAAGAGGTGGTAGTTACCCCGGAAGTGGCGGCTGAAATTCCGGTCGCGGAAGCACCGGTGGAAGCTGTGCCCGTGGTTGAAGAAACTAAAGAAGAGGCTCCGGCCGCTTAATCAATTAAGTCCGGTTTAATTATATGTCAATCAAAGTCAAAGTTTATAATCAAAGCGCCGCTCCTATTAAAGATTTGGAGCTTAACCCCAAGTTTTTTGGCCTGAAAGCCAACGCTGATCTTTTGCATCAGGCGGTTGTTGCTCAACAGGCTAATGAACGTCAGGTTTTAGCCCACACTAAAGATCGCAGCGAAGTTCGCGGCGGCGGCAAAAAACCTTGGAAACAAAAAGGAACTGGTCGCGCTCGTGTCGGCTCCAGCCGCTCTCCTTTATGGATTGGTGGCGGCGTCACCTTCGGTCCGACCAAAGATCGCAATTTTTCTAAGAAGTTAAATAAGAAGATGCGCCAGAAAGCGGTGATGATGGCTTTGTCTGACAAGATTGCTCAATCTAGCTTAGTGCTTGTTGATACTTTAAAAATGGCGGAGTTTAAGACTAAGCAATTTAACGCCATGCTTAAAGCTTTTGAAAAAGAAGTCTTGCCGGCCAATCGCCGCAGCTTATTGGTTATCAATAGTGAGAAGGATGAAAAAGCGAGATATTCCGGCCGTAATCTCAAGGGCATCACTATTATTAATCCGGAAAATATCAATATTGTTGATTTGCTTACTTCCCGCCAAGTGATGATTAGTGAAGAGGGAATTAAAGCTTTGGAAACACAATACGGTAAAAATTAATCTTTCAATTTTGAATTTTGAATAATATGGCTTTATTTGGAGCAAAACAAACTAGCGCGAAAAAGACCTCGATTGCTAAAGCGAAAACAGAGAAAGTCGCCCCTAAGGTTGAGGGCGAATTGAACATGCAAGAGCTTTACGCCGCTGAAAATACGGAGAAGAAGGGCGCCCGCACTAAGAAAGGTGTGACCGCTTCTCGTTTTGACGGTTCTTTCCGCGTTTTAGTTAAACCTTTAATTACTGAAAAGGCAACGGAATTAGGTACTCAGAATAAATACGCTTTTGTTGTTACTGGTGCCGCCAATAAAATTGAAGTCGCCAAAGCTATCCAGGCCGTTTATGGAGTCAAAGCTTTAAACGTCAACATCATTTGTATGAAAGGTAAGGTTGTTACCCGCGGCCGTATCAAGGGTCAGCGCAAAGATTGGAAAAAGGCAATCGTAACTTTGAAAAAAGGGGATAGCATCAAGATTTACGAAGGCGTTTAATTTATAAACAAGTAACCGATTATATATGGGTATTAAAAAAGTACAAGCCAATACTCCCGGCCGTCGCAACGCTACTTTTGATGATGGCGTCGACATTACTAAAACTACTCCGGAAAAGCGGCTGATTGTTATTAAGAAAAAAACTAGCGGCCGTAACAGCCAAGGTAAAATCACCGTTCGTCATCGTGGCGGCGGGGAAAAGAGATATATCCGTTTGGTTGATTTTAAACGTGATAAATTTGAAATTCCGGCAACCGTGGCTTCGATTGAATATGATCCTAATCGTGGCGCTCGTCTCGCTTTATTGAATTATGCTGATGGCGAAAAGCGCTATATTATCGCCCCGGTGTCTTTAGTTGTTGGTGATAAAGTTTTGAGCTCCAAAAATTTAATTGAAATAAAGGCGGGCAATGCTATGCCCGTCCAACATATTCCTGCTGGCGTGGCCATCCATAATTTGGAGTTTGAACCTGGACGGGGCGCTAAAGTGGCGCGCGGTGCTGGTAATGCTGTTTTTGTCATGGGTGTTGAAGGTAAGTATGCTCAGATTAAGATGCCGAGCGGCGAAATCCGTTTAGTTAAAAAGGAATGTTTGTGCACTGTCGGTCAAGCCAGTAATCCCGATAAACGTCACATCGTTTTAGGTAAAGCCGGCCGCAGCCGTCATATGGGTATCCGTCCGACTGTTCGCGGTACCGCGATGAATCCGGTTGATCACCCTCATGGTGGTGGTGAAGGTAATCAGTCTATCGGTTTACGCCATCCCAAGACGCCTTGGGGCAAGCCCGCTTTGGGTGTTAAGACTCGTCGCAAGCGCTCTTCCAGTAAGTTAATCATCAAGCGTCGGGCGAAGAGAAAGTAATATTTATTGTATCAAAAGTTTTATCCAAAATAATAAACGCATATGTCAAGAAGTTTGAAAAAAGGACCTTACGTCAATCCCCGCATCTTAAAGAGAGTGCAGGATTTGAAACCTGGAGACAAAACTGTTCTCAAAGTTTGGGATCGGGCTTGTTCAATTGTCCCGGAAATGGTCGGTTTCACCATCGCCGTTCATAACGGCAAACAGCATGTTCCCGTTTATGTCGTGGAAAATATGGTTGGCCATCGTTTAGGTGAATTTGCACCGACTCGGAAATTCGTTTCTCATGGCGGTAAGATGGCTAAAGCTCAGTCTTCTCAGGCTAAGGGTGGCAAATAATTAAAATGCGAGGCGGTTACGCGCAGTTGCGCTGACTCCGCCACCAGCGAATCCTATGGAAATTAAAGCAAGTTTAAATCATTTACGAATGTCTCCGCGCAAAGCGCGTTTGGTTATTGATGTTGTCCGCCATTTGCCGGTTGACCGTGCTTTGGCACAACTACAATTTTTGAATAAATTGGCAGCTGAACCGATAAAGAAATTGATTGAATCCGCTATTGCCAACGCCGAACATAATTTCAGCATTGAACGCAGCAACCTTTTGATCAAAGAGATTAAAGCCGATGAAGGCGTTACTTTGAAGCGCTGGATGCCTAAGGCTCATGGCCGTGCCACTGTTTTACGCAAACGCGGCTGTCACGTCCACGTCACTTTGGCGGAAATTGTCGCTAGCGGTAAAAAGACGGCCCGCAAAGAGAAAGTGGAGGCGCCGGTTAAATTGGAACAGGTAGCAGCTGATGCTGAAAAGCGGGCTTCTGCCGCCACCAAGAAAGAGGGAAGCAAGGCTGACGCTAAGGCTAAGGCCGAGACTAAATCCAGCAAAGGTTTTACCACTAAAGTTTTCAACCGCAAGGCGGGCAGTAAATAATTTTTAGCTAAAGCAATTAATTCGTATAACAATAGTATGGGTAAAAAAGTAAATCCAAACGTAATGCGCTTAGGCGTTACCAAGACTTGGCCTTCCATCTGGTTTGAGAGCGGCAGCAATTATATCAAGAATATCCAGCAGGATATCGCTATTCGCAAACACTTAATTAAGACTATGCGTGAAGCTGGTGTTGATAAAGTGGAAATTGTCCGCAGCTTGAATAAAATTACGATTGATATCTGGACGGCAAAGCCGGGTTTAATTATCGGTCGTGGCGGCAACGGCGTGGAAGATTTGAAAAAGAAAATCCACGACAAATTTCTCCGCAACTTCCGCATGGGTGAAATTAATCTTAACATCAAAGAAGTTAGCCGCCCTCAGCTCAGTGCTCAGATTGCCGTGCAGTCAACTATTATAGATTTGGAAAAGCGCATGCCTTTCCGTAAAGTGATGAAGCAATTGATTGGTCGGGTAGAAAGAGGTGGTGCTCTCGGTGTTAAAGTCGTGATCAGCGGTCGTTTAAACGGCGCGGAAATCGCTCGTACCGAGAAATTGGTATCCGGCAAAGTGCCTTTGCAGACTTTACGTGCTGATATCAACTATGCCCGCGGTGTGGCTCATACTAGTTATGGCGCCATCGGCATCAAAGTTTGGATTTATAAAGGTGAAGTTTTTGAAAAAGAAAAAGACGGCAAAGGGGAACTCATCGCCGCTTAAATAAAAATTAAACGATTTTCATTACCGATATGTTAATGCCCAAGAAAACTAAATACCGGAAAGACCATAAGCGCCGTCGCGGTGGCATCGCCACGCGGATGGTTGAGGTCAGTTTCGGTAGCTACGGTTTAAAAGCGACCAGTGCCCACTGGGTTACTTCTCGCCAGATTGAAGCCGCTCGCCGCGTTATGACCCGCTACATTAAGAAGACTGGTAAGCTTTGGATTAGAATTTTTCCGGATAAACCAGTTACTATCCATGGCGGCGAAATCCCGATGGGTAAAGGTAAGGGTGCGGTTGATCACTATGTTGCCGTTGTCAAACCAGGTACTGTGATGTTCGAACTGGAAGGCTTGGATGAAAAAACTGCCACCGAGGCGATGACTTTGGCTGCTCACAAGTTACCGGTTAAATGCAAAGTCGTAGGCAAATAAAGGCGCCGTGTCCTCAAAATTATTTTATCAATTATATGGAAATGAAAGAGCTCAAAACTAAAACTACGGCGGATTTACATAAGTTGTTAGCCCAATCTCGCGAAAAGTTGCGCGAATTGCGCTTTAAGGATTCAAATCGCCAGCTGAAAAATATCCGTGAAATCCGGCAGACCCGCGAGACGGTGGCCCAGATTTTAACAGTTTTAAACACCAAAGCTTAATTTAAACTTTTATGCCCGCAAAAAAACAAGCCGTAGCGACTGCTCCGGCGGACAATAAAATTATCAAGCGCTTCAGTGGCGTGGTTGTCAGCACGAAGAGCGACAAGACCGCCGTCGTGAAGGTCGATTCAGTTAAAATCAACCAAAAATATAAGAAACGCTATACTGTCAGCCGCCAATATCAGGTTCATGATGAAAAGAACGTTTGTAAAGAAGGCGATAAGGTAGCTTTTATTGAGTGCCGCCCTTTGAGCAAGAACAAGCGCTGGCGGATAATTGAGAACTAAAGCAGGTTGGCTGTTTCGGCCCCATCTTGGGGACGGCAGCGAACGATACTGGTATGATTCAAGTACAGACAAGATTAAAAGTAGCCGATAATTCCGGCGCTAAAGAGTTGATGTGTATCCGCGTTTTAGGCGGCTACCGCAAACGCTATGCCCATGTTGGTGATATTATCATCGGCGCGGTTAAGAGTGCTTCACCGCATGCCGCTGTTAAGAAAAGCGATGTGGTTAAGGCGGTGGTGGTGCGCACCAGCAAGGAAATTCGTCGTCAGGATGGTACTTACGTCCGTTTTGACGATAACGCTTGCGTTATTATCGTTGATAAGGAGAAGAAAGATCCCAAGGGTACTCGCATTTTTGGTCCAGTGGCCAGAGAAGTGCGTCGCGCCGGTTTTGTAAAAATCGCTTCCTTGGCTCCCGAGGTTTTATAATTTTAAGAGGGTCAATTCGAATATATGAATATCAAGAAAAACGACAATATTAAAATCCTGGCCGGCAAAGACAGCGGCAAGACTGGTAAGGTTTTGCAGGTCCTGCCGAAAGAAGGCAAAGTGAGTGTTGAAGGCCTTAACCTTTTAGTTAAGCATATGCGTCCGAGTCGCGAAGGCGAAAAGGGCCAGCGCATTGAGTTTCCGGCCTTTATCAACGCCTCTAACGTCGCTTTAATCTGTCCTTCCTGCGGTCGCCAAACCAGAGTCGGAACCAAGATTGTCGCTGGTGAAAAAGGCAACAAAAAATATCGGGTCTGCAAAAAATGCCAGACTGTAATCGAGTAATTTCAATCCTATGCGTTTAAAAGAAAAATATCAAAAAGAAATCGTGCCGAAATTGAAAGAGCAGTTCGCTTATAAGAACAGCCTCTTGGTTCCGCGTTTGCAAAAAGTCGTGATTAACATCGGCTTTGGTAAGCACGCCAAAGAAAAAGAAGCAATCAGCGCGATTGAAAAGACTTTGACCAAAATCAGCGGCCAGAAACCGATTATGACTAAGGCCAAGAAATCAATTTCTGCTTTTAAAGTTAGAGAAGGCATGGTTATCGGCGCGGTGGCAACTATGCGCGGCGACCGGATGTATGACTTCGTCGAAAAATTGGTCAATATTTCTTTCCCCCGGGTACGCGACTTCCGCGGCATCAGCGACAAAGGCGTTGATCGCAGCGGTAATATGACTGTCGGTTTAAAAGATTACTCTTGTTTTCCTGAACTTAAAGCTGAGGATATCGATCAGGTTTATGGCTTAGAAATTTGTTTAAATACCAACGCGAAAACTCGCGAAGAAGGCTTAGCGCTATTTACCGCTTTTGGCTTTCCTTTCAAAAAGAACGAAAAATAATTTAAATATTATATATGGCAAGAACAGCTCTCATCGTCAAAGCGAAGCGCAAACCAAAGTTTTCTACCCGCAAGATCAACCGTTGCTGGCGCTGCGGCCGCAATCACGGCTATATGCGCGATTTTGGCTTGTGCCGTATCTGCTTTCGTGAATTAGCCGATAACGGCGACCTGCCGGGTATTACGAAATCTAGCTGGTAAATTCCGGCCGCCAATATTATCTAAACATAGTATAACAATATGACAGATCCAATCGCAGACATGTTTACACGCATCCGCAACGCTTCGGCGGTCAAAAAGACCGAGGTGTTGGTGCCGATGAGTAAAATGAAATATGAAATCGCCAAGATTTTGGAAAAGGAAGGCTGGATTAGCCGTGCCGAAATCGTTGCTGGCGGTTTGAATGCCCGCCATAGTCAGTTTGATCAACTGAAGCTTGCTTTGAAATACCAGAAGAATGGCCGTCCTTATATCAATGGCATTAAGCGTCTCAGTAAGACTGGCGCCCGCGTTTATGTGGGCAAGGCTGAAATCCCGACCGTTCTCAATAATTTTGGTATTGCTATTTTATCTACTTCTTCCGGTTTAATGACTAATAAAGAAGCTCGCCGACATA
>CALJZR010000059.1 GCA_937983635.1 uncultured bacterium | reverse complement strand
TTTTACGCCCCCGGCTAATAACGGCGGCTCGGCTATCACTTCCTACACCGTTACTTCAAGTCCGGGCGGTCTCACGGCTTCGGGCGGTTCATCACCAATTACAATCACTGGCTTAACTAACGGCACAACTTACACTTTTACAGTGACGGCGACTAATGCGATTGGTACTAGCGGACTTTCTGGAACTAGCAATTCTATTATTCCGGCTGCCGCCCCAGCTGTTCCTACTAATGTCAGTGCCTTGCCGGGGAATGGTGAAGCCACGATTACTTTTACCCCTCCCGTTAATAATGGTGGTTCCGCTATCACTTCCTACACCGTTACTTCAAGCCCCGGAGGTTTGACTGCCTCTGGTGGTTCTTCACCGATTACGATTACCGGTTTAACTAACGGCACAACTTATACCTTCACGGTGACGGCAAGTAACGCTATTGGTACCAGTCTTTCCTCAGTATCTAGTAATGCTATTATTCCGGCGACAGTTCCGGATGCACCGACGAACTTGGCGGCCACGGTTGGTAATAGTAGCGCCGGCTTGGCCTGGTCTGCACCCGCTTCTAATGGCGGCGCCGAGATTTTATTCTATACTCTAACTTCTAATATCGGTGGACATACAGCGACTACAAGTGCGACTACCATGATTATGTCCGGGCTCACCAACGGCTTGACTTATACTTTTACTGTCACCGCTACTAATGCGGTTGGTACCAGCGTTTCTTCGGGTACGAGTAATTCCGTGACTCCGGCGGCTGTGCCGGATGCACCGACGAACTTAGCGGCTACAGTTCAGACTAATAGTATTGATCTTTCTTGGTCGGCGCCGGCTTTTAATGGTGGCTCTGCAATTACGGATTATGTGGTTGAATATAAATTATCAAACGGTGGTACTTGGACGATCTTTAACGACGGCGTCAGTACTAATCCCGCGACTACCGTAATTAATTTGGCTAATGATAATTCCTATGATTTCCGGGTTTCAGCTAAAAATGTTATTGGCAGGGGCTTGTCTTCGGCGGCTGTGAGCGCAACTCCGGGCTCACCCGCTCAGGTGATAATTCAGAGTTTTAGTGATTTAATTACCCCGAGTATCGCCACGGCCATTCGAATTACTAATGAAGGTAGCGCGGCCTATGAATATCAGTATACTTGGTGTATTACTAATTCTGACACAAATATCTGCGGAGGCGGGGATGATATTTTTAGTGCAACCGCGGCTAAATTGATTGCGCCGGGGGTTGATTTCGATACAGTCTTAAATTCAACTTTGTCGACAGCTGGTAATTACTGGTTCCATTTGAAAGTGCAATTCGGTTCCGACTCCTCTTATGCTAGTCAATCGTTTGTAGCGACTACTGAAAACACTAATCCTCCGGGGGGCGGTGGTAGCGGTGGTGGTGGAGGTATAACTCCGCCTCCGGTCATTCCCCCGGCTGTAGTTTGCACGGGAGCCGATTTTAATCATGATGGTCAGGTGAATTCAGTTGACTTTTCAATTATGTTGGCGTTCTGGAAGAAGACCGCTCCGTTTAAGAATGTCTGTGTCGATATCAACGGCGACAAGCAGGTTGATTCTACCGACTTTTCTATTTTGCTTTATCAATGGGGAAAGAAGCCTATCCCCTTTAAAAAAGATTAATTATGCGCCAGAAGTATTCTTATCTTATCGTCTTAATAATGAGCTTTGCTTTTTTAGTGTCGGCTAATTCAGTCTCGGCAGCGGAGCTGGTTTTTAAGGTTGTTCCCAATCCGGCCGCCGATGATTCAGCGACAATTGTTGAGGTGCGTCTTGATCCGCAGTCTAAAAATTTGAATGTGGTTGAAGGGGTGATTAAATTTCAGGGAGAGGCGGCGGATAAATTATCAGTCGCCATAGAGACGGGCGGTTCGGCTTTAACCCTTTGGACGAGTGCTCCGCAGTATTCGTCGACTGAAAAAGCTGTGCGTTTTGCGGGCGGGGTGCCGGGCGGATTTAATCAAGAAAGCTTATTACTTCGCCTGCGTCTAGCTTCGCCATCAGCTGGTACCGCCAGTGTTTCTTGGATTGGGGGTACGGCTTATTTGAACGATGGGCAGGGCACGAAAGAAAATATTTTTGCCAAATCTACGAATATCAGTTTTAGTCCTTCAGACTCAGCAGCGCCTAGCTCGGAACCATTAGATAAAGCCGCCCCTAATTTCCAGTATATTGATATCGGCAGGGATGCGAGCGTCTATGAGGGCAAATATTTTGTGAGCTTTTCCGCCACCGACGATCTTTCGGGGATCGCACGTTATACCGTTAAAGAAGGGGATGAGATCACTGAAGTGAGTGACGGTGCCTATGTCTTTAAAGATCAGAATCGCCGTCAGTCTTTGACTATTACCGCCTATGATCAGGCGGGGAACTCTCGGGTAACAGAAGTTCCGGCTAGGACGCCGCGCTTATTATATGTTATAATTTTATTATTAGTTATTGGTATAGGATTATTTATATTGTTTCATGTCTTCAGAAAAAAAAATAAAAAATAAAATACTTTTTCCGTCTCGGATTTTTGTTCAAGCCCTAGCCGTCGCCTTTTTTTGTGGCGTATTTGGATTGGGCGCGGCTAGTCAAGTTTCCGCCGCCGCTTTATATCTCCGGGCTTCCAGCGACCAGGCCAAAGTCGACAGTTTGGTGACCGTAAACTTATCAGTCGACACGCAAGGAAAGGTTATTAATAATGCCGAAGCGACCATCCAATTTTCTAATGATTTAGTAGAAGTTGTTTCTGTTGATTATCGCAGCTCGATTTTTTCTTTGTGGGTCGAACAGCCGAATTTTTCCAATAATAGCGGGCGGATATCTTTTAACGGTGGCATTCCCGATCCAGGTTATAAAGGTAGCGGTAAAATATTGTCGGTTGTTTTTAAAGCCAAGAAAGCGGGCACCGCCTCTTTTGTTTTTAGCGGGGCGGCTGTTAGAGAGAATGACGGTTTGGGTACTGACATTTTAAGCGGTCAGTCTTCGGCCAGCGTTACCATTTCTGCTAACCAAGTGGAAGAGCCCCCAGTGGAAAAGCCGAAGGAGCAGAAGCCTAATGATCAGAAGCCCGAGGAAAAACCAAAGGACACTCCGACGACTGTTGAAAAGCCCGTGGTTAATCAGCCGACAGGTTCCGCCGTGGTGGTGTCTCCAAACTTTCCCGACTCCAATGCTTGGTATGCAGTTCGCAGCGGTACTATCTCTTTGAAACTACCAGCCGGAACAACGGCTATTCAAACCCTATTAGATCATCAACCTAATTCCACGCCCACCGTAAAGTATAGTAGCTCAGTTTACAAGAAAAATATTAGTGATTTAGATGATGGTATTTGGTATTTTCATTCCCGTTATTTCATTAATAATACTTGGTCACAAATTACTCATTTCCGTATTCAGATTGACGCCACTGCTCCGACTGATTTAAATATTATCCCGGAAAAAACCAATAATTGCGTCGTCGGATTACGCCTGCAAGCGAAAGACGCTGTTTCCGGAATAGACTATTATCTCCTCCGTATTGATGGCCAAGCGGAAACTAAGGTTTCCGCGGCGGACGCTGAAAATATCATTCCTTGGCCCCAGACCAGCTCTGGTCGGCATCAAGTGGCGGTGACAGTTTTTGACAAAGCGGGTAATAAAACAGAATCAGCCGCCGAGGTTGATATTGAAGCGGTAGCCGCGCCCATTTTCGACAGCATCCCCGAGGTGCTTAAGGTCGGTGACCGATTACATATTACCGGCCAGACTAATTATCCTAATTCGCTTTTGAAATTATTTATCGTCAATGAGTCAAAGAAAGAGAGCACTTATGACGTCATGACTGATCAAGAAGGAAAGTTTGCTTTTACTAGCGAAGCGATGACTAAAAAAGGCACCTATATCATTTCTGCTTATGTTGTCGGTTGCAATAATGTTAATAGCGCCTTGTCGGCTAAATCAACGGTGAGCGTTGAAAAAATTCAGGATGCAAAAAACTTACCGAGCCGAGAGCCTTGGGATTACTATTTTGTGGGTGTTTTGATTATTACTCTGCTGATATTGCTTTTCCTTGGCTGGTATAAGTATTTCAGATTGGGTCGTCGTTTGCTCTCGACTAAGAAGAAAAGCGATAATTTAGCCCTATCTTTATTATTAGAGAAAGCTAATAAGGACATCTTGGTTTTAGAGAAGGCTAAGAAAGCTAAGCGCTTGAAACGCAGTGAAGAAATCGCTTTAGATAATCTGAAAGAAACCGTTGCCCATATTAAGACGATTAATAAATAAGCAGCATCAGCCTCATCTTAAAATTATTCAATAAAAAAAGACGTGTGATAAACACGTCTTTTTTGTATCCGCAGTCCCTAGGGGAATCGAACCCCTGTTACCAGGATGAGAACCTAATTATATCTGATTGGTAAAACCTAATAAAAACAAGTCAAAAGGCATTATTCCTTTTATTTTTTAGCTTTTATCATTCTCATCCTTAGTCAGCAGTTAACGCCTACACCTATGCTTTTTCACCTCTTGGACACAATATGGTCACATTGACCGCAATATTGGAGGAGGTGATACATGGGTGGGGGATAACAAAAAGTGAATCAAATATTTAGGCGGGGATATATTCACAGAGATATGCCCCCCAGGATGGGTACTAATAAATTGTTAACTATTTAAATCATTCTCGAATATATTTTTACCTAATATATAATAAAATAGAAAGATTTTTTTATTTCCCTTATAAAATAGATAGATTTATATACTATATTTATCCCGTATAGTTAACAATTTATCCTAATATTAGTAGGTTTTGCCTATTGATAAGTATGGTGATAAAATTATATTAGGTTATAAATAATTTTAGAAAAATATTTAAATCATAATAAGTATGAGTAACGTTAATTTCACCAGACAACTGGTTAAAGGCAAAATTGCCGAAACAATTTTTTCCCAGATGTTTAGGGAGTCAGGCAATTTTACTGTCTTAGAATTTGGTTATGAAAAAGTAATCCCCGAAATGATTCAACAGGGATTTACTGAAAGCAATCCTATGATTGAAACATTGAGAACTGCCCCTGATTTCGCAGTCATCGATAGGGACACCAGACATGTAAAATTAATAGAGGTTAAATATCAACGCTCTTTAAGCTCTGACTACACTCTTAAAGCTGCGAACAGAATGAGCCAATCTTGGAATCCTTCCTATTTATTTATTGCTACCCTAGATGGGTTTTATATGGATGAAATAGCCAATATTATAAAGAATAATGGAAAAATATCTAAACTAAACCACCCTAAGATTAATAGCGACCTTCAGAATGATTATTTACAGATATTAAAGAGATTTGAGCAGGATAATTAATTTCTAAAATATGAAACTATTTTTAACATCAACAGGTTTAGAAAATATAGATATCTCACGTCATTTCGAAACAAGCTTTTTGCCAAAAGAGCCTAAAGATTCATCCTTTTTAGTTGTTGCTATCCAAGACTCAGAACAGGACACTTTTTATCTGAATAAAACATTAAATGAAATTAAAACTACAGGCGCTCAAGATATTGATGTTTTTAAATTAGGCAATGAACAATTTACTACTGACAAAGAATATGATGTTATTTTCGTTTGTGGTGGTAACACTTTCGATTATTTAGATAGAGCAAGAAAAACGGGGCTCGATAAGTTTATAACGAACTTCGCTAAAAAAGAAAATAGCACTTATGTTGGTGTTAGTGCTGGCAGTATTTTGGCAGGACCTGATATATCTATTGCTGGGGACGAAGACCCTAATGATATCGGACTCACAGACTTAAAGGGCCTCTGTTTAACTGATTATATAATTTACCCTCATTACAGAAAAGAATTAAAGCCACAGTTAGATGAGTTTAAAAAAAGAACTGGATACCCTATTATTGAATTAGAAGATAATCAAGCTTTTATTATAGACAGATCGGAAGAGCACACGTCTGAACTCCAGTCACATCACGATCTCGTAT
>CALJZR010000058.1 GCA_937983635.1 uncultured bacterium | reverse complement strand
TGCCGCCGATAATTTCACCGATACCAGGAACTAATAAATCCATAGCGGCCACGGTCTTGCCGTCATCATTTTGGCGCATGTAAAAAGCTTTTATATCCTTAGGATAATCGGTGAGAAACATCGGTTTGTTAAAAACTTTCTCGGCTAAATAGCGTTCGTGTTCCGTCTGCAAATCAATCCCCCAAGACACCGGATAGCTAAAATTCTCTTTGCTCTTCAATAAAAGATCAATTGCCTCCGTATAAGTCACCCGACCGAAATCAGCGGCCGCTACCGCCCGCAAGCGTTCGATTAAGCCGTTGTCAATAAACTGATTAAAGAATTCCATTTCTTCCGGTAACTCTGTCAGAACGTAATTGATAAGATACTTCAACATTCTTTCTGCCAAATCCATATCATCTTTCAACTCGGCGAAAGCCATCTCCGGCTCTATCATCCAGAATTCAGAAGCATGGCGGGTGGTGTTGGAATTTTCCGCGCGGAAAGTGGGACCAAAAGTGTAAACTTTGTTTAGTCCCATAATTAAAGCCTCGGCGTTAAGCTGGCCGCTCACCGTTAATCCGGCTGCTTGGCCGAAAAAATCTTTAGAAAAATCTGTTTCCCCCTCTTTCGTCTGCGGTACTTTTTTTAAATTAAGAGTAGTCACCTGAAACATCTCCCCCGCCCCTTCGCAATCGCTGGTAGAGATAATCGGCGTATGCACATAAGCAAAGCCTTCTTCCTGAAAAAATTTATGGATAGCGTAGCTTAAAGCCGAGCGTAAACGGAAGACAGCCGCAAAAGTATTACTGCGCGGGCGGAGATGGGCGATTTCCCGTAAAAATTCAAAGCTGTGGCGCTTCTTCTGCAAAGGATAATCTTCTTGAGCTTCATTGATTAAAGTCACGGCTTGCGCCTGCAATTCAAAAGGCTGGCCGGCGGCCGGTGAAGGAATAAGCAAGCCGCTCGCCTCTAAAGACGAACCGATGTTCAGTTTTTCTAAAATAGCAAAGTTCTCCAGCTTATTATTAACCACAATCTGCAGGCCCTTGAAAAAAGAACCGTCGTTGAGTTCAATAAAGGCGACTTCGCCTGAAGAACGGACAGTACGCACCCAGCCAGCCACCGTCACTTCTTTTTGCAGGAAAGTATCGGTTTGGCGATAAAGTTGTTTAATCGCAGTATACATAAATTTAATTATTTTTACTTAGGGGCGCAAGCGCTTGACGTCACGAGGCAAGAAACAAACCTCCTTGACGTTCTCGACGCCGGCAATCTTCATCACCAAGCGGGCCGGACCGATACCAACACCGCCGTGCGGCGGACAGCCGTAGCGGAAGAAATTAAGATAGTCAGCCAATTCTTCCAAATTCATTTCTTTTTCCACTGCCTGCTTCTCTAAAATATCTAAGCGATGTTCGCGCTGAGCGCCAGTAGTCACTTCCAAGCCACGGTAGAGCAAGTCAAAACTATTAGTTAAGCCAGGATTATCTGCATGGCGCATATGGTAGAAAGGACGAGCGGCAATGGGATAATCAACGACAAATAAAAAATCATGCCCCTGCTCCTCTTTCACTATCCGGCAGATTTCCCGTTCTTCTTCCGGAGACAAATCATGATCCTTTTCACTCTTAATGCCTAAAGCTTTCAATTTTTCTTTCACTACCGCTAAGCTTAATTTCGGGAAAGGGGCGGTCGGGACTTCAATCTCAATTCCCAGCTCTTTCACTTTAGTAAAAGCACTGATTAAAGCCCGCTCCTCTAAAGCCATGATGTCGTAGTGCGATTCAATATTGGCAAATTCAAAATCCCAGCCGGTAAACTCAGTGACGTGGCGGCTAGTATAGGAAGCTTCAGCTCTAAAGACCGGACCGGTCATAAAAACTTTTTCAAAACCGGCGGCAATCGCCATCTGCTTATAGAATTGAGGGGACTGGGAGAGATAAGCCTTGCGTTCAAAATATTTTACTTCAAAAACTTCAGAGCCGGTCTCGCTGGCCGTGCTCATTAAACAAGGAGTATAAATCTGTGTAAAATTCTCCTGCAAAAGCTGGGTCCGAAAACCTTCTTCCAGCTTCGTCCAAATTTGAAAAATCTGCCGATGTTCGGGGCGACGTAAATCCAACCAGCGCCAATCAAAACGATTTTCTAAATTGGCCTCATTATCCACTTTCGCTAAAACCGGAATCGGCAAGTTGGCGTCAGCTAAACTTAGAATCTCTAACTCAGAAATTAACAATTCAAAATCTTTAACGGGATTAGGATCGTTTTTCTTTGCCGGCTTCTCTTTCAATTCCCCTTTGACACTGATGACACTTTCCAGAGTCAAACGCTCCGCCGCTTGATAAGCGGCGCCGCTGTTCTCTTCCACCACTAATTGCATGTTACCGCTCAAATCATGAAGATCAATAAAAGCTAAGCCCTTCATCAGGCGAAGATTACGGACAAAGCCAGTAAGCTCACAAGAACCCTGGGCCTGAGCTTTAGCGGCGGCAATGCTTATTTTTGACATATTTTCAAAATTTAATTATAAAAACACTCTCTTTTCAAGGATTTTTCTTTCTCTATCTTAACTCATTTTAGGGCTTTTAGCAAGCTAGAAAAAAGAAGAGCAAATAGTATTTTTCCTGAAAAAAAGCAAGAAAATTTCAATTTAAGAACGCAGCCAGTTAGCCAGGGCCGCATTCAAATTTTCCCACTCCTTTAAGAGCTGAGGGGAAAATTTCACGTTTTTCCAAG
>CALJZR010000057.1 GCA_937983635.1 uncultured bacterium | reverse complement strand
TGGCGATGTAAAGAAAATTCTAAAACCGGACGAGTTCTAAAAATAAAGAAATAACGATGGCTGAAAAAACTGCGAGAAAAGTTAAAGCGTGACCAGAAATGACGCCAAGAAAATTTTTCCCGCTTTCTTTTAAAAGTCAAAAAATTAGGATGGGCGCGGAAAGGAAGCGGCTCCTTTATTTTTTTATTCTTCGGGGACTGAGTAATAGCCGGTTTATTGGTCTTGGCTATTGGGGAAAAAGCACGCGCCCGCAAATCCACGACAAAAGAATCCGTGGCGGAGAATCTGTCATCTTTCTCTTCAGTTTTAATTCTCGATGTAAACATGGATATAAATTAAAGGCCCAGAGAGCGGCGATAAATTTCTAAAGTCTGCTGAGCGCAAGTCTGCCAACTGAAAATTTTTATCCGCTCCAAACCCAGACCGATTAACTTCTGGCGGTGATGTTCATCAGCAATAAAATTTTCAAGCTTCCTTATCATTTCCTCTTCATCATAAGGATTAAAATACAAAGCGGCATCACCAATAATTTCCGGCAAACTAGCTTGGTTAGATGAAGCTACTGGGCAAGAATGAGCCATCGCTTCTAAAGGCGGTAAACCGAAACCTTCGTAAAAAGACGGAAAAACATAAAAAAGAGCGCTGCTATAAAGTTCCTGTAAATCCTCATCGGGCACATACCCCGGAAAAACCACCCCCAAGGAAAAACCTTCTTCGCTCCATAAGCCTAGCTTTACCGCCTTAGCTTTAACGCGTCGATAAAAATAATCTTCTTTCCCCACCATTACCAAGGATAATTCTGGATGACGAGAACGTAAAACAGAAAACACCGAAAGCAAGCTCTCTAAATTCTTATGGGGATAGGCATTGCCCACATACAATAAAAAGGGGGCAGTGATACCATAGCGAGAAAGGGACGCTTCTCTTTTGCTTGAATTTTTTGATTTAATTTTATTTAAATCGGCCACCCCCTCGTAAGTAACAAATAACTTTTCCGCCTTAGCCCCAAATTGAGCAATGATATCTTGCCTGGTAAAATTAGAAACCGTAATGATGGCTTTTGCCCTGGAAACGGCCGTTCTAATTACTAAACGATAGGCCGCTTGTTTCAACCAATAAAAAGCTGCGGGTAACATTGAAGCTCGCCGGCTAGGAAAACGAGTTAAAATTAAATCATGAATAGTAACAACAAAAGGAATATTGCTAAAAATTGGAACATTGAAATGAGGAAAATGAACCAAATCTAATTTTTCGCGCTTTAAAATAAAAGGAAAAAATAACTGCTCTTGCCAGGAATACCAAGATAAAGATACTAACTTTTTTCTGACTAAAGGTGAATCGCTATGAAAATCATTAAAATTGTCCTTGCCTAAAAAAATAACATATTCAAATTCCTGTTTATTCGCAAAATCAAGTCTAATGAGATTGTCTACCACTTCTTGGACATAACGACCCAAGCCCTTGCCTAAAGGTCCATAAAAACGAGCATCAATGCCGATACGGCGGCGTGTCTTAGAATTATTAATCATTAAACAAAAGGTAAATTATCAGGAATGCTCTCGTCTCCCGCCGTGGCGGCGGAGACAGATTTATCAGAATCAATCGGTGCCGGATTTAACACTTCAGCGCTAAAAAGTTCTGGCACCGGTCCGGAAAAATCACTAACAATTGGCAAGGCAGAAGGTGCATCTGCTTTACGTCCAGGGGCTTTCTGAATCATCGGCGCCTTCACATTAGCTTCAATTGGGAAATGCCAAAGCGTAGCCAACTCTTCAATGTTATAAATGCCGCCGCTACGACCGCCAGTGTCATCCCGATTAACATAATTGGACATGATGGCATTTTTCTTCCTAATTAAGCGCGCGTCCTTATTAAAATAAGCGGTCTTCGTCATAGTAGCGCTCACATCTGGCTTTAAATTATTTAAATCCAGCGCCGCAAATTGTTTCATATAGCCAACTAAACCGTTAACCACCTTGCCTTTATTCATCAAATCTTTACGCGCTACATAGACGGTTCTGATTTTTGCCTCAAAAGCTAACTTTGAAGATTTCAAATGGATAGCCTCAATTTGCTTCTTTTGCTTAGGCGTCAATTCCATCATGGACAAACCTTTATTATCGTCCTTCTTTGCCTCAATGTCGCCCCAAATACTATACACCATCTCGCTCGCCTCCCCCATCCATTCCACGAATTTAGAAACGCCGCCAGAAGACTTTTTTTTCTTGCCCAAAATCTTATCTACCGCCTTGTCAGTATCGCCCACCCAATCAAAACCGATAGGGGTGATGATGATTTGGAACCACAATTGTTCACCCTCACGCAAAGAACTGCAAAGATCCATTAAAGCGGCCATCGGATCTTTAAACTGAGTTTCAGATTCACCAAATTTATGTTCAAACTCTTGATACAATTTAATCGGGAAGGCCCATTCTTTCGCTTGCACAAATTCTGAGCCCCAAACGTCAAATTCCTCATCTGGGAAACGATGGGGTACCGTATCAACATAATCGTCAACTTCGGAAATTTCGGCATCAGGGTATTGAGAATAGACAGAAGTCTCAATCAAATTACGGAATTCAATCGGCATCCTAATCAAAAACTGAGTATAACCCTCTAAGCTGACAATCTCATAGCTAAAAGAGACCTGAAATTTACCTTCAAACCATTTTTCAAAAAAGTTAATAGAACCATGAGCGCCGGCCAAATAAGTAAACATATTCTCCACCGCCTTCGGCGACTGTTCATTACCCTTAGGCACATCAATCGCGAGAATAACGAACTTCAAATTTTTAGACGCCCAATCAGAACGGATTTTTTGGAGATAAATCAAAGAAACTCCGTACAAAAAAACAGCCGCAATAATCATCCAGCCAATATTAATAAAGAATACCCACAACATTTGCTCGGCAGGCAGATTAAAAAAATAGTCGAGCCGATCGGTATTTATGGTTATTTCCATAGTAAAATGCTAAGTGCTGACAGCCTAGATGGCAACAGCCGTTATTCTAATATTTTAGCATAAATTTAGGAAAACAAAAACCGCCGCGGAAATCGCGGCGGTATCAATATTTAAGCTTAAAAAGTCAACTTAGGCATTCTGCCATTCCCGCAGACCATACATACCCCGACCGGTTAAAATATAGCGGTCATCCAAGATTAATTCATTGTGAACTGTAGCTGGATTAGCTTTTTTATGGTCAAATTTAATATCATTAATCTTAGCCGCAATATCGGTAAAATGAAGCGCCTGACCAGCATTTTTTAAGACTAAATAAATCTTATCATTAATAGTCTTAGGCTTAATTTCTTGCCAATCCGCTTTACCCCAGTGGCCAAATTTATTCTGTTCTAACTCCTTAACCGCCTGCAGTAAGGAATAGAGAGCCTTATTACTGTTAATAAGTGCGGCTTTATCAGGAAAAACCTGACTCTTAAAGATAGAACTAATATCTAAACCGCTACGCTCAAGTTTATCTTGATATTTCTTATAACTATCAGATTCCTTTAGCAAATTCAGTAATTCATCGGTATCTAAGGTCTTATTCATCGCTTCCAGAGTCTTTAGGATATCGCTAGATAAAGCCTCAAAATGATCAATTCCTTCATCTTTAGCCTTAACGGCCGCATTAAATTTCACGGATTCTGGGATTAATTCAAAATCATCAGCTAATAACTTTGATAAAAGAAAATCAAAGCGATTCTTGTAAATCTGGCGATTCTTTTGATAGTCCGGAGCAGAGACGTCAACAGCATTATTCATTTCCAAGCTCATGACCGTTAAAATATCAAGTAAAAATTCCCGGCGCAACAAACCGCCGTGCTCTTTTAGTAAATCGCTAACGACGCTTTTTAGAGTCAATAAATATTCACCGAGATTGTCTAGGCGTTTAATCTTTTTGATACTGGCATTTTCAATCTGCCGCACTCTTTCGCGGGTCAGTTTATGCAATTGACCAATCTTCTCCAAAGTCTCATTTTTATCTCCGTTTAAACCAAAACGACGGGTCAGAATATCTCTTTCCCTTTCCATTAAATCGGAAAATAAACCATTAACGATGTGAATAGCGTTCAATTTGGCTAATTCTTCGCCACGTTTTTCATTGACGATATTTTCGAGCAAATTATCCATATAAACAATAAATATAGCCAGGCTATATTTTAAGATTTTTAGTATACTGTCAATCTATCATAATAATTTATATTAGTCAAGACCGCGCAAATAACGAAAGAGACGAAGATAGCCCTTTAGAAGAAAAGGGGCTAAAATTAAAGAAAATAACCCTAAAAATAAGACTTCGGCAATAATAAAAATACGGGAAAACAAGCCCTCTTGGTGCCAATGCTTTATAAATAAGAGGTGCTGATTAACAAAAGACCAAGAACGAGTCTGGCGGCTACGTCCGCGCCAATGACGCCAAGTATGCAAAATTCCTGCCTGAACGGCCGCGCTCCGGTCATGATAAGCTATGGCACTAGGCACTAAGATAGACTTCAAGCCCGCCGCCTGCAGGCGATAGGCCAGGTCACAATCTTCTTTATACATAAAAAACCTTTCATCAAAATATTGCCTCCCCTCTCTTATTTTAACCAAAGACTCTAGGCGGAAAAAAGCTGCCGCTCCAGAAGGACCAATAATAGGTGGAAAAGTTTTTAACTCCTTATCTTCCCTGCCTTGACCAAGGTCATAAAAACGCAGGCCGGGGCGAAGAGCAATACCACAAGAATCAATTAAACTAGTAAGTTTCCGGTTAGAAAAATCCCAACGGTAAATTTTAGGACAAGCAGCTGCTAAATTATTATCCGCTTGAAAAGCGGCTAACAACTCCCTGATCATTTGCTCGTCGAGCAACATGTCGGGGTTTAACATTAAAAAATAATCAGCCTGGGCGGCAGTAGCTTCATCTAATAAACGATTATAGGCGGCAGCAAAACCAAGATTAGCTCCGAAAACAATTATTTTTGCCGGGAAAAGCGCGGTTTCATTATAATATCGCAGCTCTGTTTGATTAGGGTTGGGTTCTTGGTCGCTATTATCACCGGCTAATAATAAAATTTCCGCCTCCGCCAAACGCAAAGCTTGATTTAAGCTCTTTAAAAAATCCGGCAAATAAGGCGCGGACGATTGATTATAACAAAGGAAAGCAACAGCAATTTTCATGGAAAATAAAAATTATTGACAAAGGAAAGATAAAAAACTATATTAAGTTTATTAAAAAAATAAAAGAGAAATGGAAAACGAAGAAATTGACTGGGCGATAGAGCGAATCCGCGATGTCTGTAAAAACTCGTTCGATATTGATGAAGTTAGAAGGAAAATCAATACCGACGAAACTTTCAACCAATTACTTACAGAGCATCGCCTTCTCACTGGAGCACCCAGCAAAAACGGTAAAGCCGAGTTTACCCTTAAATCAAGGGGAGACGGAAAAAGCAAGAAATTTTTTGTTCATTTAAAACATATTCCCGCGGAATATGTCTTTCGCCTAAAATAGGTAAGGGGGTCGCTGACGCGTGGCGACCTCTTTTTTTATATAATCATCTTTTGATCAAGCTTCTCTTTGGCAAAAATCTGAGCACGCAATAAACTGTCAAAAGTACCGGCGTCCAACCATTCGCCATTAACCATTGCTACCTCCAACTCTCCTTTTTCTAAATACCAATTATTAACATCGGTAATTTCTAATTCTCCGCGGGGGCTAGGCTTTAAATTTTTAGCCACCTCAACCACTCGATGATCATAGACATAAAGACCAGTGACAGCGTAATTACTCAAATATTCCTGAGGTTTTTCAATAATTGTCTCGGCTTTCATTTCGGAATTAAATTTCACTACGCCAAAACGTTCAGGATCGGGCACATGTTTGGCAAAAACTTTAGCCCCCTGTTTAAATCCGGAGATGTCTGCGGCAAAATCATCTTCAAAAATATTATCACCTAAAATCATCGCTACCGATTCTCCCTGGATAAACTTTTCCCCGATAATAAAGGCTTGAGCCAGGCCCTCTGGCTTATCTTGAATTTCATAAGTAAACTTAACCCCAAATTCTCGACCGCTGCCAAGCAGATTTAAATAATCCCCCGCTCTTTCCGGAGAAACAATAATCAAAATTTCCTTAATACCCGCTTGGATTAAAGTATTTAAAGGATAGTAAATCATCGGCCGGTTATAAATCGGCAAGAGTTGCTTACTGGTAATTTTTGTCAAAGGCCGCAAACGGGTGCCGCTGCCGCCGGAAAGAATAATACCACGCATAAATTATTTATTATTTAAAGATTGTAAATACTCGTCTAGAGCAGATTGCCAAGAACGAAGCGCGGGGCGACGATTGTTCGCTAAAGCCGAAAAATCTGGACGTTGCGCCGGCCTTGGCCAATCGTTGGCGTTAATCGCTTTTAAATCAACTTTGAGTCCAGTCTTTTGAAACAAGTACTCCGCTCCTTGATACCAAGTAGCGATGCCAGAATTGACTAAATGATAAATACCCCTAGGTGCTTTGTCGTAAAAAATTGCCTTACTAGCCTGCGCTAAATCGGGAGTATAGGTAAAACAGCTTTTTTCGCCATCAACTGCCTTAATTTCTCCGCCCTTAACAGCTAACTCTAACATAATTTCAAAAAAACTAGGCTTCGCCTGAGGATTTTCACCACGCGGTCCGAAAAGCTTAGAAGTGCGGATAAGATAATATTTCAAACCGGACAGAGCTCTTCGCGCAATTTCTTGTTCTCCCCCAAATTTTGTCCGCCCATAAACATTCAAAGGAGCAGGGCGGTCGGTTTCGCTATAGGCGCCAGCCGAACGCTGATCACCGCCAAAAACATAATCAGTCGAATAATGCATTAAAGTAGCACCACTAGCTAAACAAAAATCAGCCAACACTCCCGGTAAATCTTGATTGAGACGCCGGGCTAAGGCTGCTTCCGCCTCATCAGTTTCACATTTGTCAACAGCATTATAGGCGGCAGCATTAATAATTAATTCTGGATCTTCAGTCTGTAAACGCTTTTTCAATTCTTCAAAATCAAGAAAATCAAAATCACCACGATCCCAAGATAGGACTGCTTGCTCCTTTAAAACAATTTTTAACTGTCCGCCGAGATTACCGGCGGCTCCTAAGATAATTATAGACATAACTTGAGTATAGCCCAATTAACTTAAAAATCAAGCAAAAAGCGCCCAAGAGGCGCCTTCTCTAAAACACAAATTAATCTTTTATCCAAGCCGAACCTTGCCGAACCAGTAATTCGGCCGCCCGGTCAGGCTCAGCCATTAATTCTTTAACTACTCGCTCCATACGGGCGCCCTGAGAACCTTTAACTAGAAGGATGTCACCCGCCCGCAAACGTTCTTGAATAAAACGTCCCGCCTCCTCAGAATGGTCAAAATGAAAAATAAAATCAGGGCTCATACCCGCCGCTTGCGCGCCCCTATCAATATCGCGAGCCCGTTCACCCACACTAATTAAATAATCAACGCCCTGAGCAAAAACACTCTCACCCACCAGACGGTGTCCTTCTTCACTATAACTACCAATTTCCAACATCTCCCCTAAGGCCGCGTACTTACTAGCACCTTCATCAGCCTTAATCGCTCCTAAAACTTTTAAAGCCGAGAGACAGGCCTCGGGTGAAGAATTATAACTATCATCAATCAAGAAAGAATGTTTTATTCCCGGCAAAAGCTGCATCCTTCCTGCCGGTAGGTGTAAAAAACGCAAAGACTCCGCAATTTCCATTAAATTAAGGCCACAATGCAAGGCAACAGCGGCTGCCGCTAAAGCGGCGTAAACCCCAGCCTCACCTAGAATATGAGGCAGGCTAACTGGGACAATACTGCCTTCATAACTAAGTTTAAAATTAACACCGGCAAAGTCGTAATCACCGCGCTGGAAGTGATAATTAAGATCTTGAGCAAGCAAATCAGCTCCCGGCTGAAAGCCATAAGTCAGAACTCGGGCTGGACTGACCTCCGCCATTGAACGAGCGGCCTCGTTGTCATAATTAAGAACACTTAAGCCTTTACGGTTAACCCTTTCAATTAATACTTGTTTTTCTTTTTTAATATTTTGTAAACTGCCAAAATACTCTAAATGCGAATAACTAACAGCCGTCATCACGCCGATAGTGGGCGGAGCGAGACGCGTCAGGTAATCCATATCGCCGGGACGATCAATCCCCATTTCTAAAATTAAGAATTTAGGATAATCCTTATCGGTAAATAAACATAGCTTTATTGCCTGCCAAAAAACTAAAAACCAGCCGCCAAGCGAAGAGCCAGGAGATTCAACACCAATAACGCTTAAAGGTAGGCCGATTTCATTATTATAATTCTTGATACTGGTACGGACAGATAATTTTGTTGATAAAACTTGGTAAATTGCTTCTTTAGCGCTGGTTTTACCAATAGAGCCGCTGATTGCCACAATTTCCGGGCGATATTTTTTTAAAATCATCCGAGCAAAAAATTTTAATTTGAGCTGTAAAATCTTTTTCATATTATTGTCTGCTCTTAGGAATCTGATAATACTTAAGCAAAAAATCAGCGATATCGTGCCAAAGGGGCACGGCCGTACTTTCCGCAAAGCGAGCGCCATAGGGAGCGTCAATCTTAGTCAACATCACTATTTGCGGATTGTCAATCGGCACCACACCGATAAAAGTATGGATGTATTTATCTTCACTATAACCACCAGCGGTAGCTACTTGAGCCGTTCCGGTCTTACCGCCGATATAATAGCCTGGAATCTGAGCCCCCTTAGCGTGGCCGCTTTCGACAACATTGACCATCATTGCCAGTATCGTATTAGCTGTTTGCCCAGAGACTACCTGGCGAACTTGATGAGGTTTAAACTCCTCTACCCGGCCATCAGCATGATGAATTTCTTGGACAATATAGGGCTTCATTAAAACTCCTTGGTTAGCTAAGGCCTGATAAGACATCACCATCTGTAAAGGAGTAACCGCTAAACCCTGGCCAAAAGAAGCTGTCGCGGCATCAATCTCTTTTACCTTATTTTTTAATAAATTATCAATATTGCCGGTACTTTCAGAGCCAAGCTCAACGCCAGTCTTTTCCCCAAAACCAAAATTTTGAACATAAGTAGCAAAATTCTTCGGACCAATTTGGCGCATAGCAAAGATAGCGCCAGTGTTAAGGGAGTTCTCCAGAACCGAATTCATGTCGACAATACCATGTGCCCCCTTAGTGCTAAAATCGGAATTACTCAAAGGCTTAGGCCAGCCAGCAATCATAATCTGTCCTTCATCTTTGTAAGTTGTGCTGGGACTGACTTTACCCTGATCAATTGCCGCCGCCATCGTAATCACCTTAAAAACTGAACCGGGTTCGTATTGATATAAAATCGCTGGATTATTATAGACCTTTAAATCTGTTTCGTCCTTATAATTATTAGGATTAAAATTAGGGACCGAACACATTGCTAAAATTGCGCCGGTCTTAGCGTTAACTGCAATTACGCTCCCGCCCTCCGCATGATGCTTAGCCACCGCTGCTTCTAGCGCCTCACAGGCCTGAAATTGGGCACCTCGGTCCATCGTTAAAACTAAATCGCTACCCGCCTCGGGCTTAACGTATTCACGATCATTAACAATAATTGTATTACTAACACCGCGCTCCCCTTTCAAATAACCAGATTTGCCCGCCAACTCTTCATTAAAAAATTCTTCTAAGCCATAGCGGCCAAGCGCCTCTTCATCAACATAACTGACAAAGCCGACGATATTGGCGGCCATATTATTCTCTGGATAAAAACGGTAACTTTTCAAATTAAAACCAATACCAGGAACAATCAACTCCTCCCCGCTCTGTTTAAAAACTACTTTATCCAATCGTCTTTCTAAATCTGAAGCAGTAATTATCTTATCGGCCGAACTCGCCAAAGAAGCATAAAAACTAACAAGTTCTTCATCACTCATCTTATCTTTCAAGGGCTCATAAGGATCGCCGGGCTTATCTAACTTTTTCAAATAAGTCTGGATAATGCCTTCTTGACGGTCTTTAATCAAATGATCAAGAGAAATCTCTTGTAATTCTTGCCACTGGGGATGATTTAGCTTGCTCGCCGCCAATTCTTGTGCCGCCTTAATCCGCGCCTCTTTATCCTCGGGGCTATAATCTGAAGCATTAATCGCCTCAATTTCTGCCTGCAAGGCCAACTGGCCGTCTTTTTCCATTTCTGCTTTAACTTGAGCTTCAAGCTGAGGTTTATCAAAAAAGGTAAATAATTTTTCTGCTAACTCCCTGGGATTATTAATATCTTTCGGCACAGCATATAAAAAAGAAAAGTCCTTATTCGTTGCCAAGGGATAAAGCTGATCTTGCCCTTTTAATTTTTCATGAAGCATGATTTTTCCACGCTCCGGTTGAAGGAGACTAGAAATCTGATGCTGATTAGAGGCGAGAACGCTGTACCAATCTCCTTGTGCAATCTGTAAAAAATATAAGCGGTAAACAATCCCCCCTAACAATAAAAAAATAAGCGCCGCAAAGAGGCGCAAACGCGGATTGACACTAGCCGTAACCGGATTTTTTTGCCGATACTCTCGCCACATAAATTCAGGAAGAAAAAATTATTTTTTTGCCACCACTGGCGCTTGTGGTGAGAAATAAGCAACATCTTCAACCGCCACCATATCTAAACCCTGCAAACGCGGTGAAAGGGCAGTATATGACTGTAAAGTTAAGGCTCGGGCCTGAAGATCCTGATTCTCAGCCTCTAATAAATTGGCGCGACTCTTCAAATCTTTAAGGACAAAGCCTTTGACGGTTAGGTCATTCATGCCTACCAGATAAGTAACCCCAAAAATGAGACAAGTGACAACTAAAAAAATATTTACAGAGTACCATGACAGCGAACGCTGCGTCTGCTTATGTCGAGATTTGATATTAGTTGGGCGAATATTCATAAAAGGGTGATGGCACTGGGGCCGTAAAATTATATAGAATTGAAAATTATCTTATTTTTTCTGCCGCTCGGAGTTTAGCGCTACGGGCACGAGGATTATTCTGAATTTCATCAGCTCCAGGAACAAGCGGTTTTTTAAGTAATGATTTGAGTCGGGCTTGATGGCCACAGACACAAACAGGGGCTCGGGGCGGACAAAGACAGGAGCTACTCTCTTCTTTGAGCCAATTTTTTACAATCCGATCTTCTCCACTATGGAAGGAGACAATTACTACTCTGCCCCCAACCTTTAAAAGATTGGCGACAGCGGCCAAAGCACTTCGGAGACTACCAAATTCATCATTAGTGGCTAGACGTAAAGCCTGAAAAGCGCGAGTAGCAGGATGAATTTTGCCCGTTCGGAAACGAGCGGGCGTTATTTTTAAAATTATATCTACTAATTCTTTGGTATTGCTTAAAACTTTAAGCTTCCGAGCGGCCACTATTTCTTTGGCTAAACGATAGGCTTGAGGCTCTTCTCCCAATTCTCTGAAAATTCGACTTAATTCTGATAAAGAAGCAGTTCTTAATAAATCACTCGTCCTGATAGCGGTCCCTGCGCCGAAAGCCATATCAAGGGGGCGTGAACCTTGGAAAGAAAAGCCCCTACTCTCATCAGCTAACTGAGCGGAAGATAAACCGAGATCAAAGACGACACCATCTACCGGCGCTCCTGCATATTCGGCGGCAATAGCGGCT
>CALJZR010000056.1 GCA_937983635.1 uncultured bacterium | reverse complement strand
TCATCACCATATCAGCCGCAAAAGGGAGACCGGTAATATTGCGATTATCAGTGCCATTGCCGTAATAGGCGCCAATATAGAAATCAGCCGCTCCGCTATTTTTCTCTGGCCGCCAAGCATTGCCATAAGCAGTCCAATAGTAAGTAACACCGAGCGAATTAGCGGCTGGGTGTGTCGCCACAGTAAAGCCAGAGGCATTAAGTGAAGTAATTGCCCCGGTTATATGGGTTGAGGCTGAATCTAAAAAGGCGGTGATGTCACCACCCATCATGCGCGTACGGAAAATACCGGGTTGATTGGTGTCACCTTTTATAATCACTAAATCTGGTTCAAAACCAAGATTATTAATAGCGGTTAAAACGCCGGTGCCGACGTAAGAACCACTGATAGACTGGAAGGTGCCGCTGGCATTAATATTATTCTCATAATTACCATTGAAAGCGGCATAATAAATAGTATTACCACTCCCATTAGCAGTGCCGTTCGTACCAACACTAAAACCATCGTTAATTAAACCCGTAATTGCCCCCACCACATTAGCAGTGTCCGTAAAATAACTGGAAGAATTACCGTAGGAGCTATAAGTATTATAAACTGCCCCTACCGCCGTGGCAGCATTGGCATTTTTTGTAAAAACAAAGTCGGGCTGAAAACCAAGTCCACTTATATCTTGTGCCACCCCGGTACCACTATAAGAGCCAACAGTTAGTGCCCCCGCGGTATTTTTAAAGGCAACATAATAATAAACAACCGCATTAGTATTATTACTCGCCCCCACCGTAAAACCAGCACTATCAAGCGTAGTAAACAAAGCTCCGGTTGTGTCTTGGTTGGTGGCCATTAAATACTGACCATAATTATCAGCCATCACCGAAGAACGCCAATTAGAGGCCACGGCCGTGGCTGCCTTTAGCAAAACCATATCTGGTTGAAAACCGGTATTAATTGCCCGAGGCGAAGTAGCGTTACCGGTATAGGAGCCAATACAAAAGTTGCCGCTAGCACTACAATCAGAACCAGCAAAAGCAATCCAGGTATAGCGTGAATTACTTGTATTAGAAAGCGACGTGGCCACCTCAAAACCATCTTCGACTAAAGCAATAGCCCCGGACGTGTAGTCAGCGGTCGCTACACCTAAATAAGCAGTATTCAGAGCGGGCATAACATTAGTTTTCATAATTGCACCCGTACCAGCATTATCATCCGCCTTCACAATAACTAACTGCGGATTAAAACCTAAACCCGTAATCGCCTTTGTACCGCCGTCGCCAACATAATAACCGGTGCGAACACTAAAATTCCCCGCTTCCGAAACATTCACTCCAAAAAGCTTAGCAATGTCTGGATCAAAGGAAGCTTTATCTTGAGATTCAAAAAACTCCAGGCTGTTGATTATGCTCTGTCCTGGAAAGCCAGAAAACAACAAAGAAAACAACAAAAGGCTGATAAAAATCAGCCTGACTGGTAAAAGCGCATTAATTTTAAATTTTTTTCTCCACATGGTCGGTAAAAATAGAAAACGAATCATTTTCTCCTTAGAAAACAGCAAGCCAAACGTTAATTTGGCCGGCTGCAAACAAAGATTAACAAGACTAAAAATAATTAAGAGCGCGGAGGTAGTTTTAGCTTCCTACCCTTCTCCAAGACGTAAGGAGCCTTCAAGCCGTTTACTTTCGCTAACAATTTCCAAGATACCCGGCGCGCATCCGCTAAAGATTTAATATCACTCACTTCAATTTCTTCCTCGCGCCAGGAACGGCGCACCCAATTACGGCGCTTGCGAGAAATTAAAAACAGAAAAATAAGGGCGATAATTGCCAATAGAACCAAAATTTCAATTACTAAAGCCCAAGCTTGGGGAGCGCTAAAAAAAGTTAAAGTTTCGCCTTCTAACACCGTTAGCGGAGCGCTGCTATCCTTGCCAATTTCTGTGTCAGGGGCCTGTTGATAGGAAACACGTAACTGAGAACGATAGAAACCGCCCCAGAAAGGCTTCTTCACTTCAAAATTCCAAGTTGAATTTTGATCGCGCAGAATCGGGAATTCTCCACCCTGTTCCACTTTTTCCAAACCAAAAATATTCTTAGTGACAATCTTAACATCCGCATCAATGGAAACATTACCACGATTCTCTAACTCCGGCGTCAAAATAATGCTTCCCTGTTTTCCCCGCTCCAGGCTAAAAGAAACAATCGCTAATTCCCGGACAATATCACCAGGGATGGAAACGGCCACCCGTAAACCGGTGCGGAAACTAAGATTAACCCCCGCTTGTTCGCCGCCTTCTTCCTTTTTTTCTTGAATAACAATACAGCCATTATGCTCACCGACGCTGGCATCAGCTGGGACCTTTATATTAAAAGGAATTAATTCGCTCGCCCCTGGATTCAACTCCACTTCGGCTTTCTCTAAGTCTAACCAAGCACCCACGCCTTCCTTAGCTTCAGAAAATTGCCGGCAGGCAAAAGCTCCGCCAGAAGAAACAAGCGAATCAACCCCATAGACTAATAGCGTTTTCTTGTCTGCCGAATTATTAACCAACAAAACCCCTTCTTCCTGGCTGGTGCCGGGGGTGAGAGTGTGAATAAAAATAGATTCAGTGCGGGGATTATCGGCGCGCGGATAGGCCGGACGACCGCCAATGCCACCATATTCCAAAGCCTTAGCTTCAGATAAGACGAAGATAGTGCTAAAAATTAGCAAAGCAAAAACTGCTAGCCAAGAGAAACGTCGGCCGAAGCGAGCCGAAAAATAATGAGACATAAGGTTCTAAGGCCTCCCTAATTAATTATTAGTTAGCAACGATACTTAAAGATAAATTAAGTTTGTAGTCGCTGGCGGCCGGTTGTTCGCCCGGAATCTGCTGACTCACCGCTACCCCCTGTAAAGTCCAATCACCGATGTCATCAGAACCAGCAGCAGCGTTTAAAAGAGTAATGCTATCAGTTGTGGCTTGATTAAAAGCAGTCGAGGCACCTTTGGCAATATTGGTAACATTACAGGTAGCGCAAGCGCCCTTGGCTAAAGTCGCACCCGAAGCATCAACCGTCATCTGTCCTTTTAAAGAATCAGCATCTGCCCCATCGCCACAACCGCCGGTAGTGGGATCGTTAAAGTCAAAGTCAACCGCACTAGTAGTGCTGTCCCAGAAAGCAGTCGGAGCGGAAGCCGCTAAAGACAGAGACCAGCCACTGTCAGCCGCATCGGGATTTTTGACATAAATTTGCTGAGTAGCTGAACCGAAAGTACCGGTCGAAGCCTGGCAGGCAAAACTGAAAGGAGCGGCACTCATAGTAAAACTAGGAGAGCTGACCGAGGCATAAGAGCCATCAACAATATCGGTGCTCAAGGTGCCAGGGTTAATTGCCTGGGTAAACTCACTGGTACTGGCAGCTAAAGCATAGAAGCCAGTGCTTAAAACACTTACTAAAATTAATAAGAATAAAGCCAAGCGGCTTAATTGGGTTTTACTCAGTAAGTGATGGTAGATTTTGCTCATAATAATAGACAGTTTAGCAATTGAAAAGTCAATGGCTGAAACTGATTTGAAATGTAAATAAATTGGTTAATAAATAAAAAAATGTACTTTTATAGTCAGTTACAAACTAGTAACATTTTAGCATAAAATGATAAAGGGGGAAAGCTTTTTTATGCTTTAAAAAAGAAAAAAATAACGGATAGTGATACCAACAAAAAAACCCGCCATTAACGGCGGGTTTTTCCTATCTCGCCCAGATAAGGACAGGGCGAGAACGCATCAGTTTGTCATACTTATTGCGCCAGATTTTGCGATCCCGAGAGGTATCGCGACTGAGGCGGTAGACTAACTTTTTTTTAGCGGAGAAGATTGAGCTCATCATATATTTGTTATTTTAAAAATTAATAAATTAAGCATGAACTAGGTCGCGGATGACTTTGACAACGATACCCCTGACTTCCACTTCTTGACGGAAAATAGGCTCATAGGCAGAGTTGGCCGGCTGGAGTCTAATTCGGCCCTTTTCTTTATAAAACTTCTTCAAAGTCGCTTCGTTGTCATCAATGATGGCCACCACCGTATCACCGTCAGCAGCCCAAGACTGCTTTTTAATGATCAGGAAGTCGCCGCTAAAAATTCCCTCTTCAATCATGGAATCACCCTTCGCTTTTAGGGCATAAAGTTCACCGGATTGATAGCGGCTATCTTCCGCTACCGCAATCATTTCCCCGCTCTCCTCGATGGCTTCTAGGGGCTCACCACAAGCGATAGAGCCGACTAGAGGAATGGGCATCACCGCCCCCATCTTGAGACGAGCCAGTTCCAGACTCCGGGCTGTTCCCTTCACTCTTTTCAGCAAGCCTTTACGGATAAGATGAGCGACGTGTTCATGGACGGTAGAAACAGCCGAGGCGCCAATTGCCTCCCCAATCTCCGAGAGTGAGGGGGCGTAGCCATTTTCACCCTCGTAGGCGGAAATGAAGTCAAATACTTCCTTCTGTTTCTTAGTTAAAATACTCATATTTTCAGGCTTATTTATTAATAATAATATTATACCCGAAACTAAACCGAAAGGCAAGAGTAGGGCCTGTGGATAAGTAAAAGAGACTATTAGGCTAACAAAAAACACCTTAATCAAAAGAAAAAAGTGTTTTTAAAAACTATTTAGCTCCCAGTCTTTGCAAAAAATAATAAAGCAGAAAAATCGCCCTCATCGGCTTTTTTTAAGGCTTTAATATAAAAAGAGCGCTCGCTATTAATTTCTTCTAGATTCAATCCGCCCCAAGAAAATAAAGGCCTTTTAAAAATATGGACCATCATAATATCTGCCATTAGGCGGGAATGACGACCATTACCATTCACAAAAGGATGGATTTTTACCAAGCCATGGCTTAAGCGGATAGCAATTTCTTCTTCCGAAAAAACTTTATTATCTAACCAATAGCGACAATCATCTAAAAGCTGCCTAAGGGCCACTGGAATTAAGCGTGCATCAATACCGATGCTCTTATCGCTTAATCGAAATTGACCCGCCCATTGCCAAACTTGACCTAGCATTTTTTGATGAAGCTTCTTAACAAATTTCTCAGTTAAAAAATTGTTAAGACTACAGGGTTGGCGATCCGACCACTCAACGGCAATTTCAATATTTTTTTGCTCAAACTCATCCAGCTCTTGGCGCGTAGTAATACTTTTTATTTTTAAGCCCCCTCTCTCCTCCTCACTCAAAGGAGTCTGACCTGGCCTGAAATCAAGCTTTAATCCCATATTGATTTCGCCTTTTTGTCGACTAATTCAATCGTCTTTTCCTTAATCGCTCTTTTCAGGCGTGATTTGGAATTAGCCTGATCTTCCAAGTCCATTGTTCGATGGGTTCTCATGACGATTTTTTCCGCCGCTCCTCGAGCGCTACAATTAATCATCTCCTCCAAATTTTTACCTGGGTTATAGAATCCGTAATTTAACTTTAAGCCTAAAGCCTGGGCAGCTTTGTCTAAATTTTTTAAACTAATAGAACCATTTACCTCTCTATTTTCTAATTCCCGCACCCCCTGAGCTGTCATTTTCATTTTCTTGCCCATCTGCGCCAAAGACATACCCAGGGAAACCCTAACGGTGTTAATCCAGCCACCAGGAAAAACAAAAAACTCGGTTTTTTTAAAAGCCTTTATTTTTTGATCTAATTGTTTAATAGCCAAACTTTCTTTAATCATATTTATAAATATATATGTTTAAAATATGCAAATATATTTAAACATATATAATTAAATTAGCTAACATTAAATAATTATTATTTATTTAATATAAGCTAATATAATTATAAAATACTATTTATAAATTGTCAATAATATACCAATAGATAAAAAATTGGATTCGTTATTGTAAAGCGTTGCATTTTGTAACGGTTTCATTTGTACGATTTTTTCGTACACTTCACTGCCCTTATTCTTTAAACCAGACCAATATCTACGTGGAATAGGGCTATAGATAATAGCTTTTACAATATCAACCACCGCAAAATACCACAATTTTTCTTCTTCATCCCAATGACGACGGATTTGTTTGCCCGCAAAAATAGCAATCGCTTCGTTTTTTAATTCTTTTGACATATTATTTCAATAAAATTGTAACATAAATAGAGGCTGGCTAATAGTTTCTATATTCTAGCAAAAAATCTATGAAGAAGTTTTAAAAAATAAATAAAAAACTTTACCATTTAAAGGTAAAGACATTAACTAGGTTCTATCGGATACAACAAAAGAGCCCGCTTGCGCGGGCTCTTATTGCTACTCAGCTTTTAAGGAAAACTGAGGAACCGCTTGAATTACTAAGTAAACTTAGTTGGTCAAGTTCGCACCAGTGACGGAAGTGTACGGTAAGTACATGTTCGTCAAGCTGTTGTGGCGGATAGAATCGTTACCACCAGCGCCATTTAAGTCGCTGATAACGGTCTGGACGCTGTAGTTGTTAGCATTGGTGTCGATAGCGATATCGGCAGAAATAACTAAGGTTACAACATCGTCAACCTTGGCAAGATTCAAGAGGCCAGTGGTGGCATTCTGTAATTCGGTAGAAGTCCAGGTGCCAGCAGTAGCGGAATCCGCAACATCGCGAGTAGTACCTTCAACCTTCATGGTCAAATTGGTGGTAGTAGCACCGCTCTGATTGATGGTTAAAGCGAAGTGATCTAACTGAGCTTTGTAAGCATCGTTGTTAGCATCGCGGTTGTTACCATGTTCGAAGGTCAAGGTGTACTTGGCGATATCCTGACGGCCAGAAGACAAAGTAGTGTTGCTCATCGCATTAACTACAGAGTTCAACTTAACGGCAGTGATGGTATGAGTCTTAGTAGAACTGTCATCATCCCATTCACCAGCACTTAAAGTGCCATCGTTGTTGGCAATCATAGTGATAGCTTCACCGGAATTGACACCTTCAGCAGTGATGGCTGCGCCGGCACCGAGGTTATACTGGATAGTATGACCCTGGGTAGCAGTAGCAGTAGCATCGCCGTCCACATTAATACCTCTAGCTAAGGTAGAAACGAAGAGAGAGGTGGATTTATCCGCATCGAAGGTTAAATCTAACGGATCAAACACTACGCTGCCGTTAGATTCAACGGTCTTAGAAGCAACAACAGTGCCGTCAGCCTTCACCAATCTAACTTCTTTGATGTCAGAGCTGGTGTCAGTGCCAAGAGAAGTTAAAGTCAAAGTCTTGACCTTAACCGGCTCATTGGCGGTGGTGAACTTCAATTCGCCCAAATACTTGGAAGCAGAAGTAGCACCGGCCAAAACGTACTGATCCTGGCTAGCATTGGTATCGGAGGTCAATAATTCAACCTTCAAAGTACCCATAGTAGCCAAGGTGATGGTGCGAGCACCGCCGGTGATACCACCAGTGATGTCAACAACCTTATTGCCAGTCACAGACTTAGCATTGATATCAGCTTCAGCCGCAACCTCCAAAGCGAAGGTATTGGAACCGGAGAAGCTGGAAGAGAAGGTAGCCTTCACAACTAAGTCAACTTCCTGGTTAGCATTGATGGTGTTGCTGGATAAGGAATTAAAGGTAATAGTACCCTTGGTTCCGGCAGTAGCCTCAACAATGTTGTTGGAAACAGACTTCACTAACTGACCATTGATATAAAGGTCAAGCTTGGTGATGTTGTTGTCGCTGAAATTGGTGGCGTTGTTAGCAGTGGTGCTTAACTTCAAAGAGTTAAGTTTCACGCCGTCAGCCGCACCCGCCTTCAACTTAGCCTGATAAACTTCAACGTTAGAAGCACCGGTAACCACAGTCTTAGCGGTTAAGTTGGTGACATTCCAAGCTAAAGAAGCATCCTTCACGGTCATGATAGAACCTTCGATTTGGCTCGGGGTAATATCAGTAATAGAGGCGTTAGAAACATCGCCGGTCACTTTCATGCCGTCAGCTTCTAAATGAACTTTCAAGGTATCGTTAGCATCGGCGAGATCGTCGATGTCAGCTTTAACTACGAAAGTCTTAGTTACACCCTTGGTGAAGGAAATTTCATCAGACAAAGTCAATTCATAATGATCAGTATCAAAAGTAGCGTCTAAATCATAAGTAGCGCCAGAAGTAACATCAATCATGCGGACGTTCTTCACTTCGTCAACTAATAAAGCAGTACCAATGATGGTGAAGTTGCCAGCACCAGTGATTTCTTCTAAAGTGGCGTTTTCGCCATTAGATTTCATCTTGATGGTAGCTAAGACAACGTCATTGTCGCCAGCCTTGATATCCTTAGCCGGAGTAGCAGCCTTATCAGCATCAAGAGTGAAGTCGCTAGCAGCTAAAGTCAAAGTCATACCTTCGGTAACGGTGTCGAGTCTCTGGAAGCTGGTGGTATCTAACTGTAAATCATAGCCATAAGTAGCGCCAACGGCAGCGATATCAGCGCGATCCTTTAAGTAAAGGGTCACCTTGTCGCCGACATTGGTGGTGCCCATATCGCCGCGGACTTCCACGGTAACGGAATCACCTTTTTCTACCTTGAAGTTGTTCAAAGAGAAAGTAGCATAGCTATCAGCATAGGTGCCGGAAGCAACCTCAGTGCCGTCGATTAACATCTTCAAATTGGAGATGATACCGTCAACATTGGTGCTGCCATTCTTGAACTTCATGGAAGTCAATAAGGCATCTTCGTTGTTAGCAGTTAAATTGAAACTAGCTAATAACACATCATCTTCACCGAAATCAACGGTGGAATCAGTGGTATCAACAGAGCTCATAGCTAAAGTACCGACATTGCTGGAAACAACCGCAGACATCTTGTTACCGCGAACCGGGAAAGAACCGGAAACGGTAGCAGCAGTAGCGGTAATATCAGCAGCCTTGGCAATACCTAAAGCATAGTCACCAGCAGCAGCAGTGGTAGCCTTGACAGTTAAAGTCTTGGTAGTACCAGCGGCTACATAAATCGGGTTAGCAAAAGCGAAAACCGCTTCCTTGTCAGAATTGATATTCTTAGAGGTGCCAACTTTAACGCCGTTATCAAAAATAGTAACGTCATCAATGTTAGTAGCAGTACCCAATTCATAAGCAGTTAACTTCAAGCTGGAAACGTTAACAGCGCCATCATTGGCAGCGGTTAAATTAAGAGCAAAGAAGTTAGCCGGAGAGCCGGTCGGGATGTTCATGGAAGCCGGGGTAGCCGCAGACAAAGCGACGGTTAAGCCGGAACCAGTTACTACAGTACCAACGCCGCCAGTCGGGCTGGACAAATCTTCCTTAGCAGTAATGCTGTTGCCAGAAGCACTTAAAGTGGTGCCGGTGGTAATAACATTGTTAAAGGAGAAACGATTGGCATTGAAAGCAGCTTCGCTCGCAATCATGCGATAGTTGGTGCCGTCAAAGTAGTAAACGCTAGCATTGTTAGCATTCTTTAATAAAGTACCAGCCGGGTATTCACCGGAGGTCAAAGGAGTGCCAACAGTGTAGTTGGTGAAGAAAGCGTCAGCGACGTCAACAACCATCTTGGCCCAATTGGTGCCATAGAGGGTGATTGCATCGGATTCGCTAGCGATCTTGCGTAAAACGCCATTAGGAGTAACAGCGTAAACGGAAGGATCAGTAGTAATCTTCACGAGCTTGGTGCCCGGTCTCATGGTCACATTGGAGCCCAAAGGATAGGACTGCAATTCAGAAGCGGGGATGGTTACCACGCTGCTGAAATCCTGGTACCAAGAGAAGTACACGGATTCGCTCGGGAAAACATATCTCTTACCATCATTGCCAAGGTAGTAGACGGAGGACAAGCCATCCATCTTAATCAAATCACCGGCCTGAGCAGCAGCGCTGGCTGTGTTCACAGTCAAGCCGCTCATAGCGATAATAGATAATACCATTACGCTGACGGTTAAGAATTTGCGTAATTTTTTCATAAGTAATAATTAAATCATTTACCACTGTCCGCACAATAGTAGTGAGAACAAGCGATTAAATGATGAGGTTCGATTCTCTAGACTTATTCTTCTGCCCTGCTCTGGCGAGTACCGCTCCGTTTTTATTTGAGGAGAGCGCCGCCGCTTCGAGTCTCTGGGGAAAATATTTTATAGATTGATCGGAATCCCGCTCCACCAACACATCGGTTGAAGCAAGCTTTTTAGGGACTGACAAAACGATTAAGAACTGCCAGCCGGCAAAGCGTCTTAGCCGAGGCTGGAGAAAAGCTTAATCAATCTACGGGAATTTTCCCTTTCGTCCGTCTGCAGGCTTAGCCCCTCCCAAGAAAAAACTTGGAAGCACCGTCAGCACAGAAACAAAGGAAATCTATCCGGAGAACATTCTAATTTATAATGAGCGTAACCTTCCCTTATCGGGATTCGACCTTGACTAGGTCCGCTATCCGGGCTATTCCGGCGGTAGTAGATAAATCCACGGCCGTCGGAGTTCGCCAGGATTTATTAATTTATCTCCGAGTGCAATCCAGATCGGAAGAATGCAGGAATCTGATCTTCTAAAAAGGCATCGACTGCAGAGACAAACTAATAAATACGGGCGACCGGACTAAAGGGCTGATTATTTAATCAGCTCCTTCACTTCTTTTAGCTTATCCAAAGCGCTATCGTATTCTTTATTATCAAACAAAGTTTTAGCTTCTTCTAAAATTTCTTCCGGAGCTTTACTCGCAGGAGTAGCTTCAACCTTGGCTTCGGGAGTGTTGGTGGCGGCAACCGCGGTCTCAGTACTATCATTTTTAATTTCTAGCTGTAAACCATCTTCTTTTTTACCATTACCGGCAACCACCAAATCTTCTTCAGCTTCGGGGGTCGGAGCGACTACGGCTTCGGCCACGGACGGAGCAGGCTTAGTGGCCGCAATCTTGGCACGCATGGTATCAACTTCTTGGTTAAACTTTTCATTTAACATTGCCACCTGGTCCTGATTGGATTCATCAATAACAGTCTCGGCTAAAATTTCGGTGATAGCTTCGGCATGATTAGCGGCAAACTGCGCTTCTAACTTTTCTCTTTCTTGAGAATCAAAAACCGTATTCAATTTGGCTTTCTCGGAAATGATGCGAGCGATATATAAGGATTCGTTCGGCTTAGTCCGATTAAAGGCTAAGTGTCCGAAGACGCTGGCGCCGATGAAAAGCACAAGGAGCGAGCCCAGGGCCAAGGCCGGCTGAGAAACGGTCTGGGTGAAGCTACGCACGTCAATGAGCAAGCGTCGCCAGTTAGACAATTCCTTAGCGCCAGAGTTGGCGATTTGGGATAACAAAATCTCCCGGTTGCTCTTTAACCAAGCAGCTTCCGGGTTCATTGTTTTCAGTCCTTTTAATTGTTTGATAAAATTATGGTCAGTCATACGCCATAATATACGGAGAAAGCTCAAGATTGTTACAGTACTTAAACTATAAAGAGCCCGTCTTTACTGCACTTTATTTGATTTTTTAGAGTTAAGTCTAACATTTCCTGGACTTATGTTGAATTTTAACTTATTTATAGGCTAATAATTACTGGTTAATTTATACCCTTTTTAGTTTAACAGCTAAAAAATAAATGCTAAAATATAATATCAAGACTATCTAATCCCGAAATGATTATCAACAAATAAGCACCCCTAGGGATGCTTATTTTTATATCCACCTCATCCCTTTTATCTCTTCCCCAGCTATCGCTTTCTCTCCCTGCCCTCTAAATAATTATTTAAGGCGTCTTTAGTGGTCAACCAATTTCGCCCTTCTTTATGAGCTTCTAATTTACCATTACGGGCTAATAGGTTTAAATATTTGCTACTAAATTTAGTAATTTTAGCAAGCTCAGCTAAGCTAATATATTTTTCCTTATATTCTTCTTTAGGCGTTAAAACTTTAAGATAGATATCTAAAGTTCTTTCAACCGCCCTGGCAATAAAATTAACAAACAGCGAATAATTTCCTTTATCCGCCGAGGCTAAAGCGGCATAATAACGCTGACGATCACTTTTTAAGATAATTACCAAAGGAAAGCCAAATTGCATGAGAATAATATTCATTACCAGCCTGGCGGTGCGACCATTGCCATCAAAAAACGGATGAATATTTACTAACTTATGATGAATAATACCAGCAAGTTCAACTGGATGTTGGCTCTTATTAGTTGAATACCATTTTACTAAGCTTCTCATCAGACTAGGGACCTCTATAGCCTCGGGTGGCTTGTGCTCAGACCCACCAATAATAACACCACTATTACGATATTTTCCCGCCCATTCTTTATCAATATTTTGCTGCACTATTTGATTAAGCGATCTTATTAAATTTTCCGAAAAAGTATTATGCTTATCTTTTTCTAGTAAATCATATAAATAATCTAGAGCTTCTTGATGATTTTTAGCTTCAAGATGATCTTTTAATGGTTTTCCTTTGATGGTAATTCCTTCATTAATAACCAGATATGTTTCTTTCAGGGTTAAACTGTTTCCTTCAATAGCATTAGAATTATAGGTTAATTCTACCTCAAATTGTTCTTTTAATTTTTTAACAACACTAACGGGCAGAGGCCTAAATTTATTTAGTCTCTTTAACTTTTCATCTATTCTATTTTTTATTATCTTGTCTAAATAGCTCATATTACTTAATATGGTTTATATATAAATTAAGCATATACCATATTAAGACATTAGTCAAGCTAGCCTTCTGCTTTCTTCAATTTCTCCGGTCAATTCTAATAATTATTAACAAATAAGCACCCCTAGGGGTGCTTATTTTATATCTAAAATACTTAATATTTACTTCTTCCCTTTCGCTTCTTCCTCCACCATCTCCTTTAAAGCGGCTAAGGCCCGGTGTAAAATAACCCGGATATTACCTCGACTCTTACCAGTGACGGCGGCGATTTCTTCCAGGCTTAAATCATTAACGAAGCGCAAGACAATAACTTCACGATACTCTTCTTTTAATAAAGGTAGTTGCTTGCGAATTAAGGCCAGGTCAGCCGCCTTATCCAAATCTTGAGCTAAATCTTGCTGGTCGTCAATTATTTCAATTGGATGATCTTCATCATCCAAAGAAACCTCCAACTTGCTACTGCTTTCCCGGTAGTGATCAATAATAGAAGTTCGAGCAATCTTATAGATTAAAGCCCGCAGGGTTTTGCTGTCGCTTAAAGAGTTGGCCTGGATATAGTTCCAAGCCTTTAAAAAAATCATCGAGGTTAAGTCTTGTGACTCCTCTTCTTTACCAACTTTAAAATACACGAAGCGATAGATATCTTGGACATACTCGTCGTAGACCTTGATAAAAGCTTCTTTGTCGTGGCTCTTGAGCTGTTGCAATAATTGCTTCTCTTTAAATTTTTTAACCAGATTAGCGGTCATGATAATAATCAAAAATAAGGGACCAAGCCCTCTCCGATAAAAGCAAAATTTTACCTTATTATTCTAGCATAGGGGCTTAAAAAAGCAAGTTAAGAAAGTCTTAATTTCCCCCTCTTTTTCTAATACGCCGACTCACCCGCTTATCTTCATTTAAACTCTAATATCAAGACGAGGTAAGTCTTAAATCGTCACAATGACCTCTAAATTTCGTCCAGCCCTAGACCTTGACAATTATATTTTTTATTGCTACTATCAAGCTGTTAATCTAGTTTTAAGTCTATTATATGATAGACTTAAAATATAAAAGAAGCTTTTATTAAAGTAATTTATTATTTAAGTCTATATTTTTCTAGACTTAAATAGCAAATAAATGCTCGACAATCTTAAATCCTTAAATATCAAAAACCCAATTTGGCTCTCCGTTTCCGAAGCGGCTAAGCTTGGGGGTGTTAAAGATAAGACCATTCGCCGGGCCCTTAAGGCAGACAGCGGCCTTAAGTTTAAAGTAATCAACAACCGCTACCAAATTGAACTAGCTTCCCTGATCTCCTATCTCCACCGCAACACCAAGCTGAAAAACAAACTCATGGATTTCGGCCTGGGCCAATACTGGCCTCGACCTACGACCATAAGGTCCAAGACAGAGGTCTAAAGCCTCCGACTAAGGACAGACAAGCAAACAAATGACCACCCTCCTCCGGTGGTCATTTGCTTATTAAAGAATATTAAAAAATTAAAATTATTAGAAGAGCTCCTTTATCTTATCGGTACCATAATATAAAATTGACCGCCCCTGCTTAACTCGCCTTAAAAACCCCTTATCCACCAATGCCTTCAAATCTTTAACGGCGGTCATTTTTGTTACTTGATAGATATTCATGTGCATTCTCTGCGTAGTTTTTTCTTCCGGGTCACCATTAAGATACTGCAAAAGATAAATTTGCCTATCATTGAGACCGTATTTAAGTTCAGCAGCCTTCTTCATATTAACATTACCCTTCATTTCTTTTTCCAAATAATCAGCTAAATCGCGCATCGCTAAACGAATTTTCCTAAGATTATAATCGAGGAAATAAGTGAGATCGTTATCATCTTGCTCGCTATAAACGTAAGCCATCTTATACTGATTGGGGGACTTTTTGATAATTTTAGAAATTGGCAAATAAATAAAAGCCCAATAGCCCTTCTTCAAGAGATACCAATAGAAAAGCAAACGTGCCAAACGACCGTTACCATCAGTAAAGGGGTGTAAGTAGCCCAACCAAAAATGCAACATAATCGCCTTCACGACGGGATGGACAAAATCGCCATCCTCTAATTCATCATTGGCAAAAGCGAAAAATTTTTCCAGCTCTTTGGCTACAAATTCCATATCTGGACCTTGATGGTAAATTACCCCGCTAGCTTTATCACTCACAAAGACATTATCTTTCAACTCACGTAAATGCGGCATCCTACCATCTTCATCTTTAGTGTCGGCAGTGATAAGCTGATGCATCTCCAACAAAAGACTGAGACTCATTTCTTGTTCTTTATACTGGTCTTCAATCGCTTTCATTGACCGATAGTTATTAACAATCATTTGCTCTGATACATTTCTTGGCTTACGGCCAGCACGCAGCATCTGCTTGGCTACCTGCCGGCTAGTAGCTGCGCCTTCAAGCTGAGAAGAAGCAATTGCCTCCTCCATTATACCCCTAGAAATCATTTTTTGCTTATGCTGCTTGTCTATATCAACCCGTCGTACAAAAAGCTCGCCGCCAGTATTCATATCCAATTCGTGAAAAAATTTTTCAAAATAAGGTAATTTCAACCAACTAAAATTTTTTCCATCCTTATCAACAATGATTGACTTTAAACTTTGTGCCTCTCTGATAATTTTAATTAATTTCCATAATTCAACTCTACTGAGACACTCCGGCACAGGCTCTTTATATTGAACGCTATCCCAATAAAGATATTCAGGTTCAAAAGTTTTTTTGATAAATTTAAATATTTCTTCTTTATTCAACTCATTGTCAAAAATGGTTTTTGAAAGATTTTTTTCTTCAATATTAGATAAATCTGGCTTTTTTAATTGATAATACATATAAATAAAATAGGTATAATTATACTTAAATTATACCTATTTTATACATATTGTCAAGATAGGTATAATTATACTTAAATTATACCTATTTTATACCTATCGCTGACATAGAAAAAAGCACCTGATTCCGTAGGTGCTTTTTCACTATAGAGAGAGAAACAATTTACCGATTATAACACGGCGTCCTTGACAGCCTTGGCTAAGCGGAACTTAACCACGGTCTTAGCCGGGATCTTGATGGTTTCGCCAGTCGCAGGATTACGGCCTTCACGAGCTTTTCTCTTGGCTTTCACCAATTTACCGAAACCAGGAACTAAACATTCACCGCTTTTCTTAACTTCCTTGTAAACAAGGGCGGTCATAGCTTCGAAGAAAGCGTTAACATCCTTCTTGCTTAAGCCGGTCGTTTCAGACATGGTGGCGACAAACTGCGCCTTAGTCATTTTTGACATACGCTTTGCATGGGGCCTTTATTACGAAGCGGCAAGCGCAGAGGCTTGTCGGCGTAACAAGTGAGCCGATTAAAAATATTTAAAAAAAATAAATACTTATAAACAAGAAGATAAATTGATTTCAAGCTTATATTTACTAGGTAAAATTGAAGCCTAAAATTATTGTTCCCTGTTTATAAGGATATTATAGCATATAATAAAAACAATGCCAATAAACACAAGCTCTCCCGCATTAGAAAATAGTTGACAAATTAAAAAGTCTGCTTTTAGAAAAAAGCAGACTTTTTAAAGAACGTGTTTAGCGCTAATTAATTGCGCTTTTTTTCTTGGGTAAAAGCAAGCGACCGAGATTAATAACATCCACATTAAGCTCACCTAAATCCAAACGGTTTTTCATTTCAACACCGAAACGGGCGCGGTACTGAATACTGCCAACTTCGAAATAACGTTCACCTTTAACAAAGGAAATGGCTATTCCGGTGCCACCTTCATACATGCTGTTTTGGCTGCCGCCATCATAGAGATAAGCAAGCACCAGCTTTGGCTCCAGCTGCAACTTAGGGAAGATAATTTTTTTAGCCGTTGATTCGAACTGGGTTTTAAAGTAGGTTTTATTAACCGCTTTAAAATTTACCCGATCGGATAAATAGCCGCCATCATCAATCCAGGTACCGGTACGTTTTGACCAAAACGGAGTTTGGAAT
>CALJZR010000055.1 GCA_937983635.1 uncultured bacterium | reverse complement strand
CGAGATCGTGATGTGACTGGAGTTCAGACGTGTGCTCTTCCGATCTTATTTAATGATTTTTTTCACCCCACCTTCCTCTATGAAAGCCTCGGCTGTTACCTAATTTTTATTATTCTCATCTATTTAAGCTACCGCTGGCGCGCAAATCTCAACACACGTCGAAATATCATTCTCATTAATATTTATCTTTTGGCTTACGGCAGTCTGCGTCTGGCTTTAGAGTTTATTAAAGTAGATACTACCCCGATGTTGGGAATTTGGCGCTGGCCTCAAGTTATCAGCGCTCTCATCATTATTGTTAGTATATCTTGGTTAATAAAAACCTTTAAAAAATAAGATTTATGTTTTTCGGCCTCTACAAACGTGTAAACAAAAAGCAAAATCTGCTCATCCTTTATTTTTTAGGAGCTATCTTAGCCATCGCTAACGCTCTGCCCACCTATATCCAATCTAATTTTCTGGGCAATTTTCTTTCCTTATCTTGGGTGAGCATCTTTTTCGCGGCAGCCAATTTTATTACTGTTTTTGCCATTATCTTCTTTCCCAAGTTAATAAGAAAAATAGGTAATATTGCCGCCACCGAAATTATTCTCTTCCTTTTCATCTTTTCTTTACTGGGAATGAGTATTGCTAACCAACCAACTACGGTTTTTCTGGCTTTTATCCTACTGAGCGTAACTAGTAATCTAATTTGGATTAACATGGATATTTTGGTAGAGAGCTTTTCCGATAATGCCTCCACAGGACTAACCAGAACCATCTATTTTACTGCTATTAATCTAGGTTGGATTGTAGCCCCGACAATGTCGAGCTACCTAATACAAAAAGGAGACTACTACTGGGTTTTTATTGCCGCCGCTATCTGTTTAGTGCCATTTTTAGTAATTTTAATAAAAAGCCGTTGTCAGCTAGATAATAAAAAGCGCTATCCTGATAAAGCTATTTCCGAAACTGCTAAAAAAATCTGGAAAAACCCTAATTTACGCGGCATCTTCATGATTGCCTTATTGTTAAACCTATTTTTCAGCAGCGCGGTTATTTATATTCCTGTTTACCTTCACCAATACCTTGGCTTTGACTGGTCTATCCTAGGTTTAATGTTTTCCGTCATGCTTATCCCCTTTATTCTCTTTGAAATTCCGGCAGGCTGGCTGGCTGATAAATATTGGGGTGAAAAAGAGATTTTAAGCGTTGGTGTTGGCATTATCGCCCTTGCCCTCTTCTTGTTTTTTGCCATAAAAACACCAAACCCCTGGATCTGGGGCGGGCTCCTATTCTTAAGCCGCGTGGGCGCGGCCTTAGTAGAAGCTATGCGTGAATCCTATTTCTTTAAAATTGTTAGTGCTAAAGACGTGCACTACATTAACTTCTTCCGCGCCACCGCCCCACTGGGCTACCTACTAGGCACAACCTTGGCCGGAGTGATTATCCTTTTTTACCCCATCGAATATCTCTTTTTATTCATCTCGATCATTATGACTACCGGTTTTCTCTTTATTTATTCAATTAAAGACAGTCGCTAAGGGGTTTGACGTCTCTGGAAAAATCTCTTATTATAAGTCCAGGATTAAGGCGGGTATCGTATAGTGGTTATTATGTCAGCCTTCCAAGCTGAAGATGGCGGTTCGATTCCGCTTACCCGCTCCAAGTAAAAAAACCGTATTTACACGGTTTTTTTATTATATTTAACGATTTTCTGATAGTTATGTTGATTAATATTTCCCAAACTCATAGTTAACAATTTTCTTTCGAATTGGGCCTCTGACTAAAAAATAGACACCGCCGCGGAACCACTTCCATAAAACCTTAGCAACGCCCTCTTTCTCTAAACGTCTAACGGAAAAATTTAAATAAACAGACGTAAGCATCCGATAGCGTCCGAGCTTAGATAACCTTTTGATGTAATCGTAGTCCTCACCAATAAAAATACTTTCATCAAAGCCGCCAAGCTGATCGTGGGACTTCTTGTCGGCCATAATACCAACGCCCACAGAAGCAGGAAAAAAATATTGACCTAAAAAACAAGCACTAAAGTAAAAATATTCAAACAAACGATAAATTTTGCGCTTAGAATCAAAGTGTAAATAAAAACCAGCCGCACTTAAACGACGATTACGAAACTCAGAGTAAGATGAAGAAAGAAAAGCAGTGGGTAAGACAGTGTCAGCATCTAAAAATAAGATAGTCTCGCCATGGGCAGCAGCGGCCCCGGCATTGCGCTGGCGCGCGGGGGAGCGCTTCTTATCTTGGACGAGAAGAGCACCAGCAGCGACAGCTATCTTGGCAGTGTTATCTTCGGAAAAACCATCAGAGATAATAATTTCATAGTCAGAAAAATCTTGTTGCCGGATAGAATCAAGGAGGCGCGGCAAATATTTCTCTTCATTTAACGTGGGTATAATAATAGAAAGCATAGTTTAAAATAAAGTTTTCGCTAATTCCCAAAAACTCTTATCGCCGTGCTTATACTGCCAATACCACCATTCCACCCCCCAAAGATAGGCCTTCTTAAACTTAGTATCAAGGGCGTATTGGAGATTAGATTTAAACTGATCCAAACTAAAGGAATACTGAGCTTCACCGGGGGATAAATAAATAATTTTACCCTGAGGAACCCAAGGCTCGGCCTGTAATTCAGCAATAATTCTTTTATCCGCCGGGATGCCGACAAACCAGGCTTTAAGGGGATAAAACCAAGCGGGGATAGGATAGCGCATGTAACCAATAACCTTATTCCAAACAACCCGATACATGGTAGTACCGAAAATATCACCGTATTTAGCCTCTTGGCGCCACATATTTAACTCTCCGGGACCAGAAACAATCACCGGGCGTTTATCCAAAGATTTGACTAAAGCTACTTCTTTAGCAAAAAAAGTTTCATCACTGGGCGGGCAAATACCAAAGGTGTCTAAAAAGGGTTCATTCTCTACCTGCCAATATAAGATGGCTGGGTTATCTTGATAGCGCTTAACCGTTTTTTCCAACATTACCAAGGTTCGTGCCTGAACCTCAGTAATGTTTTCTTGATTAGTCCAAGCCGGGGCATGACACTCAGGCCAACGCGGCAAGCGCCAACCGATATTAACCACAAAATGGACATTTCTCTTCGCTCCCTCGGAAATCATAAAGTCGTAATCACTATAATCAAATACACCTTTCTCTTTTTCAATTTCATCCCAATAAATTGGCAAGCGCACATGCTTAGCTTTTAAATCATCCAAAATTGCAAAATAAAGCTCCCGCCAGTTCAAGCCGATTTCCGTGGCATACTTCTTAGAAAAAGTTACACCAAAAAAATCTGGATTACTGGCGATGTTAATATTATCCTGGGAATTATGAAAAATCTTCATAAATAAAATTAGGCTTAATGACACCACAATTAAAACTAACCAAAATAATTTTGTAGGTAACTTCATAAAGACAGAAAATAAAGGCCAACACTAATCGCGCCGATAGCAAAAAGTTTTTGTATAATTGCCGGCCAAGAAATATCTTCTTTTAAAATTTTAGGAGCAGCCAAAGAAACGATTACCCCCAAGATAATAATCCAAGCATATTGCACCCCCTGCAGAGCATTAACAATCGCCACCGGCCCGAGATAGACGGCATAATTTTGCAAGATAAAACCTAAGGAACCTAAAACTTGATTACCAACTACCAAGCCCTGATTCTGTCCCCGCTTAGGACTACGGGTAAAGAGCGCTTTAATTTCTCGACGCGCCCGCGGAGAGAGAAGAATAAACATGGCCGCGAAGGCTGCCCCCAAGCGTGTCCACAAAAAAGTACTTAAAAAGGGCTGGGATTGATAAACAAATTTACTGCCCACAAAAAATAAAGAATAGGCTAGGCCGGAACCAAGGGCTAATAAGATGCTGGTTAAAGAATAGTTTTGCTTTAAATTCAGAGAACTAAAAAGTTTATCCCAAAAATCTCGGCGACGGCTAGGCAATAAGGCGACAATAACCACACCGGCAATTAAGAAAAAAATCGCGGTGATTTGATTGCTTGAAAGGCTATCACCTAATACTAAAAAAGAAAGGGGCAGAGAAAAGATGGGCGTAGATCCGCCGATAATTACTAAAGCACGGGAAGCTTCGCCGCGACGTAAAGAAGCGTAGAGTAAAAGTAAAGCAAGGGCAAAAAGAATACCCAGCCCTAAGTCCAAAAATAATCCACTCCAGCCTGGCCAAGAAAGAAACCAAGGGGCCAGTAAAAATACGGAAGACCCTAAAATACAGGCAATAAAAGTATAGGCTCGAGCGCTGCCTAAAACTTTTTCTACCAAGAACTTATCAATTAAATTAGCAATGGCTAATAAAAAATAAGCAACTAAAGCGACAACAAACCAATTCATAGCTTAATTGTTAGAAAATAATTCTTTAGACATCTCTTTGAGCCCATTATGAGGAGCGTTAAGATAAGCATTAAGGGCGGCTCGGGCTAAACGGCCATCCCGACGCCAATCCGGCAACCACTCATGCACTAAACTTGGATCTAAACTATCTAAGCCCGCCCCGATTGAGAGCAACCACTCCCGATTAAAGACTTCTTGAGAGCCAACCGGTTCCGACATGATAATTGGCAAACCTAAGCCCGCATAAAAACTCAATTCTGAGGGCTTAGTCCAGAGGATATCGGTGTCACGCAGACAAAGATTAAAAAGACGGAAATATTCCATCTTCTGCGGATGAAAGACAATGTTAATATTTTCATTATCACCAAGATTAAGACGTTTAATAGCTTGGATAAAATAATCACGTACATCTGTCCGGCTGCCGGCAATCAAATTAAGTTTGATTTTTTTCTCAATAATCATCGGGCTCAACTTTTCTAAAATTAAAGTTCCTATTTCTCTCTGTGCCCCCGCCCCACCGACAGCAAAAGTTAAAGTGAATGGACGTTCAACTGTTTCAGGAAGAGAAAAAATATTAGTAAGGAGGGGGGTATAAGAATTACGAAAAGACTTGAGTGGATCTAAAACTACTAAACGTTTAATTAAATCTTGTTTCAATATTTCCTGGTCATCACCAATATTTTCTAAAGGTAAAGGAAAGCCGCTTAATCTAATACGATCCGCGGCCACGCCGTACATACGTAAACGTTCACACACTCTCTGATTAGGGGCAAAATAAATGATCTTGCTCTCTTGAGGATTAATGGGTGCCCAGGCGCGAGAGATGTCAGTGTCGCAAACAATACAATAAATATCCCCTTGATAGCCATAATATTCGGCACAATAAGCAGCCACAAAAAAAGTGGTGACAAAGGGCAATGGCTCTTTATTCAAAGCTTCAATCATTTTTTTACCAACTCCTTTTTTTACAGCCTTAAAAAATATTTTCTGCTGTAAAGTTAAAGCGGATAAATCCCGACGCGGATAAAAAGATTCAATTTTTTGAAAAGAATCCATCGCTTTAAACACCAGCTCACCTAAAAAAGGAATGCGTTTGAAATAAGAAATTTTTTCATACGACTTCTGGCTATTTAGCCAGTAAGCTTTTTCCCAGGCTTCAATTCCTTCATAGTCATTAAGGTTTAAAGAGCCGGCTCGACTCCAGCTTAAAAGCGGATAAGCAGCCCGCTGGTGACCGTAACCCATGTCAGCCGCCACTAAATGAATTTTCTGATTACTCATACAAAAATTAAATTATAAACATTACCTATATTATACTATAAAAAAATCGCCCCTGAAAGGGCGATTTTCTTTATTTAGAGGTAACAATGGTGGGCGCACCCGCTCCTTGAATATATTGATAGGCGTATAAGGCCGCACTCGTGGCTTGCCCCATGGCAATAGTAATCTGCTTAAATTCACTGCCAACAACATCGCCGGCGGCAAATAAACCAGGGGTCTTAGTACTATATTTTTCGTCAACTAAAATTTGGGAGCGCTCATCTCGATCCGCAAAATCAGCGACTAAATCAGTGCTAGCAATGCGGCCAATTTCTACAAAAACTCCATCCAGAGGCAAAACAACATCAATCCCGTCAATATTATTATAAGTCAGGCTTTCAACTTTGGTCTCCCCGTTAATCGAGACCATTTTAGCATTAGTAATAATTTTAATGTTAGGGCGAGCTTTTACTTCTTCTACTAAAGAATCAAAAGCTTTGTAAGAATCACCTCTAATTATTAAATAAACTTGAGCCGCGATTTTAGACATCACTTCGGCCGCATCAAAAGCGGAGTTGCCGCTACCAATCACAGCGATAGTTTTGCCTTTATAAAGCGGGCCGTCACAATTAGCACAATAAGAAACGCCTTTGCCGCTTAATTCAATCTCTCCGGGGACGGCTAGACGCCGAGGAGCCAGTCCCATTGCGACAATCACGGTCTTAGCTTCATATTGATCTCTCTCGGTAAAAACAATAAAATTACCGTCCGCTTTTTTTTCTAAACGTTTAACTTCACAATTCTTAATTTCTGCACCCGAGGCTAAAGCGTGCTCATTAAAACGAGTAATTAAATCAAAATTGCTAATATTAGTAAATCCTGGGTAATTTTCAATTTCTCCCGCCCAAATAATCTGACCTCCCGGCTCCTTCCCTAAAATCAAAGTCTTCATTTCCCTTCTAGCCGCATAGATACCGGCGGTAATTCCTGCCGGTCCTTGGCCAATAATAATTGTGTCGTACATAAAATAATAGTATTTAAAAATTAAAATAAACTCTGTAATTCTTTAAATTATACTATGTCTATTTTTAAAAAGCAAAAAGATTAATTTAACGAATATTAAAGTAAAATTATAAATATTAACTATATTTAGCTAACATTAAATAAATAATAAATGTTCTACGTAGAACAATATATATGACCTAGTTATAATAGAAATATTTATGTTTATTTAGAAAATAACAGTAATTATGTTTAGAATCATGCCACCACCATTGTTCTACGTAGAACAATTTTAAAACAAACTAAATAAAAAATATTAATGCTATTTATTGTAAAAACCCACTAAAATATTTTTAATTGTTCTGCATAGAACAAATTATTAGATTAACAATAATAAATAAAGATAGCCAGCGCTGAGTCCTTAAATATTAAAATGTTCTACGCAGAACAAATTAGTAGGAAGTCATAATAAGTCGGAAAAGTTTAAACCTGATCTCAAAATATTAATAATTGTTCTACGTAGAACAATTATTAATATAAGACGTAATTCCCAAGCTTCCAATAATAGATAATAAGGGAATAGGCTACAAAAAAACCGGCAAAAGCCGATTTTTTAATTGTGGACCATAAGGGACTTGAACCCTTGACCTCTTCCATGCCATGGAAGCGCTCTAGCCAACTGAGCTAATGGCCCGTTTTGTTCTACGTAGAACAATTTATTAACGTTAAATTATTTCTATATAATACCTAATCCTAGAGAAAAGTCAATAACAACAAAAATAAATATTTGTCAATAACTAAGTGCCCTCGCCAGGAATCGAACCTGGATTTAGAACTTAGGAGATTCTTGTTTTATCCATTAAACTACAAGGGCGAGGTCAAGATAATAATAGCCGAAAAAAAATATTTTGACAACCTTAGATTAAAGCTTTTTTTATTATAATAACATTAAATAAATTTTTGACAAGAGAATAAAAATGTACTACAATAAAAACACTAGAATTTTCAAATAATTTCATTTAATCGCGTGTTTAAAACTAATAATCCGCTGCGTAGGAGGGGCGGATTGTTTAAATTTATGTTTAGCAAGGACAACAAACTAGAAAAATTTAAAGAGGCTGAAACTATTATCGGCGCCTCAATTAAAGTGAAGGGAAACTTCAATGGCCAGGGCGACATTGTGATTGAGGGCTTTCTTGAAGGTTCTTTAAAGACAGAAGCAAATGTCTTTATTGGCGAAAAAGCCAGAGTCAACGCTAACGTTGAAGCTAGCGAAGCTTTAATTAACGGAGAAATCAGCGGTAATATTAAAATCAAGAAATATCTAGCCATCGGCAAAACAGCAAAAATCATGGGCGATGTTCAATGCGGAGAAATTTCCATTGAAAGAGGCGCTTCCATCACCGGACAAATCCTGGTTTCCGCTGAAAATCTAAAATTATCAGAAAATAAAAAAAATAGACCTGAGGAACAGGCCTAAAACAAGCGGCTTTATTTATGAACGCTTATATTTACGATGATTTTCTAAATAAAAGTCGCTATCGTCGCGCTTTAAACCGAGTAGAAATACGTCTCACTGACTTAGGCTTAAATGGAAAAATTATCCGTCTCGGAGCAATTAAAAATGTCAAAGACGCCGTCCAGGCAGAAATTAAAAACGGAATTAAAAATATAATTGCCGTTGGTAATAATGAGACTGCCAATAAAGTAATTAGCGCCATGATCAGCAATAAAGCCTATGGATTTTTCCAAAAGGATATTCTTTTTTCGATTATTCCTATAGGAAATAACAATTCAATTGCGGCTTCTTTTGGCATCCATAAAGAAGAAGAGGCTTGTAATATCCTTTTAGCCAGAAGAATAAAACAAATTGACATTGGTATTGCCGGTAATAATATTTTTTTAAACAAGGCCGAGCTAACGAGTGATAATGCGCGCATTAACATTAACGATGAATACAGTCTAGAATTAACCCGTAAAACTAAAGTTCAAATTATCAATCTTAATGATAGCCCCTCGGTAATTTATGGGGAAAGAGTTGACCCCTATGATAATAAATTAAATCTTATTATCAACAATAAAACGCCAGAGGCAACTTTTATTACTAGCGATAATATAAAAATTTCCGGCAGCGGCGAAATTATTTTAGACGAATCGGTAGCCATCCCTCTCCCGGCTGAGATTGGTATTATCCAAGAAAAAATCAATATTATTGTGGGTAAAGATCGTAGCTTCAATTAAAAAACCGGGCTGATGTCCGGTTTTTTATATTTCTAATAAAATAAATTATTTAATAATTTCCCCTTCAATTACTGGACTGCCAGTATTTTTTTGGGCTTTCGCTACTAAAAACTGCTGTAAAACAGTAAGTAAAGTTAATACTAGCCAATATAAAGTTAAACCGCCCGGCAAAGTAACGCCAATAAAAATAGTTAAAGCCGGCATAAAATATAACATCTGTTTATTCATAATTGCCGCCATACTCTCATCCTTACCGCCAGTAATAACCGGCTTATCCTTACTCCGTTTTGCCATCATCATTTTCGCTTGCCAGAACTGAGCTAAGCCCGCCAAAACTGCTAAATAAATATTAGGTTTGGATAAATCTAAAAAGCCTAAAAAAACACTGTTAATAGCCTCCGGACGAGCAATAAAAGGATAAACCAAATCAAGATGCTTACTTAAGCCGTCTTTAAATACTTGATAAACGGCAATAAAAAAAGGAAGCTGTAATAATAAAGGCAAACAAGACGAAAAAGGATTAACTTTATGCTGTTTATACAAATCCATTAAAGCCTTGCCCATTTCTGCCTGTTTATCTTTATACTGAGCCTTGAGGGCGTCAATTTTAGGCTGAAGTTCTTGTAGAGACCGCTGGGATTGGATAGATTTCCGAGATAGAGGCCAAAGAATCAACTTAATCACTACAGTTAGCAAAATAATAGCTAGCCCTAAATCATGAAAAGAGGCGTTGTTATAAAGGAATACTAAAAGATTTAAAATGGGCTGGTAAAAAATGACTTGAAATAAATGATACATATTTTTATTTTAGAGGGTCGTAGCCGCCCTTATTAAAAGGATTACAGCGAAGAATCCGCCAAGAGGCTTTTAGCACCCCTTTAATTGGTCCGTACTTTTCAATTGCTTGGATGCCGTAGTCCGAACAAGTTGGAGAAAAACGACAAAAACCGTGAGGATGCATAAACTTTAAAGGACCGTGGTCAAAAGAAAAAGTTTTTTGATAAAGTTTAATGAAGTTAATTAACAATAACCCGATTAAACGGGAAATAGTTTGCAGCATAACTATAATACATCTCTAATCTTAGAGAAAATATAATCAATCTCTTGTTTTAGCTCCGCAGCCTTAGCTTCTTTAAGAGCGGGTAAAGCAATTATAACACAATCAAGCGGAAAAGGTAATTTGGGAGCAAACACGGCGACTAAATTAAAAAGGCGTCTTTTGTAAAAATGCCGTCTAACCGCGCTTTTATCAATCTTTAACCCTAAAACGATGGCAAAACGATGATCTTTTAATTGATTCTTAAGGACTTTTACGCCTAAAAACCGCCCGTAGAAGCTACGGCCGGTTTTAAAAACTTGGTCAAAATCTTTATTCAGGTGTAATTTTTTAGATCCGGGCAACATTGGCGAAAAAGCCAATTATTTCGACAAAAGCTCGCGGCCCTTATCCCGGCGGCGCTTTAAAACATCACGACCATCCTTAGTGCTCATGCGTTTCAAAAAACCATGTTTCTTTTGGGCGCGCTTCTTATTAGGCTGATACGTTCTTTTGGGCATAAATTGGGTATTTATTAAACAATTATAACTAACATAACACTAATTTTTTAAAAGGTCAATATTTATAATAAAAAACTTATACACTTCTTATAAACACCTTGTAAACATCATCTTAGCTTGTGGGGCAAGAGTTTATCCACTATAATAAATATATATAAAATTACCCTATGAATAATGAACAAATCTGGCAGGCAACCCTAGGAGAATTAGAAATAAATCTTTCCCGGGTAAATTTTGTGACTTGGTTTAAGGACACCTTTCTGTCCTCTTTTGAAAATGGCCGAGCAATTGTCTGTGTGCCTAACGCTTTTGTAAAAAAATGGTTGGAAGAAAAATATCATAAGAATATTGTAAACTCTTTAGAAAATATTACTAAACAAAAGCTCCAAGAAATTATTTACAAAATTGAGCTCCACCGCGCCGCTCCTGCCGAAATAACCCCAAAAATTACAACTGAGTTAAACGAAAATGTTAAAGCTAGTCCCGTAAACATTGAAACCAAAAATAATGTCGGTAATATCTCCAATCGATTTGGACTTAATCCTAGATATGTTTTTGAAAATTTTGTAGTCGGAAGAGGAAATGAATTAGCCCACGCTGCTTGCCGGGCTGTTGTTAATAATTTAGGCAAAGCGTATAACCCTTTATTCATCTACGGAGGAGTCGGCCTTGGTAAAACTCATTTATTACAAGCGATTGGTAATGAAGTGGCTAAACATACGGATAAAATTCTTTATACTACTAGTGAAAAATTTACCAATAACTACATCCAAGCCGTCCAAACCGGTAAGGCAAAAGATTTTAAAAACATGTACCGCAATGTTGATTTGCTTTTAGTTGATGATGTCCAATTTATGGGCGGGAAAGATGGTACTCAGGAAGAATTCTTTCACACTTTTAACGAACTCCAACAGGGCGACAAGCAAATCGTTATGACCTCTGATCGTCCACCAAAATCTATCCCCGCTATTGAAAAAAGGTTAATTTCCCGCTTTGAATCAGGCATGGTGGCAGATGTAGGAAAACCAGATGTTGAGACGAAAATTGCTATTTTAGAAAAAAAATCTATTGAAAAAAGTTTTCCTTTAGATAAGGATGTTTTGATTTACATTGCCAACAACGTCCAAAACAATATTCGGGAATTGGAGGGGGCTTTAAATAAAGTAATTGTAATTCACCAATTAAACAACTCGGTTCCTACTCTAAAAAGTGTAAAAAACGCTCTTAGCGATTATGTTTCCAGCCTTCAGGCTAAATCTTTGAGTCCAAAAGATATTATTGAGGCGGTCGCGCGCTTCTACGAAATTAGTGTAAAAGAAATTACGGGCAATAGCCGTCGCAAAGAACTCGTCGGACCAAGACAAGTTGCCATTTATTTGATTCGGGAAGAATTAAACACCTCTTATCCCAGCATCGGCCAAGAAATGGGGGGGAGGGATCACACCACCGCTATGCACGCTTATAATAAAATCCGCAACGAAGTGGGAGAAAATGAAAACGAAAAGTTAAAACAAGAAATGGAGTCAATCAAACAATTGTTTGGCAGCTCCCCATATTAATGGGTAAAAGTTGGGGATAAAATGTCTAATCATCGGGGGTAACTTGTTCGCCAGCAGTTTACAAACAGTGTTCAACTGAGACTTAACCATCAGCACAACAAAAAATACACAAGTAAGTACACCTTCATCCCCCTCATTTAAAGAGTGGAATTAACAAGTATTTTTTACTAAAATTAGAAACAAAAATAACAAAAATATTTTTGTCCACAAAGCTTATTATTACTATTATTAAAATATATATAAATTATATAATATAATAAATATGAAATTTATCTGCCTCCAGGAGAATTTAAAAAAGGGACTCGCCGTCGTTAGTCACATTAATAATAAGAATATAAATTTACCAATTCTCAATAATATTCTAATTAGAGCAAATGACAGCGGGATTGAATTGATTAGTACTAATTTAGAAATCGGCATTACCCACCAATTAAGAGGAAAGGTTGAAGAATTAGGTGAGACGACAATTGATGCTAAAATTATTAGCGACTATGTTAATCTTCTTCCTTCAGAAAAAGTGGAGTTTAAAGAGCTTGATAATGAGAGCTCTTTAAAATGTGAAAATTATAAAACTAAGATTAAGGGCGAGTCTACTAAAGAGTTTCCGTTAATTCCTGTTATTGATCGTGAGCATTATTCTGAATTTAATATCTTTGATTTTAGAAAAGCTTTAAATAGCGTCGCCTTTGCCGTTGCTAACAATGACAACCGTTTAGAATTATCCGGAGTCCTATTTGAATTTAGTGAAAGTCATCTAACAATGGTGGCGACTGACAGCTATCGTTTAGCTGAAAGAAAAATTTCCCTTAAAGGTGGCAATATTAATACCGGCAGAGTGATTGTGCCGGCGCGCACCGTTCAAGAGATTCTAAGAATTATCTCTGGTCTTAGTGCTGATGCTCAATCGATTGAGTCTGATTTAGTAAAAATCTACTTATCTGACAATCAAATTCTTTTTGCCTTAGATTCCGTGGAGTTAATTTCTCGTTTAATTAATGGACAATATCCGGATTATAAACAAATTATTCCCGATAAGTATAAAACTGAAGCTAATGTAAAAAGACAAGAATTACTAAGGGCAATTAAAGCTTCTTCTATTTTTTCTAAAACTGGTGTCTATGATATTTCCCTAGTTTTTAAAAAGGGCTTAATCAATGTTTATTCTTCTTCCGGTCAAAGTGGGGAGAGTTCCATTGATTTAAGCGCGGATGTTTCTGGTGAGGATAACGATATTACGGTTAATTATCGCTATCTCCTTGACGGCCTTAATATTAATGAGGGTGAATTTATTAATTTAAGAGTTATTAATAATAACACGCCTTGCGCCCTTTCGTCACCAGAGGAATCTGACTATTTGTATATTGTTATGCCGATTAGAAATTAAAAAAGTATTAAAAGAGCCGCAGTGATTGCGGCTCTTTTTTGTTATTATTGTTTACCTGACTAAGTTAAAATTAACAGTTGTGCTTTCGCAGTTACCTACATCATCACAGGCGGTGGCTGTAATTTTTTGATAACCGTTTTCCAAATTATCTAAAGCGGCATTAATTTCTGTTTCAGAGCCATCGCTGAAGAGAGTGGATTCGTTAAGTTTATATTTTATTGTTTTTATTCCTCTGGGAGCGCTAGCGCTTACTTTAATTTTAACAATATTTTGGTTAATTGCCGACCCTTCTTCAGGGCTTTCAATTTTTATTGTTGGTTTATTTTCTGGCTTTACTAATTCTGCATTATTAATTAATTCTTCGGTTGATAGTTGATTATTTTTTTTTGCCCATTCTTTGACAGCGCTTTCCCAAAGATTGAATTGAGGGTCATTAGAGTCCGCTCCTGGTTCTGGTCCGAACGGATCTTCCCGATTGACATAGTAGAGGATGGAGTGATGGTTGAAGATTTCTACTTCATTTTTTAGCTCTTCAGGTGTATCCGTTCCCGCGGGAAGGCCGGTGCTGACATCAATAATAACTTTTTTAGAATAATTTAGCTCACCATCAATCGCCGCTTTGCCAGTTTTTTCCCCAGACCAAGGCTTAAAAGTTTCCACCGGGCCATCACCCAAAGCTCTTTTCATAAATTCATTCCAGATGGGGGCAGCGACAACGCTGCCGTCAGCACCAGTACCCATTTTTGAATTATCAGTATTGCCAACCCAAACCCCAGCAACTAATGAAGGGGTGTAGCCGATAGTCCAAGCGTCCTTGTAGTCGTTTGTAGTGCCCGTCTTGGCGGCGACAGGTCGATTTCCGAGTACCAACCAGTTCTTCTCTCCAAAAATGAAGCTACGGGCATTATTGTCGCTGAGAATGCTGTTTATTTTTTGGGCAGTCTCGGTAGTGAGGGCGCGGCTTTCTTCTTGCTTGTATTCTTCTAGAATTTTTCCATCTTTATCTTCAATTTTTAAGATGAGAGCAATTTTATTAACCTTACCTTCGCGCGCAAAAGCGCTATAAGCATTAACATGTTCCATCATTTTAATTTCACCCCCGCCTAATACCAGGGCAAGACCGTAGCGGCTCCGATCATTGAGAGTGGTGTAGCCTAAATTTTCAGTTAAGTTTAAAACCTGGTTAATTCCTGCTAAATAAATAGCTTTAACGGCAGGGATATTCAAAGAGCCAGCCAAGGCTTGGCGAATACTAACTGGACCATATTCTTTGCCGTTATAATTATGGGGAATATAAGGCTCGGCGCTATTGGTGGAAAAATTAGTGACGACGTCGTAGAGCTTAGTGTCCGGAGTGTAGCCCTGTTCGAATAAGGCGGCATAAACAATTGGTTTCATGGAAGAACCGGGTTGCCGGGGACGATTAGCAACGTTAACTTGGCCATCAATTTCTTCATTAAAATAATCACGTGAGCCAACCATAACTAGAATTTGTCCAGTTTTAGGATCAACTGCCACTAAAGCGGCATTATCAGCGTTATATTTTTCTTGGTAGTTTTCCGTTTTTTCCTTAATTATTTCTTCGGCAAATTTTTGTTTTTCCCAATCGATAGTGGTGTAGATTTTTAAACCCCCTTGCTCCACCTCGGTTTCACCGTATTTTTCTGCCAAAATATCTTTTACCATCATGACAAAATGGGGGGCAGTAATATTGGTTTCAGCTCGTTCGAATTTAAGTTCAAAACTCTTAGCCGCATCTCTTTCCGCTTCCGAAATATAGTTTTGTTCCGCCATGACGTCTAAAATATAATCTTTTCTTCCCAATAATAAATCTTTATTAGGGCCATAAGGTGAGTAACGGCTGGGTGATTGCGGGAGAGCGGCTAAAAGGGCCGCTTCAGCCAGATTAACCTCACGGACGCTTTTACCAAAGAATTTTTGGCTGGCCGCCTCGACGCCGTAAGCGTTGGAACCGTAGGGAATTTCATTAAGGTACATCTGCAAGACCTCGTCTTTGCTAAATTTTTTTTCAATTCTTTGGGCAAGAATTATTTCTTTAATTTTACGGACATAGCTTTTTTCTGAGCTTAAAATCGCATTTTTTACAAATTGTTGTGTTAAAGTCGATCCCCCGGCTCGGCGGTTGTATATTATATTAGTAATCATGGTTCTAAACATTGCCCAAATACTGAAGCCGCCATGTTTGTAGAAATTTTTATCTTCAATTGCAATGGTGGCATGTTTAACATTTTCTGGGATTTCATCTAGGTTGATTAAAGTTCTTTTTTCTTCGCCGTGGATTTCATATAAGATATGCTCACCGCTGCGGTCATAGATTTTTGTGCTTTGGGCTACTTGGCGGTCAATTAGTTGATTGGGGTTGGGTAAGTCTCTAGAAATCCAGGCCACCATAATAAAAGCGGATAGCAGACCGAGTGCGGCCAGAATTACTAAGGCCACTAAAATTTTATGAATTAATTTCGTTTTCTTTTTATTTTTTTTATCTTTCTGTCCTTTACGCCAAAAATCGGCTTTAGGGGCGGATACAGTTTGGAGTTTAGGTATAGGCATATTATTTTTTATAATGTTTAGCGGCTTCTTCAGGGAAGATGGGATTGATTATTAACCCTGAGCCCAATTCTACTCCCGCCCAGATATTGGGGCGGGGCTGGATTTTTAAGTAAAAATGCTGGTGGGGATTATTTAAGTCGTTATGAGTAAAAAAATTAAAGTCATAGTCTAGATTTTTTAGACCGCTCGCTACTAATTTTAAGGCTTTAGCTAAAGATTTTATTTCTGCCGGGCGCAATAAACAGATATTATCGGTGTGGCGACGGCTAATTATCCAGGCTTCGTAGGGAAATTCGCTCGCAAAAGGCGTAAAGGCAATTATATTTTTATCGGTATAGATATTACGAGGGCCGCCCTCTTCTTCGGTATTAAGTTGGCAAAAGGGGCAATTTTTATTTTCTGCTTGGTATAGAGCTGCTCGGTTCCTTTCGTCTATAATATCGGGAGGGAGAACGGAGGAGGCGAAGATTTGGGAATGAATATGCTTTAAAGAGGCGCCGGCGGCTCCGCCTTGGTTTTTAAAGCAGAGAATGTAGTTAATTTTTTTATCTTTTTTTAGTTTCTGACTGCGGAGTTGAAATAGGGAGAGAATCATTTCAATCTGCTTTAGGCTTAAATCTGCAAAGTCTTCGTAATGTTTATTACTATCAATTACAATCTCTTGGTAGCCGTAGGCATTTTTATTGTCGGTTGATAAAGCGGGAAAAATATTTTTTATGGCTGCAGTCTGCCATTTCCCTTTTGACGGCAGCTGGGAAAGAATCTGTTTAGGGCTAATGCTTTCCTCACAAAAAGGACAGGCCGTATTTTTGGCTCCTATTTTAATATCGTTGGGTCGTTGGCTGCGTTTAGGTGCAAAAATGACACTGCGGCCATTTAGAGGATTATAGCGAATTTGTCCCTTTTCCATATTAGTAAGATCGGAAGAGCACACGTCTGAACTCCAGTCACATCACGAGCCCGTATGCCGT
>CALJZR010000054.1 GCA_937983635.1 uncultured bacterium | reverse complement strand
CCGATTACCAAAGAGTTGCCCTTGGAATATTCAGTGGAGATGAACCGGATGGTGGAATTAGAAATGGAAAATAGTGTCGGTTAATTTTATGCAAAGCTTAATCAATTTACAAACAGAAAAAACAATTAAAATAGAAGCTGGTGATGATACTTTTTTATTGGAAAGGCTGGGTAAAGACGCCTGTCTGCCTGAGCGAGATTTTACGCTGGCGGAAAATGCTCACGCCCGCTATCTCCTCTTAGTGGAGCCGGGGGTGTCTTTAGAAAAGATTCGCCGTTCTTGGCGCTTAAAGGCGGGAGCTGTTCTACACACCTATTATTTATTTTTAGAAGCCAAGAGTGGTGCTTGGCAGCTTCAGCATCACTTAGCTGATCGGGCAAAGATTGAGAGTCATTCTTTGTTCTTAGGTCGGGAGCAGGACAGTCTGGAGGTAAAAGCAAGTTATGATTTTGCCGGGCGGGGCAGTTTCGGCCGGGTACAGGTCGATGCTTGGCTTGATGGCGACTCGCGTCTGCGCTATGACGCCGATCTTAATGTATTGGCGACCGCTCAGCAAAGCGATACGCGGGTGGATATGCGCTTGCGTTTAGCGAGCAAGAGCGCCCGTGGTCAATTGATTCCCGGTTTAAATATCGCGGCTAATGATGTTCGCGCCGGCCATAGTGCCAGCACTTTTCAGTTATCGAAAGAGGATTTATTCTATCTGCGTAGTCGGGGTTTGAGCCCGGAAGCGGCCCAAAAATTATTTGCCTTATCGCTTAGCCGTAATTTTGTTAAAGGTTTGGGCGAGGCCGAGCTGTCTGCCGAAATCTTATCTTTAATTTCTGCGCGTTTATGAAAAACTATCGTGCTGACTTTCCCATGCTCGCTCGCCGTTATCAAGACAAAGACTTGGTCTATTTTGATAATGCTGCCACCGCTTTGAAGCCGCAGGTCGTTTTAGAGGCTCTTAATGATTATTATTTGCACCATAATGCCAATATTCACCGCGGTCCTAATTTTTTAGCCGAAGAAGCAACTATACTCTACGAAGAAGCGCGTCAGCGCGTGGCTGACTTTATTGGCGCCGATACTGAGGAAATTGTTTTTACTTCCGGCACAACCGCCGGCGTGAATTTAGTGGCACGTTCTTGGGGTGAGAAAAATTTACAGCCCGGTGACGTGATTGCCTTAACCCGGGCGGAACATCACGCCAATATTGTGCCTTGGTTGCAACTGCAAGCTAGTCGTCAAATTAAGTTGCAGTATATTGAAGTAAAAGCGGATGGTACTTTTAAGCCGGAGAGCTTAGCGGCCGTTTTGACTTGTCCGCGTTTGCGGCTACTGGCAATTACTCAAGCCTCTAATGTCTTGGGTCAGTTTTATGAACTTGAAAATATTTTAGCGGCCGCCAAAGCGCGGGGAATTCTAACTTTAGTTGATGCCGCTCAAAGCGTTGTCCATCATCAGATTAATGTTCGTCAGCTTGACTGTGATTTTTTAGTTTTTTCCGGCCATAAATTATTTGCCCCCAGCGGTAGCGGCGTTTTGTATATCCGGGCAGCAGTGTTAGCGACGATGCCGCCTTTTTTGGGCGGCGGCGGCATGATTACTGAAGTTAAAGCTGATTCTTTTTCGGTGGCCGCCGGTCCGACTAAATTTGAAGCCGGCACCCCTAATATTGAAGGCGCGATTGCTCTCGGGGCTGCTTGTCGTTATCTACAAACAATTGGTCAGGCAGAAATTTTTAAACGTGAACAGGAACTGAGTGCATATTTTTTAGAGAAGCTGGCTTCTTATCCTTGGCTCCGGCTCTTGGGCGGGACACAAAATCGTTTGCCTTTATTTTCTTTAGTAATTACCGGTTTGCATCCGCATGATGCCGCTGACTTGCTCGGCGAGCAGGGAATTGTCACTCGGGCCGGTCATCATTGTGCCCAACCTCTGCATGATTCTTTGGGCATCAGTGCTAGCCTGCGCGCCAGTTTAGCTTTTTATAATACGGAAGCGGAAATTGATTATTTCTTCGCCTCTCTAAATACCCTTAGGCAATCTTTTCAGAATTAATATGGATATCTACGCGCGTAACATTTTAGATCACTACCAGCGACCGCGTCATCGCGGGGTCTTAGCTGAGGCTGACGCTTCTTTCCACGAGCTTAACCGTAGTTGTGGCGATGATTTTAAGGTTTATTTGAAACTAAAAGATGGCCTGATTGAGGCCATCTCCTTTGAAGGTCAAGGTTGTGCGATCTCTACCGCTGCTACTTCTATTTTAAGTGAATTTTTTCTGGGCAAGGCCCCGGCCGAAATCTTAAAAATGGATTTAGAAGCTTTACGGTCTTTACTAGGAATTGAAATTAGTTTTCGCCGGCAAAAATGTGCTTTAATCGGTTTGCGGGCTTTGCAGGGAGCGGTTGCTTCTTTAGCTCCTAGTGCTTAGATTTTTTTCTGCTTCTAATTCAGTATTTAATTCTAACCAACGCTCTTCTTTGTCGGTGATCATCCTTTTCACATCTTCTAGTTCCTGATTTTTTTCTGGGCGGTAGTCTTGATAGTGTTCGAGGAAATAGGCGAGTAACTCTTGTTTATATTTTTGTAATTTTTCCAAGTCTCTTTCTAGGGCTTGGATTTTTTTCTGGCGAGCTTTATTTTCTTGGTAGCGTTTTTGATCCTCCGCTTTATCGGTAATTGGTGCCGTTTCCGTGAGGGTTTCCCGCCATAATTCTTTTTCCAAGCGAGCGACAAAATCACTATAGTTTTCGTGGCGGCGTTGAGCCCGTCCGTTTTTTATCTCTACCACGCCAGTGGCCACCAGGCTAGAGAAGGTGCGGTCATGGCTGGCGAAGAGAATAGTGCCGGCAAATTTTTGGAGAGCAAAAGCTAAGGCTTCGGTGGTTTCAAAATCAAGATGACAGGTTGGTTCGTCGAGAATGAGGATGTCTGGTTTGGACAGGAGCAGGGCGGCCAGGAGGAGACGAGAGCGTTCGCCCCCGGAGAGCACAGCGATTGGTTTTTTTAAATCTTCATCCCGGAAGAGAAAGTCGCCGGCCATTTTCAAAACGGCTTCGGATTTGAGATCGGCAGCGGCGGAACGGCGCAAGAGGTCGCCGGCCTGTTCTTGGCCATCCATCTTTTCCATTTCTTCTTGGCCGTGATAGGCAAAGCGGCTGTTGGCAGCAAAACGGAAGGAGCCTTTTATGGCCGGTATCCGGTCAGTGAGGGTTTTAATCAGGGTAGTCTTACCCTGGCCGTTGAGGCCTAAGATGGCCAGCTTTTCTCCAGCCCGGCAATCAAAGTCGATATCTTTTACCACTATTTGTTGGCCGTAGCCGATGTCGAGATTATTTATCTTTAAAGCAAAATTACTTTTTTTGGGAACAGGGGGAATGCTGATGCGAGTAATGCCGGCGCGATGTTCAATGGTGATACGTTTTTCTTCCAGCTTGTTAATTTTGCGCACCATTGCCTGAGCCTGTTTGGCCTTGGAGGCTTTAAAACGGAAGCGGTCAACAAAATCTTGCCAGTGTTCCTGCTGGCGCTCTAGACTTTCGTTAGCTTTAATGAGAGTGTTGAGCTTTTGTTCTTTAAAGGCGAGATAGGCTTCAATGTTGCCGGGGTAGTGATAGCAACCGCTTTTAGAAATTTCTAAGGTTTCTTTACAGGTACGTTTCAGAAATTCGCGGTCATGGGAGATGATGAGAAAGCTGCCGCGATAGGCGCGTAGATAATTTTCTAACAGTAAGATGGTGTTGAGATCTAAATAGTTGCTGGGTTCGTCTAGTAGGAAAATATTGGGGTCTTTTAAAAGCATGGCTGTTAAGCGCAAGCGCATACGCCAACCGCCGGAAAGACTGCTTGCTTCTTGTTCTAGTCTTTCATTTTTCAGTTCAAATTTGCTGGCCACTTGGCGGGCCCGCCATTCCTGGCGACCGCTCTGTCTTTGCAGATAGGCGAGAGCGCTTTCTCCGGCTCGCCAATCTTCAGTCTGCTGGAGATAGCCGATATTTGTTTCTTCGTGGATGATAATCTCACCGCTATCTGCTTCTTCTTCCTGGCTCAAGATGCGGAAGAGGGTGGATTTGCCCGCCCCGTTGCGGCCGATGACCCCGATTTTCTGTTTTTCGGAAACAGCAAAAGACAGGCCAGAAAAAATATTCTGGCCGCTATATTCTTTACTGAGATTGCTGACCTGGAGGAGGATGGGCATATTTGCCTAGGCTTCAATTTTGATAAGTTTGTAGATTTTTTCTTGACCGTTGACCGGCAGTGTAATTGTCTCGCCGGGACGATGGCCGAGCAGAGCCGCGCCTAGAGGAGAATTGTGAGAGATGATACCGGCGGCAGGATTGCTTTCACTGGCCCCAAGAATGGTATAGCTTTTTTCTTGACCGTTAACCGACAAGATGACGCGATGGCCGACTTTGACGACACTGGTGTCGTTATCGGCGATTACAATCTCGGCTTTTTTAAGAAGATTTTCAATATCTAAAATTCTTTGGTTCAAGCCCCGGAGCCGACCCTTGGCCAATTGGTAGCCGGCGTTTTCAGAAAAGTCGCCCATTTCGGCTAGGCGCTTAACTTCGGCAGCTTCCCTGGGGCGGCGGCTGAGCAGTTTTTTTAAAGACTCCTCTAATTCCCGGTATTTTTCTGGGCTGAGATGGTAGTCGAGAGGGCTGAAGAGGCGGGCATCGCCTTTTCTAATTGGTACTTGCATATGTTTATCAATATACGCTTATCATAAGCTAAGCCCGGCTTTAAGGCAATATCTCACTAGTAATTTGACTTATTTTGAGTTTTTGTGTTATATTGGAAGCAGAATATGCTTCTCCATTAATTATCTTATAATCGTTTGAAGTGGCTGATAATCCCCAGCCGCTTATTTTTATGTCAAAAAATGAACTCAAGACTCCGGGCGCCATTCTCGATTTTTCCGGTTTAGGCATCAAGGACTCTATTTTACAAGTCATCGCCGATCTCGGTCTGACTATTCCTACCCCCATTCAGCATCAGGCTATTCCGGCCGCTTTAAGCGGCGAAGACATCGTGGGTATTGCCCAAACGGGAACTGGTAAAACTTTTGCTTTTGGTATTCCCATGCTTCAGCGCCTAGCTTTACTTAAAGGCCGCGGCTTAGTCCTTTTGCCGACCAGAGAATTGGCCGGTCAAGTTGAAAACAGCTTACGGACTTTAGGCGGACCTTTAGGTTTGCGCACCGTCTCTCTTATCGGCGGGGAAGCCATTAGTCGGCAATTAATTGCCCTGCGCCGTCGTCCTCATATTTTAGTAGCTACCCCAGGGCGATTGATTGATCACCTTAAGCGCGGTTCCGTCCATTTAGATGATATTTCGGTTTTAGTTTTGGACGAAGCCGATATGATGTTTGATATGGGTTTCGCTCCGCAGATTGAAGAGGTCTTAAAGCGCGTTCCTGAAACCAGACAGACTTTATTATTTTCTGCCACCATGCCGGTAGCGGTGATGAAGCTGGCCGAAAAGCATTTGCGCACCCCAGTGCGGGTAGAGGTGGCTCCAGCCGGCACCACCGCTGATTTAGTTGAGCAGGAAATGTATATCTTGTCCCGCGATGATCGCTGGGGACAGTTGTTAAGGCTTTTATCTATTTATAAAGAATCGGTTTTAATTTTCGTCCGCACCAAGCACGGCGCTTCCAAGCTGGCTAAGAAACTGCAATTAGAAAAATTTAAAGCAGCAGAGATTCATTCTAATCTTTCCTTTGCTCAGCGTCAGGCTGCTTTGGCTGGTTTTCGTAGCGGTCAGCATCGTATTTTAGTAGCAACTGATGTGGCGGCTCGCGGTTTAGATATTAACGGCATTGAATTAGTTTTGAATTTTGATTTGCCTGATAATTCCGAGGACTATGTTCATCGCATTGGCCGCACTGCCAGAGCGGGCAAGAAGGGAAAGGCGATTTCTTTCGTTGCCCCGGATCAGCGTCGGGAAATTCAGAAAATTGAACACTTAATTCGCCAGAATTTAATGGTTACAGCCATGGGTTCTTCCAGCTCTAACCGTCCTAGTTTTTCCCGCCCCGCCGCCCCTAGTCGGACCCCTGTCCGTTCTGCCGTCAGTTTGGGCAAATCCCGTCCTGCTCAGCCGGTCAAAAAATTTGTTCAGAGCAATGTTAGGGCTGAGTCGGTGACAGACACTCGTCACAGCAGTCTTGGTTTCCGCAAGCGCCCGACTGTAGCCGACCCCTTAGCTACTCCTGATTATCTTCAGCCCCGCAATCCCCGTCGGGAGGAAGCGCGTTATCCGCGCTCAGAAAGGTTTAGTGCTCAGTCTCGTCCTCCGCGTGCCCGCTCTCAAGCTTCTGTAGAGATGCCGCGCCCTTTAAGGGTCAAACGACCAGCTCGCTTTGAGCCTGCTACTGTCCCGCCGATTGTTAATCCCAGTTTTGACGGGGGTAACCGTTTTGCTTTCCGCCGGGCGATGTATCTTTTAAAAGAAGAAGCCAAGGGGCGTCCTGTTGGTCCGCGTTCGGCCTATAAATCCGCACCGACAAGAAACTCAGAAAGACCGGAGGCAAAAGCTCGGCCTGTGCGTTCGGCTGACAATTTTCATAAGCGCAATGTTGGCGTTCGCTCCTCCGATTTTAAGGTTTTTAAAAGCGGTGACGGTCGCGCCGCGGTGAGTGCTGTCGAGACTGAGACTCCGCGTCCTATCCGTTCATCCCGACCCGCCTTCCGGGCTAAATCCTTTAAGCCTCGTTTCAAGCGAAAATAGTTGTTAAACCGCCTCGATCACCGGGGCGGTTTTTGTTATAGCTTTCAGACGATTTATAGTTTATAATTATTAGAGCTTTTATTAATTTTATGAATAATATGTTAGTTTCTTTTTTAACCCCGAAGAAGGTAGAACTTAAAGGGGTGTGGTTGGGAGCAACTCAGCCCCATAATCTTTATATCTTGATACACGGCTTAGGGGGTAGTCTCTTTTCCCGGGCAGCCTTATCAATGGCTCTGGGTAAGAGCAAAGATGCTGTTCTTACTTTCAACAATCGGGGTTCGGGCACGATTAATTATTTCTGGACGAGAAAAAAGGGAAAAACCGGCAGCCTGCTTGGCGGCGTTGCTCATGAAGTTTTTACCGATTGCTTAGACGACTTAGATGGTGTGGTTGCCTATGCTCGCCAGCGGGGGGTGAAAAATATTTTTTTACTAGGCCATTCTACCGGTTGTCAGAAGAGTATTTATTATTTAGCTAAGCGCCCCCGCTCCCGTGTTAAAGGGGCGATTCTTTTGGCTCCAATCAGTGATTATTCGGATGTAGCCGCTAAACTTGATCAGCCGGAGTATCGCCGGGCTTTAGCGGCGGCGGAGAGGTTGAAGCGGATGGGCAAGCCTCACGCTTTATTGCCCGCTGGTCTCTGGCCGACGCCTTTAGATGCACAGAGATTTTTAAGTTTATATACCGCTAAAAGCCAGGAAGAAATTTTTACCTATGCTTCCGGACGCAAACCTCTTACTTTGCAGGCGGTCAAAAAACCACTTTTTACCGTTTTAGCAGAAGCCGATGAATTCGGCGATCGCCCGGCTTCAGAAATTGCCGCTTGGTTTGAGAAAATTTTAGGTAAATCTCGCTGTAATCAAATTAAAATTATTGCCGGAGCGATTCATAGTTTTGCTACTTATGAAGATAAGTTGGCGGTAATGATTCGTGCTTGGGTAAAGACTTTGAGGTAGCGGTAAAATTATTTTTATATCTATGGCTAAAGAAGTTTTATGTCATAATGTTCTCGGGGAAGAATTTCTTGTACCCGCCTCTAAATTACAGTTTCGGCCTTCAGTTTACGGTCTTTTAATCCAGAATGGTAAAATTTTACTTTCCCCGCAGTGGGACGGCTATGACTTTCCTGGCGGCGGTCTTAAAATTGAAGAGGACTTAGAAGAGGCTCTGCGCCGGGAATTCTGGGAAGAAACTGGCTTGAAAGTAGATGTCGGTAAAATTATTAAGGCCAGCACTTCTTTTTATGCGCCTCGGCCTCGTTCAGGCGAGGAATCTGTTTATTGGAATTGCGTTTTGTTGCATTTTTTAGTCACACAGACCGGGGGCGAATTATCAACTGCCAATTTTGATGAAGCGGAAAAAAGTTATTTGGGCTTAGCCACTTGGCTAGACCTAAACAAGTTAGAAGGATTAAAATTTTATAATCATCTGGGCAGTGCCGGCAGTTTGGAAATTATTAAACAGGCAGCTTCTCAGCTTTAGTGAAAGAAGTTTTTCTTTTTGAAGACGTATTATATTTAGAGTTTAATAACTTTTAAATAATTTATTATTTTTTATGGAAAATCTTACTAGTGTGTCTGAGCGCCCTTTTAATCTTAACTTATTTATATGCAAGCTCGACCGTTGGGCGGCTTGGGTGTTATTAGTCGTGATGTTGGCCTATGCTATTACCGGCTATGGCATGACTAAGGGTTTAATTGATCAAGATTTGGCGCGTTCCTGGCATTTAGGCTGGTTGGGGGGAGTAGGTTTGTTGGCTTTTATTATTCACACCGCTTGGGCGATTCATTTATCTTTCAAGCGCTGGCGTATTTGGAATTGGGCAGGAAAAACCGCTCTTTTATTATTCTATTTGCTTTTGCTTAGCTTTTTTATTTTTGTTCATTTTTTCTATAGCCCGGCGAGCTCGAAACCATATCAAAGCTCCAATTTAGTTAATAGCAGCAGTTTGGCAACAACTAATAATACTATTGCAAGTACACAGACTGCTTTTGATGCCGTTAGTCTATCGGCCTATAATGGCCTCAATGGCCAGCCGGCTTACGCGGCAGTTGACGGTGTGGTCTATGATTTTTCTCGTCTTTTTCGTAACGGCAAACACGCTGGCCATAGTGCGGGCCAAGATTTAAGTGCCGCTTTTCATAGTGAGCATCCTGATAGTTTCTTGAATAAATATAAAGTGGTTGGCACTTATAGTGAATAATCATGGCTGAATTAGAAATAAAACATCGGCGCGTCCGTAGGTCGCGCCATCTCCGTCTCAGTTTATCCGCCGACGGGCGCGTTCTAATTACGCGCCCTTTTTGGGTTTCGGAAAAAAGTGCCAGGGAATTTTTAGAAAGCAAGCGGGCCTGGCTGGCAGAAAAATGGCAGGAACTACAAGCACGTCCTGATAACCAGCTGCGGCGGGGCGGTCGTAAAGACTATCTACAGCACAAGGAGGCGGCGCGCTCTTTAGTCTTAGCCAAGATTGAATACTTTAATTCTTTTTATAAATTCCCAATCAGCCGTGTTAGCATTCGCGATCAGCGCAGTCGTTGGGGCAGCTGTTCCAAACGCGGCGGCCTTAACTTTAATTATCGCCTCTTATTTCTAGACGAGAAATTAGTCGACTATGTTGTGGTTCACGAGCTCTGCCATCTCGGTGAGCTTAATCATAGTCCGGCTTTTTGGTTGCTGGTCAGCCGTATGATTCCTGACTATCAGCAGAGGCGACAGGTTTTACGTCATCTTTAGATAAGAAAAAACGGTCGCTAGTAGCGGCCGCTTTTTTACAAAGGAAGTTGTTTAACTCTCTAAGTTCGATATAAACTCGAGTTGTTTGTTGATTTTTTCTTCTGCCAGTTTTAGCTGGCGACTTTCTTCTTTGTGAATGCTTAGTTTCATGTTTCCGCGTAAGCGGTGGTGATAGTCTCCCCAACCGACGCTCTTGAAGTGCCCAAGAAGCTCTTCGAAATCAGCGCCAACCGTCTGGTAGAGACTGCAGTCGCTTGTTAGTTCAATTTGTCCATTAATTATAGGCAGAATGTAGTCGAAGTTAGTCTTCTTTAAATACTGTCTTAGTTTTTCCATCTCGTCACTGCTTTCGCCAGAGTAATGGATAAGATCACTTAGCCGCGAGCTAATGGCATCATGTTGGTGTGGCATCTGCTGAAGTTCTCTGAGGGCCTGGAAACAAGCTTTGATTTCGGCGTTTATTACTTTTTCCGCCACTTTATTGGAGTGGTTATGGTAGTAAAAGAGGGCAGCTATTACTACCACCGCAGCAGAACTGACCCAAGACACGTAGCCGCTCACAATAAAAATGTTAGGGGAAACCTTAATTAAGGTCAGACTTGTGCTGATAATTACTATCAGCAAGCTAATCACTGTCCATAAGGTGAGGACGTTGTTTTTTTTGATGAAGCCCGGGTTTTTACGGGCATACTGCTTTTTTTTCATGACTGAAGGGTTTAAATTGTTAATGAAAATTTGTCGATTTGACTTTTTACTTTATAATTTTAAGCTTTTTTTGTCAAGAACTAATTTTTTATCTACTTACTTGTTTGTTATTAGATTTTTAGCTTTTCCTTAAGTAATTTTCTTGCTATAATTTAAGCAAATTAAACTTTTATATTTTTATGAAAAAAGCAAAAAAATGGCTTTGGATTTTTTTAGTAATTATAATCATTGGCGGTCTGGTTTGGTGGTGGCTTTCTAGCCGCAATCAAGCGCCTTCTTATTCTACCGTCGTGGTAGAAAGCGGGCCGCTAATCCAAACTGTGAGTGAAACCGGCACTCTTAAGCCGGTTAAAGAGGTTTCTTTGAATTTTCTTTCCGCTGGACGGATTAAAACGGTTAATGTGAAGGTTGGCGATAAAGTGAGCGCGGGCACGGTCCTGGCAACACTTGATGATAGCTCTTTGCAATCGCGGAAGTTGGAAGCCTTAGCTAGTCTAAAAATTGCCGAAGCTTCTTTATCTAAGATTATTGCCGGGGCGAGCACGGAATCGGTGGCCTTAGTCCGCTCCAGTATTACCCAGGCTCAAGCTAGCGCCGCTTCTGCTAAGATTGATTTAGAAAAGACTAAACAAACAGTAGTCGAGAATAATCGCCAGGCGGCTAAAGCTTTGGCGGATTTAGAATCGAGTTCCGCTTCAACGCCGACGGCTGCGGAGCAAGCGGTCACTACCGCCTTGAATAGTCTGGAAAATACCAAAAAGACCGGTCAGAAAAACATTGATAATGCCCGTAGCTCCGTGCTTTTGACTTTAGGCGATAAGGTTCTAAGCGCTCAAATTGCTCTTGATAATATCAATACGCTTTTAGAGGATGATGATGCCGAAAACGTGTTGAGCGTTAAGAATAGCGCTCTTTTAGAAAAGACAAAAAATGCGCGTTTATTGGCCTTAAATTATTTAACAGAGGCGACCACAGCGGTAGCGACGGCTAAGGTTAGTGGTACGGAAGCGAATATTGATAACGCTGCAGCTAAGGTTAAGAATTTATTAAGCCAAACCGATACTGCCTTAGATTATGCTTACGCCATGTTGGAAGCCACAATTACCAGTGTTGACTTTCCGCAAAGTCGCTTAGATTCCTACAAGACTTTGGTGAGCAGCCAGTCAGCTCAAATCAACACTGCTAGCAATGCGGTTGAGTCTTCGGTGCAAGCTTTCCATAATGCTATTTTGAATAATGAGACGAGCCTTTCTAGCGCTGAAGAAGGCGTTCGTCAGGCTCAAGTAAATTTGGAGAACGCGATTACGGCAGCGCGTAATGAGGTCAGTAGCACTAAACTGAGCGGCGAACAACAGCTAGCTTCCGCTCAGGCTCGTTTAGATAACGCTAATCAAGCCGTTTCCGTAGCTCAAGCTCAGATGAATAATACGGTTGCTCCGGCTCGTTCTCAAGATCTCGCTTTAGCTCAGGCACAGGTTAGTCAGGCGCAAGCCGGTTTAGCCGGAATTGAGCAGCAGTTAAGTGAAGCAATTTTGACTGCCCCCTTAGACGGCGTAGTTACAGCGGTTAATTATGAAGTGGGCGAGCAATTCGGAGCGGGCGGCAAGGCGATGATTTCTATTTTGGTTAATAACAGTTTTAATGTTGAAGTTGATATTGCTGAATCTAATATCAGTAAGATTAAAGCCGGTGATGCGGTTGATATTACGCTTGATGCTTTTCCTGATGATTTTATTCTCGAGGGAGTCGTTAGTTTTATTGAACCCGCTCAGACTTTAATTCAAGACGTGGTTTATTATAAAGTTAAAATAGATTTTCGCGACTTAGCCAGTACGATGGCGCAGATTGAAAGCCGCGGTCTATCTTTAAAGGCCGGAATGACTGCTAATGTAACTGTCACTACTGACCAGCGCGCCAATGCCTTACAAGTGCCGGCTCGGGCCTTGATTGAAAAGGACGGCGGTATGATTGTGCGCCTGCTAGTTGATGGAGCCGTGCAGGAGGTGCCGGTAGAAACTGGTTTACGGGGCGATGAAGGGATGATTGAAATTATTAGCGGCCTGAAGTCTGGTGACACCGTGATTACTTTTACTAAAACTAACGGCGCCGCCGCTAATTAAAATATGCCTCAAGCTTTGATTGAATTAAAACAGCTGGGGAAGACTTATGTGAGTGGTGATTTGGAAACAGAGGTCTTAAAAGACATTGACTTTCGTATTGAGAAAGGAGAGTTTGTCTCTATTATGGGGCCATCTGGTTCGGGCAAGTCGACCTTAATGCATATCTTAGGACTTTTAGAAAGACCAACTAGTGGTTCTTATCATTTTGCTGGAAAAAATATTAATAATCTTGATGATGAAGATTTAGCGCATTTGCGCAATCGAGAAATCGGTTTTGTTTTTCAGGCTTTTAACCTTTTAGCCCGTACTAGCGTTTTAGATAATGTAAAACTGCCTTTAATATATTCTCAAGATAAGCGAAAAATGGATGAGCGCGCCCGCAAGGTTTTGAAAAGCGTCGGCCTTGACCATCGCCTTAATTACTATACCAATCAAATTTCTGGCGGTGAAAAGCAGAGAGTGGCGATTGCGCGGGCTTTAGTCAATGAGCCGGCAGTTATTTTTGCTGATGAGCCGACGGGTAATCTTGACTCCAAGTCAGGCGTTCAAGTAATGCAGATTTTACAAGATTTGAATGCGCAAGGGAAAACTATTATTTTAGTGACACACGAAACTTTTACCGCAGAACACGCTCAGCGCATTATCCGCGTTCATGACGGTCGTATTATCGGTGATGACCAGGTGAAGAAACGCCGTTTTGCCGTTGACGGCGAAACTCTCAAATAGTTATGTGGGAGAATTTTAAACAGTTAATTTCTTTAGTTTTCCGGGCCTTGCTGAGCAATAAGACCCGGAGTTTTTTAACGATGCTCGGCATCATTATCGGCGTGGGGGCGGTGGTTTTAATTATGTCTTTAGGAGCGGGCGCTCAGTCTTTAATTTTAGGTCAATTGGAGGGTTTCGGTAGTGATTTGATCGGAGTTTTGCCGGGCCAATCTGATGAAAAGGGTCCACCCGCTTCTGTTTTTGGCGTTAAGGTTACCAGTTTGAAATTAGATGACGCTGAAGCATTGCGCCAGGAAAAAAATGTTTCTCATACGGCAGCGGTAGTTGCTTACTATCAAGCCAGCGTTTCTTTGTCTTGGCGCGATCAGTCTTATGATTCTACTCTTTATGGAATTAATGGCGAATATTTGCAAGTAGATGGCGGTGAAGTAGAAGCGGGCCGTTTTTTTAGCGATGAAGAATTAGACTCCAACTTACGCTTAGTAGTTTTGGGTAGCACCGTTGCCACTGAGCTTTTTGGTGGCAATGACCCTATTGGCCAGAAGATAAAAGTTAAAAATCAAACCGCTAGTGTTATCGGGGTAATGAAAGAACGAGGTCAGGTTGGTTTTCAAAATTACGACGATTTAGTGTTAACGCCTTTGCTATTTGCCCAGAAAGAAATTGCTGGCGTCAACTATTTAAGTGCTATTAGGGTAAAAGTTGATAATGCTGATAATATTGATGAAAGCATGGAGATGATTGCTCAAACTTTGCGAGAGCGCCATGACTTAGACAGTCCGGCTGATGATGATTTTTCTGTCCGTAGTTTCCGAGATGCCTTAAATTTAGTAACCAGCATCACCGATGCCCTTCGTTATTTTTTAGCGGCGATGGCGGCCCTGTCTTTACTGGTTGGCGGTATTGGGATTATGAATATAATGTTGGTGAGTGTTACCGAACGGACGCGGGAAATTGGTTTGCGTAAAGCCTTAGGCGCGACTAACCGCCAAGTATTGAGTCAGTTTCTTTTCGAGGCCATTGCCTTAACGTTAATTGGCGGTTTAATTGGACTTTTGGCTGGTAGTTTGTTTTCTTACCTAACCGCTCTAATTGTCCGTTCTCTTGGCTATCGTTGGGATTTTATTATTTCCGCTTTTTCTATTTTTATCGCCGTCGGTCTTTCTGCTTTAATCGGTATTATTTTTGGCTATTACCCGGCTCGTCGGGCTAGCCGCTTAAGTCCTATTGACGCTTTGCGTTATGAATAACTTATGGGTCGTTTTTTAATCGCTTTTCAATTAGCTCTGCGTTCTCTGCGCCTCAACATTCTACGGACCAGTTTGACAGTTTTAGGCGTGGTTATCGGCGTGGCGGCGATTATTATTGTTTTTGCCGCTGGCGACGGCATCAGCCGCTTAGTCTCTGGCGAGGTGGAGTCTTATGGTACAAACGTCGTTCAGACGGAAGTAAAGACGCCAGGGAAAAATAATGCCAGTTCAGCTGAAGTGACCTCCTTGAAATTAGAGGATATGGAAGCGATTGATAAGTTAGACAATGTTGTCCAGAGCTATGCTGCTTCTTTGGGGCAACAGAAAGTTTCTTATGGCGCCGAGAGTAAAAAGGTTTTTATCTTTGGCGTTAGCGCTCCTTACGCCCAGATTGACACGAAGACGAAGTTGGCGGCCGGTTCCTTTTTTACTAAAGAAGATGATCGCGGACAAGCAACCGTGGCTGTGCTTGGCTCTGGTTTAAAGGAATATTTATTTGGTGATCAGGAGGCTCTGGATAAATTTATTAAGATTGGCAGTAAAAAATTTCAGGTGGTCGGGGTTTTAGAGGAGCAGGGCGGCGGCGCTAGTTTTATTGACTTTGATAATGTTGTCTACATTCCTATTGAGACTCTGCATAAGCGCATTTTAGGTATTGATTATGCCATGTATTTTATGCATCAGTTGCGGGACGTTGATCGGGCAGAAGAAACGGCGGAAGAAATTCGAGTTTTATTACGTGATCGCCATGAAATTAGTAATCCGGAAAAAGATGACTTCCGGGTTTCCACTATGGCGGAGATGCTGGCAACTTTGAGCACGGTTACGGGGGCGGTTACTTATTTACTTTTAGCCATTGTTTTAATTTCTTTACTGGTAGGTGGCGTCGGTATTATGAATATCATGTATGTAACGGTGACCGAACGGACTCCGGAGATTGGTTTGCGTAAGGCAATGGGGCGACTCGACAGGATGTTGTTTGGCAATTCTTGATTGAATCTTTGCTTATTACTTTTTGGGGTTGGCTTTTAGGCGCCCTAATTGGCATCCTTACTTCTTTCTTATTAAGTTTATTGGCCCAGGCCTTTGGTCTCAACTGGTCTTTTCACTTTCCTTTGCAAGGGATTGCAGTCTCTTTGATATTTTCACTTCTTTGTGGGTTATTATTTGGCTATCGTCCCGCCAAGCAGGCGGCACGCTTGGATCCAGTGGCCGCTTTACGCGTGGAATAATTTTATTTTTCTATTTGTAGGATCTCTTTGAGGTCTTTTTTTATTTTCTGAATCAAGATTGGGAAGAAAGTGTGGGGGTATGCGTAGTATTAAGCAGAGGGACCTCTCGCGACTATTTCATTAATTTACAAATTAAACTAATCTTTCCCTAATTATCGCTTGGTCTATATTTGGGGAAGAAAATAAAATATATGAAAAGAAAAAATATCTTGGCGGCCAGCGCCTTAAGTCTGGCTAGTATTGCCTTGGCCGCTGGTTTTGCTTTTAGTGCTTATGCTCAAGATGCTGAAACTAGCAATACTGAAAATCGCGTTCGTGGTCAACGTTTCCAGATCAAAACAGAAATGACCGCCGAGCAACAGGCTGATTTTGAGGCGAAGCGGGTAGAAAGAGAAAAAGAAATGGAGACAAAAAGAGCAGCGATGCAGACAGCAATTAATAGCGGTAACTATGACACTTGGGTATCGGCGGTAAAGACCCAGATGGGCGAAGATGCTCCGATTTTGGAGAAAGTGACCGCTGATAACTTCTCTCAGTTTGTTGAAGCTCATAAGTTAATGGTACAAGCTCAAGAGAAGTTTAAGGCTATCGGCTTAGATGAAGGTATGGGGATGAACATGGGCCATGGTCAGGGTAGAGGTTTTGGGCTCGGCAATCACGGAAACAGTGCCACGGAGTCTAAATAAATTAATAGTTGTTGGTAATATTAAACTTGGCGGCGGCCTTAATGCTTCTGCCCAGGCAAAAACCTCCTTAAGCAGGAGGTTTTTTGTTTTTTGTTTTCAGCTATTTTTATGTTATAATTTAATCATGGATTCTAATATTTTTCTCCAGCTTAGCGCTCTTTTAGCCATTACCGTCAGTGTGGCTTTTTTTGTGCGTTTAATTAAGCAGCCTTTGCTAGTGGCCTATATTATTGCCGGCATTATCGGCGGCCCGCTTTTGCTTAATCTTTTGGGAGCGGACGAGCATATGTACGATGCTTTTGCTAGCTTTGGTGTCGTCTTGCTCCTTTTTATTATCGGTTTGGATTTGAATTTTTCCTATTTGAAAAAAATTGGCAAAGAGGCGGCTTTAATTGGCCTTTTACAATTTGTGCTTAATTTTGCTGTTATGCTGCCGTTAGTGCACTTTTTTGGTTTCAGTTGGTCAAGTGCTTCTTTTTTGGCTGTAGCCGCTTGTTTTTCCAGCACAATTGTCGTTTTGAAGCTACTTGGTGATAAGCAGGATGAAGAATCTGTTTATGGCCGTTATACTATTGGTTTAATGTTGGTTCAGGATTTGATTTCTATTTTGATTTTATTGCTTATTAGTTTTACCGCTCCCGACAGCGCTTTTTCCTCTTTTTCCTGGTGGCTGTTGATACGCGCTTTAGCGGTGATTGCTGGGATTATAATTATAGCTAAGTTTATCTTACCTCCTTTCCTGCGCCGTATTGCCGCTTCAGGTGAATTTCTTTTTATCTTTACGGTCGCTTGGTGTTTTGGCATCGCCTCTCTGTTACTCTGGTGTGGATTTTCTTTGGAGTTGGGCGCAGTGATTGCCGGCCTTAGTCTAGGCGCCTCCCGTTATCAGGCGGAGATTGCTAGTCGGGTTAAGCCGTTACGGGATTTTTTCTTGGTGATATTTTTTATTTTATTAGGCAGCGAGGCTGACTTTAGGCAAGTGGACGGCGTTTTGATTCCGGCAGTAATGCTGGCGGGGATGGTTTTAATTGTTAAGCCTTTGATATTATATTCTCTTTTTCGCTGGCGCCATTTTACCAGGCGTAATAGTTTTTTGGCAGCTTTAACCTCGGGCCAGTTGAGCGAGTTTGGCTTTATTATTCTCTTCGCCGGCGCTCTCTATCTTGAAGGCAGAGAATTGGCAATCTTTACCGTAGCCGCGATCATTACAATTTTCTTTTCTTCATATTTGATGTCTTACAGCTATCGGCTGTATAATTTTTTAATGCCTTTTTTTCTTCTGTTTGGGCGCGATTCTTTTGTGCAGCCTGAAGTAGAAAAGGAGAAGTTTACAGCAATTATTTTTGGTTACCACCGGACTGGCTGGAAAATTGGAGAAGCTTTGAAAAAGAAGGGTATAAAATTTGCAGCAGTAGACTTTAATCCTGAAAGCGTCTCTCATTTTCGCCACCAAGGAATTAGGACTTTTTTTGGCGATGCTTCCGATATTGAGTTTTTGCGTTCTTTACCCTTAACTGAGGCTAAGATTGTGGTCTCCACGATTCCTTCGCCAGAAGATCAGTTGGTTCTAATTAATTTTGTCCGCAAATATAATCCGAAAGCGGTAATGATTGCTAGTTTGTATCATAAGAAATATTTGCCTCATCTGTACAGAGCTGGCGCTGATTACGTGATTTTACCCCATTTATTAGGTGGAGCTTGGGCGGCTGATATTGTGGAAAAGGGAGAGTTAGGCCGACGTTCTGCTTGGGGAAAGTATCGCCGCCAGCAGGCTCAGGATTTAGATGGCAGCTAATTATCATTAATTTATAAATATGAATAAAGAAAAAATTTTAAAAATTAGTCTGATTACTATCGCCGTTGTCTTAATTTTAATTGCTTTAATCAATGCTCTCGACTTTTATTTCCAGCAAAAAACCTGGCGTCAAGAGAATGCTCAATTTGAAGAACGAAGCCGCCAGGCCGCTTCTTTGCTTTCCAACTCTTCCTCGGGGGATTTGGCTGATGGAAGTCAGCCATCTGATGACTATCAGGTGGAGGCATCTTTAGGCACAGCTTGCCAGCTTGAATCTGATTGCGTCTTGCCGATGGAGTATGCTGTCCAATCGCGTTGCCCCTTTACGGTTAAATGTATCAGCGGCGGCTGTGCGGTCGTTTGTCCGCTTGATTATTATGGTGGTGAATAATTTTTTATGTTGAAGAAGTTTTCTCTTTCTAATTTAGCTTTCTCTCGTCGTCGGCATGCGGTGCGCGATTTTATGGAGCAACCTTTGGCGACGCAGGCCAAAGTTTTTCACTATCTTTTGCGGAAAGGAAGAAAGACAACTTGGGGGAAAAAATATAATTACCACCAAATTAAGAATATTATTCAGTATCAAGAGGCTGTGCCGATTAGTCGCTATGAAGACCTTCATCCTTATATTGAAAGATTATTACGCGGCGAAAAAAACTTACTCTGGCCGGGGAAAATCAAATATTTTTCCAAATCATCTGGTACCACTAGCAGTAAGAGCAAATATATCCCGGTAAGTAGCTGTGCTTTAAAAGATTGTCATTACCGGGGTGGACGCAGTTTATTTGCGATGTATTTCGCTCAAAATCTTAACTCTAATTTACTTTTGGGGCAAAATTTTGCCTTAGGCGGAAGCCGTCAGGATGCAGAAATTGGGGCGGATAAATATATTGCCGATGTTTCCGTTATTTTAATGAAGAATCTGCCTTGGTGGGCGCAATTACGCCGTAGCCCTCGTTTCAGCGTAGCTTCAATGTCTGAGTGGGAAGCGAAATTGTCCAGGATTGCCGAGATTATTGCTTATCAAAATATTGTCAGTTTGTCTGGAGTGCCTTCTTGGAATTTAATTTTAGCCAAGAAGATTTTAGAAATGACGGGAAAGAGTAATCTGCGGGAAGTGTGGCCGAATCTGGAAGTGTTTGTTCATGGCGGCACTAGTTTTTGCCCCTACCGCGCTCAATTTGAAGCCTTAATTCCCGGGCCGGGTATGCATTATCTGGAAGTCTATAATGCTTCTGAGGGTTTTTTTGCTTTTCAAGATGACTTATCTCGTGCGGACATGCTTTTATTTTTAAATGGCGGAGTTTTTTACGAGTTTGTACCCCTGGAAGAGCTAGATTCTCCTAAGCCGCGGGCGCTAACTTTAGAACAGGTAGAGCTGGGTAAGAACTATGCTTTGGTGATTTCTACTAATGCCGGTCTCTGGCGTTATTTAATTGGGGATACTGTTAAATTTACTTCCTTATTTCCTTTCCGAATTGTGGTTACCGGCCGGACAAAAAGTTTTATTAATGCTTGCGGGGAAGAACTGGTAGTGGAAAATGCCGATCAGGCGCTAGCGGCTACCTGCCGTCGTTGTCAGGCGCTGGTAAAAGAATATTCAGCCGCGCCTTTATATAATTCTGGCGCTGCCGCTGCCTGTCATCAGTGGCTTTTTGAATTTGAGCAGGAACCCCAAGATTGGTCGGAATTCGGTCGGATTTTGGATGAAGAGCTGAAAAGACGCAACTCTGATTACGAGGCTAAGCGGCATAAAGATTTGAATTTATCGGCTCCAGTTTTAATTAAAGCGCGACCCGGCCTTTTTTACGATTGGTTAAAAGAGCGCCGGCGCTTAGGAGGGCAGGCAAAAATTCCCCGTTTGGCCAATGATCGCCAAATAATGGAAGCACTTTTGTCTTTTAATGATTCCTAGATAGTTAGGAGAAGAAAAATATCGGGCTGGCGTATTATTAGTAATAAGAAGTAATTTCATGGATAATTTGCCCGTCAATTTAGAAGCGGACGACGCGGAGCTGGTGCGGCTTAGTTTAGCCGATCCGGACAAATTTTCTTATATCATCGGCCGTTATCAAGATAAATTAGCGCGCTATATCCGCCGTTTGGGTATCATTAGCTCTGAAGACGCGGAAGATGTTTTACAAGACATATTTTTAAAAGTTTATCTCAATCTTAATGATTTCAACCAAGATCTTAAATTTTCTTCCTGGATATATCGAATTGCTCACAATCAAGTAATCAGTAATTTTAGAAAGCGCCAGGCGCGGCCAGAAGCGCACTCTTTACCAATTGACGGTGAAGGTCTGCAGTTATTGGCGGATGATTTAGCTTTAGACCAACAGTCTGATCTAAGATTAAGACAGGAAATGTTAACCTTGGCCTTAGATAAGGTTGATGCTAAGCATCGGGAAATTTTAGTTTTAAAATTTTTTGAAGATAAGAGCTATCAGGAAATTTCTGATATTTTAAAAAAGCCTCTTGGTACGGTCGCTTCCTTATTAAATCGAGCCAAGAAAGATCTTAAATCTGCTTTGCCTGTGGGCGGGCAATTTTAAATATATGTCGGAAAATTTAGAACAGAAAATTATTGATAAAATTAAAACGGAAAGCTTATCGCCAAAACCGCGCTGGCATTTTTTATTAAAAGAACGTTTAGTCTGGGCTATCGGTGCCATTGCTTTATTAATAGGAGCGGCCGCTGTTTCCGTGATGCTGTATCTAGCTAATAATAATGATTGGTTGGTCTATGAAAAAGCGGGCCGTAATTTTGGCGCTTGGTTGCTTTTATCTCTCCCTTATTTTTGGTTGGTATTTTTAGCCTTATTCCTTTGGCTGCTATCTTATAATCTCAAGCACACGAAAAAGGGTTATCGTTATTCAATTTCTTTAATTATCAGTATTGCGATTGCGGCCAGTATTTTATTGGGAATAGCTTTTTTTGCTCTTGGTCTAGGGGCAAAAATTGATGACGTTTTAGGTCGCCGCGCCCCTCTTTATGACCGTCTTTTTAACCCTCATATTGATTTTTGGTCTCAGCCCGAAGAGGGGCGTTTAGCGGGCCTAGTTGTCGCTCTGGAGGATGAGCAGCATTTTATTTTAGCTGATCGTGAGCACGGTGAATGGACGGTGGTCCATACCGAAGATGATGGCGATTTAGTAGTAGTGGGCCAACCGGTGCGGGTGGTTGGTAAATTGAGCGGCGAAAAAGAGTTTATTGCTCAGGTGATTATGACTATGAAGCCAGGCCGGGAATTTTTTAAGCGCTTAAATCCTGGATTAATGCCGCCACCTGGTGCGGGCCGCGGCCCCGGACAGGGGTTAGAAGCAATCAATTGCAATGGACCAAAATCAGAATCCTTAGCTTTACTTTTATCGGAATCTTCTGAGTTTAGACAGAACTTTGAAGAAAATTTATTAGCCAATAAAGAGATGGTGAAAGAGTTGAGCGAACGCGACCCTAGTTTTATACCTAATCTCGTTAATTTGGGTGTTAGCCCCCAAACAATTTCGGCTTGCTTGGAATAACTTTTAGCTTTTTAGAGACCCGGGTTTTAAATCCGGGTCTTTTTATAATAGGGAAGAAAAAGTTAGCTCCGGCGTATTACTTAATAGCCGTTTAATTAAATTTTTATATGAAAAACAATGTCGTTCCCGCCCTTAACGGGTCTCCTGTAAAAAAGAAGCGCTGGCGCCGTCTTTTAAGCTCGAAATGGTTCTATTTGGCTTGCATTTTAGTAGTTTTAGGCGCCTTTTATTATTACCGTCAGGCTGGCAGTAGCGGCGCAGAAACCCGTTATATTCTTAGCACCACTTCGAAGCAGACTGTCGTTAACACTATTTCCGGTACCGGCCAAGTTTCTGCTTCCAATCAGATTGATATTATTCCGGCAGTTTCCGGAGACATTTTAGAGCTCAGTATTAGCGCCGGTCAAAAAGTAAAGGCGGGTGAAATTATTGCTCGCTTGGATGATTCCGAAGCTCAATCACAATTGCGGCAGGCAAAGAATTCTTTGTCATCCGCTCAAGCTAGTTTAGCGACTAAGTTGGCTGGTCCGAGTAGCCAAGAAATTGCCGTTTCTCAGAAGTCTATCGATTCCGCTAAAATGTCTTATGATAACTCGGTTAAGAGCTTAGAATATGTGAAACAGGCAAATGCGGATAGTATTGCTAAGGCTGAATTGCAGTTAAATAACGCGACTCTTAGCGTGGCTAATGCCCAGCGTTCTTATGATAATGCCGTTTCTTCTTCGGGAATTTCTTCCAGTTCTGATAGTAACAATTTGGATAAGGCTTACAATGATACTAAAAATGCCTTAGCTTCCGCTCAGATTTCTCTTCGCTCGGCTTTAGTAAGCGCGGATAATATTTTAGAAAAAAATAATTATAATAATTATAGCCATAGTTATAAGAATTACTTGGGGGTGCGCGATTCCCAAACGGTCGCGAAAGCTGATAGCGCTTATTCTGTTGCCCGGACTAGCTTTACTAATTTGACCGAAAATTATGCGGCCGCTTCTGGCGATTTAAATAAAGAGAAGTTAGAGACTTTGTTAGCGCAAACTCAAGAATCGGCGCGCTTGATGCAGAGTCTATGCAATGCAATTTCTAATCTTTTAATTAACTCTGTCACTTCAGCCGACTTTAGCCAGTCGGCGCTCGATGCCTATAAACAGTCGGCCTCTTCTCAGGAAGCGGCCATGATTTCTTTGCTTAATTCTTTGCAATCATCCCGCCAGGCTTTAAGTAGCGCCGACCTTAATTCTTCTTCCAGCAATATCTCTACCAATGCCAGTGTAGCTAATGCTCAGGCTTCTTTAGAATCTACTCAGAATAGTTTAGTTTCAGCCCAAAATTCTTTGAAGCAGGCCCAAAGTGATGCCCAAAAAAGTCTTGACTCCGCTAATAATGAAATTGCTTCGAAGAAAAATTCCTATGAAAGCGCTCAAGCCCAATTAGATTTGAAAACGGCGAAGCCACGCTCGGTGGAACTTACTTCTTATTATTTGCAAATTTCTACGGCGGAAGTGAATTATCAAGAAGCGCTGGATAATTTAGCGGAAACAGAAGTGAAGGCACCAATTGACGGCGTGATTGCTCAAGTTAATAAGAAAGCGGGTGACAGTGTGCGCGATAGTGACGCTGGCGACACCTTGGCGACCATTATTACTGAAGAAAAATTGGCGGTTATTTCTTTAAATGAAGTCGATGTCGCCCAGGTAAAGGTGGGGCAGAAAGCTATTCTTACCTTCAGTGCCTTAGAGGATTTGGACATGACTGGCACCGTTGTTGAAATTGAAAGTATCGGGACGGTTAGTCAGGGCGTAGTTAGTTATGAAGTAAAGATTGTCTTAGACGCGCAGGATGAGCGGATTAAGCCGCAGATGACTGTCTCGGCGGATATCATTGTTGATCAAAGCGTTGATGTGCTGACTGTACCCAACGCGGCAATTAAGACAGATGATAGCGGTGCCTCTTACGTTGAAGTTTTGGATTTTAAAGGTGAGCCTGACGCTGACGGTGTTACCTCTTCTAATCCGCCTACGGCTCAATATGTGGAAATTGGTCTGGCTGATGACACTAATACAGAAATTAAGAGCGGGTTAGCCGAGGGTGATCTTGTTATTACTCGCACGGTCACTGGTGGCAATACGGAGATTAATACCAGCAAGAGTAGTGCTGCTAGTCTTTTGGGCGGCAGTATGAGTGGGGGCGGTAGAAGTTCAGGGGCTATGCCTGCCGGCGGACCGCCGGGAATGTAATTTTATGGATAATAAAAAAAATACAGTTGATGAAGTAATTAGCTGTCGTCATCTTAATAAAATTTATCAGACGGGTGATGTTAGGACACAGGTTTTGTATGATATTTCCTTTTCTATCAAACGAGGAGAGTTTGTGGCAATCACAGGACCTTCTGGCTCGGGCAAATCGACCATCATGCATATTATTGGCGCTCTAGATTCTCCGAGTGATGGTTCTTATTTTCTTGACGGTCAGGATGTCTCGCAGCTTTCTGATGATGAGTTAGCTGAAATTAGGAAGAATAAAATCGGCTTTGTTTTTCAATCTTTTAATTTACTTAAGCGGTCAACAGTTTTGCGTAATGTTCTGCTGCCTTTGGTCTACGCCGAGACCCCCTTGCAACAGCG
>CALJZR010000053.1 GCA_937983635.1 uncultured bacterium | reverse complement strand
AAAGAATCACAAAGTCGGAATCAATAATGCACGAAAGCGGTCGCAAACATCTTTTTAAAAAAATATATTATAATATAAAACCGCTTATTAAAATATAAATGCTCAATATTAAAATCAAAATAACCAATAAAAATCTGCTTTAATTGATTTTTTAACTTTAAACTTGTAAACTGGAAATAATATGGCTAAAGACAAAAAAGAAAAAATAATCATCGTTAATAGCAATGATGAAATCATCGGTACAAAACTGCGCGGCACTTTAATTGATGACCAAGATATCTACCGCGTTTCTGCCCTCTGGCTGAACAACTCCCAGGGTGACATTCTCCTTGCCCAGCGCCATCACAGTAAAAAAAATGATCCCGGGAAATGGGGTCCAGCGGTTGCCGGAACAGTGGAAGAAGGCGAAACCTACGAAAGCAATATCATCAAAGAAACCGAGGAAGAAATTGGTCTCATAAATATCAAGCCAGAGCTTGGCCCAAAAATCATGATTGAGGCTGAACGCCGCTACTTTACTCAATGGTATCGATTAGTGGCAGATAAAGATATAAAAGATTTTAAAATCCAAGAAGACGAAGTTGAGGCTTTACAATGGTTTAGCCCCAAAGAGCTGGCAGAGGAGTTAAAAAGTAATCCTGATAAATTCTTAAAACGGATGGGGAAATACCTACAATTGTTTTCTTAAAAGGTTAACAAAAAACAGCCGTATCAATTACGGCTGTTTTTTAATATTTTCTACTTATCGTGAAGATTTAACCATCGGCATAATTTCCATACCGCCCTGTCCTTGCTCTAATTCATCCAGTAATTCTTTAACTAAGGGCACAACCACATGATTCTGACCGTAGTAACCAGTAGTCGGCCTATCTAAGATCGGAAAAACTAAGGCTGGAACCATCAGTTCGTCATTGCGGTTATCTACATAGCGATAAATTTGTACAAAAGATCGTTCCGGAGTCCCTAATGACAGTTCTTTCATTTCTTCACCGGTACCATAGAAAGAACGGTTAAAGCCGCCCGAAGCCGCAATCTTTAAAATTCTCTCAACAGAAGTTTCCAGTTCATAGGAAGAAGCTTCGTAACGATAGGGGCTGAGGTTGTTTAAACCAGAAACAGCTTTCTTTAAGAGGTTAACACTAACCCGCAAACCGAAATAATTACCACTCTGATCGCGCACCGGGCTGCCATCAACTAACAAAGGATAAACAACGCTAGCATATTCGGGAATGTAATAATTTTCCTTGTCAGCCGAACGTTCATAATCTTGGCGCCAATAATTCTCTACCTGAGCCGCGCCATAATGCTTAGTATCGATTTGATGCTCAGCTAAAAAACTATCCGCCATGGCAATTAAATCAGCGTCGGCCGGATAATCAGAAATTTTGATTCTAAATCTCTGCCAACAGGCCTCATCGCTGCCGCAATTATCTCTTTCTGAGATCCGCCATTGCTGGTAATTTTCATAAATATTCACGGTATCCTCTAAAAAATCGAAGTTAATAGAGAGGCCGCGATCTTTATTTTCCTGTACCGACAAGTTAGTCGCGCTGAGATTATTGAAAGACGCTAAGGTTAAGCCGCTAAAATCAAGATCGCCAATTAAAGAAACTAAACGGGAGGCGGTATTGGAAGAGCCCTTTAAACGACGGTAAACGGTGGCGTCTTCTTTTTCCAAAGAAAGCTCATCCCCCTTATAGACATAGGTGTAACCGAACCAAGGGGCGATCATTTTCTGATCAACCATCCGCGTCGCGCTAGAACCGCCAGCATCGGAAGAAGAGACCGTGTCTCCGCCCACCATATTAACCGCCAAAGTGGGCGCTGGTGCCAGGGCCGGCTCAATACTAGCAGCCGAACCCATACCCATCGCTACTCCAGACTCTGCTTGAGCAGCCCCAATTTCTTGACCATTCGCTGTTACCATTTTGCCGTGCGAAGGCGTTGCTTGAGCTAGAGAGCGTAAAGAACCAAAGGCATTGGCCGCTAATTTAACTATTCCCTCTTCATTGCCGGCATCAACCGCCGGTGCCCGTTCATCGGTTCTTAAATTATTAGCAACCTTAGCCTCCTCCGCCCGCTGATTTAACGGAATCGCCAAATTGAGAGCGAAAGCGATAATCGCTAAGCCCATTACCGCGGTCGCGGCATAGATTAATTTCTTGTTCATAATATTAAAATAAAAAACTTTTTTATTATCTTGATTATTTGCCTGCAACCGCTGAAAAAGTTCGGCTTTGATCTTAGCGGCTAAAGCCGGAGTAAAATGGGTGTCTGGGCGCAAATCCGACATCTGCATGATTATTTTTTTTAATTCTGCTTCAAAATCACGCAAGTTAGGCTCCAGCTGATACAACTCATCTAAAATTTTTTTTAATTCGTCCTCCTGCATATGTTTATAAGCTCAGGCAGTAAAATAAATACGGCCAAAGGCATTTTAGTTTTTAAAGTTTGGAGAGCGCGACTACAAGCCATCTTCACCGCCCCCTCATTCTTTTCCAAACGCTCCGCGATTTCCGCAAAAGAGAGATCCTGCCAAAAACGCATTATCAAAATTTCCCGATCCTGAGCGCGCAAAGCAGAAAAATGCTCGCGCAGATGCTCTAAGTGTAAGTCCTTATCAATATTACTCAGGAAATCCTGGCCATCAGACAGATCCCAACAATCATCGATATCCAGATGTTCTCGCCGTTGACGATAATAATCACTAACAGTATTACGAGCAATAGTATAGAGCCAAGCCCCTAAACGGCCAGATTTAAATTGAGCTAAATTACGCCACGCTTTGACAAAAGTAGTACTAGCCAAATCTTCAGCGACTTCTTGATTTAAGGTTTTATAATAAATAAAATCATAAATCTTCTTGATATAAAAATCATAAAGACCACCGAACGCTTCGGCATTACCGGCTTGGGCGGCGGCAATCAAATCCGCCTCCGTTGTAGTATCTAAGACTGTGGCCATAATCTTATTGCTATTATAACAAACGCCCAGACAAACAAAAAGTAACGCCTAGAGGGCTTGACAGTAATGTTAGAATAATATAACATTAAGTTAGAAATAATTAACTTCATAATTTTATGACTACAAAAAAGTATGGCCAGTATCGATTAATAATCGTTATCTTGCTGTCGGTGGGAATTTCTTCACTCGTCAGTAATGGCAATTACCTCCTACCCTTAATTGGGGTAGTGCTAGCGATGGTTATCCTCTACAGCCTGCGCCAACAGGTGCAAGGAGTTATAGCGGACGAATGCGACTACAGCTTAGCTGGCCAAGCGGCTCGCTACTCTCTGTTTGCTTTCAGTCTCATTTTGACCTTCGGTTTTTTTATCCTGATGCAGTTTGCGGGCGATAATCAAGAACTCCGCAACTTAGCCATGGTTTTCAGCTACTTAGTCTGTGCCCTGCTCCTTATCAACGCCGGCATTTTCCAATATCTCCACATGAGACTAGAGCTGCAATCAAGCAAGCTTGATCGCAAAATGAAATTACGAGCAATCACCCTTTATCTTATTATCGCCCTATTTATTGCCAGCATCATTGTTGGTGGCCTGCGTTTATTTAGCGGCGAGGATAATTGGATTTGTAGGGACGGACAATGGCAGCAGCACGGCCGACCCGACTCGCCGATGCCGAATTCAGCTTGCCTAAAATAATAATATGCAAAATCGCATTAAAGAATTTCGCCTCCGCGCCAATCTAACTCAAGAAGAGCTGGCAAAAATGGCCGGTGTACGCCGGGAAACTATTCTATTTCTAGAAGCAGGCAAATATAATCCCTCCCTGCAACTGGCCTATAAGGTGGCCAGCGCCTTAAAAAGCAGTATTGAAGAACTTTTCATCTTCTAAATAATAAAAAAGACTGGTCACTGACCAGTCTTTTTTTATTTCACTATCGTAATTTTTGTTTAGGCACTTCCCAAGTACTGGAAGCAGAGAGAGCGGGAACGGAAGAAGCTGTTTCTGAATCAAAATTATTTTCTTCTGTTTCCAAGAGAAAACTGTCATCTTCTTGACCTAAAAAGAATAGCTGCGAAGAAAGAGCCGGATCAACTTCTAATTTCTTTAAATCTGTATTATAGAATAGGCGGGCGTCAGGAGCATCAGGACTAATAACTACTTGCAAGCGTTTCTGCGCCCTAACCGATACCCGCGCGGCGCCATCTAGAGATACCCGCGCCTCTTCCGCTACCAGCGGACTGCTATCAACATTAGCAAATAAGTCCGCTTCGATAGACAAAGATTTAATGGCTCCCTCGAGAAAATCGACATCAGCATTATTACTAGCCTTTAAATTAACCGCATCAGCGTAAAGTTTAAGATTGCCGCCACTCACTCCTTGAAAATCCAAAGAAATTTTATCAGTCCGCCAGTCTTCTAAATTCAAAACCGCCCGATCACCCACAGTGACATCAATCAAAGAACTCGGCGCCGTCAAAACTAATTCCACGCTATGACCACAATTAAAGCAAATCCAATCATGGCTAGGCTCAGCTTTAATTGCTAATTTTCCATTTTCTAAAGAAACGACCATATTTTCTAAATCAGCGGAGCGACCCTGAGCCTGCAAAGATAATTTTTCCCCTGGGATCACCCGAAGATAATAAGGGCCAGTAATACTTAAAGAATTTATCTCAGAATTTAAAGGAATGATCTCTGTTTTCTGTTCAGTCAAATAAGGGCGAACCCGGGCATAAGCAGAGCTAGTCAAAGCGCCGGCACTTAAGAAACTAAAGAACCAAAAAATTAGCAATAGAATCCAAAACAAGGATGGTAAAAATTTCTTGCGAAATAAAATCATTAAAGCTCCAGACAAAAGAGCTAAACAAGGCAGCGCTAAAGACAAAACGACACTGATAACCAGCCAAGGATAAGACCAACCAATTGCGGCTACTAATCCAGGCTCTAAATATTGAGGGCCACTAAAAGAAGCAACTGCGCCAAAAAGAGCAAAGGCACAAAAAGCGGCTAAAGAAATTAAACTAAGAAAAAGACCGAAGATAAAAAAGACCACTCCCCCTAAACCATTAAACAAGCGGCCCAGCAAAGAAAAGAAACGACGAAGAAAATTTTCTAAAGCAACAATGGCGCCACTCCCTGCTTGTTTTAACTTTTCTCCTTGTAAATTATCTTTTA
>CALJZR010000052.1 GCA_937983635.1 uncultured bacterium | reverse complement strand
GAAATGATAAAATCTTTAAATGTTATTACCGACAAAAAGCTTAATCGTCCTGATGATGTTTTGGATTCCCGGATTAAGGCTTTGCTGTCTTTTTCTTTTTCTAACAATATTATTGCTGACTTCAACACCTACTTGCGTTTGAGTGAGCGTTTAGCTTCGCGTTCGCTCTTGCGGGATGAAAAGCCGGCCTTAGTTTTGATGGAGGCAAGCAAGCTCTTGTTGGCCTGCGAACGATCCTTAGCCGAACGTCAGCAGAAATATGATTATAATCCTCATTACGACAAAAGAGATTGGCTGGATTTGCCGGCCGCTGAAATTAAATTTTTGGAAGAATTTTTAGATTATTATCAAGAAGCTTAAGCTCCGAGTTTAAGTTATTAGTATAAATTTTATGAGTAAAGCTAAATTAAGTAATCAGGAGCCCAAGGGAACAAGTGACTGGTTGCCCGCCGAATTTGCTATTAGGAATTACATTTTTGAAACTTGGCGTCGTCTTTGCCATACTTACGGTTTTCAGGAATATCTCACTCCTTTAGTGGAGGCGGCTGATATTTATCGGGCTAAATCTGGAGAAGATGTCGGCGGCAAAGAATTAGTTACTTTTACCGATTTAGGTGGCCGCGAGCTTTGTATTCGTCCGGAAATGACCCCCTCGGTAACGCGCTTAGTTTCTAAAATTTACGCTTCTTCTCCTAAGCCGCTGAAGTTTTTTTCAATTGCCAACTTTATGCGCAATGAAAAACCGCAGAGGGGCCGTAACCGTGAATTTTGGCAACTTAACTGCGATATTTTTGGCAGCGCTTCTTTGGCGGCCGATTTGGAGATTTTTCAACTTTCTTTAGATATTATGAAAGCTTTTGGCGCCCCTGCTGGTTCTTTTACCTTACGCCTTAATAGTCGTAAGCTTTTAGATAATTTGTTGCCCGCTTTCCAGATTAAGGTAAAGGATAAATCTTCAATTTTCCGTGTTTTAGATAAGCACGCCAAGATTGAAGCCGCTGAATTTGTGCGCCGTTTAGTGGCGGCAGGAGCAGAGGAGGCAGCGGCTGTGCGCTTAGAATCATTTATGCGGGGAGGCGAACAAAATTTATTTACAGCCGCTTTGCAGGAGAACGAGGAATTACGCGCCGCTAAAAAAGAGATTGATTTTGTTTTGAAGCAATTATCCTCCCTTGGCTATAATCAAGCTAAATTTGACCCCACTTTAATTCGCGGTTTTGATTATTATGATGGCTTAGTTTTTGAAGTTTTTGATAATCATCCCGATAACCGCCGGGCTTTATTTGGCGGCGGTCGCTATAATGGTCTGGCCGAGATTTTTGGCAGCGAAAGTTTCCCAGCAGTAGGAGTTGCTCCGGGCGATGAAACCACCCGCTTATTCTTAGAGAGCTGGAATATTTTACCCGTTCTTAATGATCAGCGTTATTATTTCCCGCTTTTAAGTGCTGATTTACTCGCAGAAAGTCAGAAGCTGGCAGCCGCTCTGCGGGCTGAAGGTAAAGATATTCTCTTTGGCTTCGATCCGCAAAGACCAGGTAAGGCCTTAGAATTTGCTAATAAGCTGGGGGTAGCGCGAGTGATTATCTTTGGTACCGAAGAAAAGGCGGAGGGGCATTATAAGATTAAGGATATGAAGAGTGGGGAAGAATTAGTCCAGGCCCTGCCCAGACTCTAGATTGACAGAGTTTAAAATTTGTATTTAAATAAAAAGATTACTGAAAGTCAGTAATCTTTTTCGTTATTTACAAAAAAAGCAAGAAAATGGGAAACGCAATTATTTTTGATGCCGATGGCATCTTATTACTCTCGACCGAGCCCGGCATTAAAGGTCTGCAGTCGGCCGCCGTTCGCTGTGGCTTAGAAAAACCATCCTTCCAGCAGATTAAAAATCTTTGGGGGCAGAATTTGGTAAAAATTATGGACACCCTTTCCTCGAAAATGGGCTGGACTAAAGAGCAGGGCGATGAAGTTCTTCATCTTTTTATTAAGATGTCGCAAACGGAGATATTTTATCCCGAACAGCCCGCTTTGGTGCTG
>CALJZR010000051.1 GCA_937983635.1 uncultured bacterium | reverse complement strand
GCCCGAGCTTAGTGGCAGGCCGTGGGAACCGTCCTTGGAGAAGTTGCCTGACTATACCAACGTGTCTTTGATTTTTGATAATAGCCCTTCTGTTGGCGATTCCTACCCCTATATTTCCGAATTAATATCCAAGCAAGATTTTAATGGCTTGAAGATTCATTTTGCCACTTTTTCTAAAAAGCTTGATGCTATGTCTACTTATGATAATCCTCAGGAAGTAGCTAAAGCGATTAAAGGCATTAAATATACGGGCGATATTGAGGAAAGGGCTTTGACGGCGGCCGAAAGCGCTTTAAAGAAAATGCCTATTGGTGACAAAAATGCGGTTTTTGTTGTTACCGATGAAGATCTGCAGGCGGTGTCTTTAAAGAAAATTCAAGAATTGAAAAAATTAGCCGCTGATAAGAAAGCGGAAGTGTATTTCTATTATGCTGATGATAAGAATAAAGCTTTGCGCCAGGTGTCTTTGGACGATTTAGAGCTAGGCTGGAATAATGAAGTTTTTAAATTAGCTTCCAGTTTGGTGGAATCAACTTTAAATAAGGGCGAGCGTAAGATTGAGTCATTAGAAAAACAGAAAAAGTTCCAACTGGACATTACTACCCGTCTTGCCAAGCGCGATTTAAGCCCGTCCCTGCAAAAAAGCTACCAGCTTGCTCAGTCCAAGGCCGCTGAATTGTCGGCCAAGATTGATGATAGCCGCGCCCAGATAGAATCTTTGCGCTCTGATTGGGAGAGCGGATCTGTCAGTCGTTTGTTAGCTAATAGTCTGATGAAAGATTTTAGGGTCGTTAATGATCAGAAATTTAGCCAATCTTTAGAATTAAGGGTTAGTAGCGGCGGTTTAGGGGCGCCGGCTTTAAATTTCAACCATATAGAAACTTCGTCTAATCTTTAGAGAATTATTGTTATATTTGACTATTTTTGAAAAAACAATTATTATCAAGAAGTGAGGCAAAATTACGCCCGTGGCGTAATTTTTGCTTTAAAAGCCTGTAATTAACTATTATCTATGGAAATTAGAAATATCGCCATTATTGCTCACGTTGATCACGGTAAAACTACTTTGACCGATGCTTTGATGCGCCAAACTGGTATGTCCGGAGATGAGGTGAGTATGGACAGTAACGCTTTGGAAAAAGAGCGGGGAATCACTATTTATTCTAAAAATACCTCCGTCTTTTATAAAGATACCAAGGTTAACATTGTTGACACCCCGGGTCACGCCGATTTTAGTTCCGAGGTAGAGCGTATTTTGCGTTCTATCGATTGTGTTTTGTTGCTTGTTGACGCTCAGGAGGGACCAATGCCGCAAACTAAGTTTGTTCTTAAGAAATCTTTAGAATTAGGACTTAAGCCAATCGTTGTTATTAATAAGATTGATAAGCCGGCGGCTCGACCGGCGGAAGTAGTAGAAATGGTTTATGAATTGTTTTTAGATTTAGGCGCTAGCGACGAACAGTTAGATTTTCCGGTAATTTATGCCGCCTCGAAACAGGGAATTGCCAAGAGAGAACTAACGGATGAGTCTGATAACCTTAGCCCGCTCTTAGATTTGATTTTAACTCACGTCGTCCCTGCTTCTTCGGCGGAAGCTTTAGCTAAGCCTTTGTTAGCTCAGCCCTTTAATTTGGCTTATGATAATTTTTTAGGTCGTTGTGCCATTTGTCGAGTTTATGAGGGCAAAATTAAGGCCGCTCAGAATGTTTTTGTTGAAAATCTTGACGGTCAGACTAGAGCCCGTAAGATTACCAAGATTTTTACTTTTAAAGGTGTTGGCCGCCAAGAGGTGACGGAAGCTGAGGCGGGCGACATCGTGATGGTGGCCGGCCTAGCCGATATTTATATTGGCGAGACTATTGCTGAGAGTGCTGATCAACCAGCTTTGCCTGCGATTAAAATTGATGAGCCGACCATTGCTTTAAATTTTTTAATTAACAATTCTCCCTTTGCCGGCCGCGAAGGTAAGTTTGTGACTAATCGCCAGCTGAAAGAGCGCTTAGAAAAAGAATTAGAAGTGAATGTCGGCCTCAAGATTGATTTTTCGGAAACTAATTATTATCGGGTCTTCGGACGGGGCGAGTTACATATTGCTATTCTTTTAGAGAATCTGCGCCGTGAAGGCTATGAATTGCAGGTTTCTCAGCCGCAAGTAATTATTAAAGAGGAGGAGGGTGTTAAGGTTGAGCCTTTTGAAGAAGTGACGATTGACGTTCCGGAAAGCCTGTCAGGCGTGGTTATTGAAAAAGTTTCCAAGCGCCGCGGCCAGATGACTAATTTTAAAACCCATAACAGCCAATCTCGCCTTACTTTTGCTATGCCTACTCGCGGTTTGCTCGGTTATCGTAACGAGTTTATCGTTGATACTCGCGGCGAAGGCATTCTTTGCGCCCAAGTATTGGGCTTTCAGCCCTATGCCGGTGAGATTGATAAGAATGACTTAGGTTCCATGGTTTCTATGATTACCGGCAAAGCTTTAGCCTTTGCCCTCTGGAATTTACAAGAGCGGGGCGTCCTTTATATCGCTCCTAATACGGAAGTTTATGAAGGTATGGTTATTGGCAATGTGGCTAAGGGTAATGATTTAGCGGTTAATCCAATCAAGGGCAAGCAGTTAACTAATGTCCGCGCCTCTGGTTCCGATGAAGCGATTCAACTCACTCCGCCCGTCCCCTTGACGATAGAGCTTGGCCTAGGTGTTATGAATGCGGATGAATATTTAGAGATTACTCCTCAGAATGTCCGTTTACGTAAACAGCATCTGACTGAAGTTGACCGTCAAAGAGCGAAAAGAGCCAAGAGTGCTTAAAATTATCAACAGAAATAAAAAGCCGTTAATAACGGCTTTTTTGTATCATGTCAACATATTGCCCGACCGCTTGATAACGACTATAATATTATTAGGATTACTTTGATTTTATTTAAGATTATTGTTTTTTTATGTCCAATTTACCTTTAATTGGTTTTATCGGCCAAGGTTTTATCGGCAAAAATTATGCTGATGATTTTGAGGCGCGCGGTTTTACGGTTATACGTTATTCCCAGGAAGAGCCTTATCTTGCTAATCGTGAAAAGATTGCTAGCTGCGACTTTGTTTTTATTGCCGTACCTACACCCACCACTCCCCAAGGTTTTAGTTCCGCTATTTTAGAAGAAGTCTTAGATTTAGTCGGCCCCGGGAAGACTGCCGTCATCAAATCTACTATTCTCCCCGGCACCTGCGCGGCCCTGCAAGCAAAATATCCTGATCGCTTTATTTTTCATAGTCCGGAATTTCTGACTGAAAAAACGGCCGCTTGGGATGCGGCTCATCCTAGTCGTAATATTGTCGGCTATCCGGTTGACGATGCTATTTATCGAGCTAAGGCCGAAGAAATTTTGGACCTGTTGCCCCCAGCCCCATTACGCTTGGCTTGCCGCGCCAAAGAGGCAGAGTTAGTTAAATATGCGGCTAACTGCTTTTTATTTTTAAAAGTTATTTATGCTAACATCCTTTATGATTTAGCTGCTAAAGAGGGCAGTAATTGGGAAAATATTAAAGCGGGAATGGCGGCCGATCCTCGGATTGGTGCCAGCCACCTTGATCCGGTGCACGCTTCCGGTACTAATATTCAGAGTGGCCGCGGTGCGGGCGGGCATTGTTTTGTCAAAGATTTTGCTGCTTTTTTAAACTATGCCCGTGATTGTGAATTAGATTTAGCGAGCATTGATTTCTTGGCGTCCGCGGAAGCTAAAAATCTTAGCCTTTTAAATGCTAGCGGTAAAGATGCGGAAATTATCGCTAGCGTTTATGGCCAAAGTTAATCCTTTTTATTTTCATGCTTAATAAGTTGTTAAAATTAATGACCAAAATTACCCCCGTTTCTTATCGCTGGCTTTGGGAACATGATGGTTTTAAGCGTTATTTTTTTAATACTGGCTGGATGTTGGCGGGCCAAATTTTTGCTTTAGTTTTATCTTTTTTTATTGGCGCTTGGGTGGCGCGTTATCTTGGTCCGGATGATTATGGCACTCTTAATTATGCCCTAGCTTTTGCCGGTCTCTTTGGTTTTATTGCCAGCTTTGGTGTCGATAGTATTCTGACTAGAGAATTAGTGAAAACTCCGGAGCAGAAAGATGAGTTATTGGGAACCAGTTTCATTCTTAAATTACTGGGGGCTTTCTTGGCAATTATTATTACTATTATCACTACTTTCGTTGTTGAGCAAAATCCTTTTAACCGAATTTTAATTATTACTTTTACCGCTAGTTTTATTTTTCAAGCTTTAAACGTAGTCAGTTCCTTTTTTCAGTCTCGAGTGGAAGCAAAAAATAATGTCTGGGCTCAGGTCGGAGCGGGCTTGCTTAGCAGTATCCTTAAAATTATTTTTATTATCTCGGGGGCAAACTTGTGGTGGCTAATGCTGATTTTTACATTGGATGCTGGCTGGCAATCCTTATTATTGTTATTGATTTATCGCTGCCGGGGCTACCGCTTAGGTGCTTGGCGCCTTCATTGGTCTTTAGCTAGAAAGATTGTATCAACTTCTTGGCTATTGATGCTATCGGCCGCTGTTTCTTTTATTCTTCTAAGGATTGATCAGGTGATGATTGGCCAAATTTTGGGTACGGTTGAAGTGGGTTTATATGCAGTAGCTGTTAAATTCGTTGAGGTTTGGTATTTTGTGCCAGGTATTATTGCCGCCTCTCTTTTTCCGGCAATTTTAAATGCTAAAAAAACTGATATTAATATTTATCAGCGACGTTTGTCCCATTTTTTTGTTTTTATGTTGGCTTTATCGCTGGTGATTGCTCTTGTTACTGTCATCCTGTCTCATTATTTAGTAGTTGGTCTATTCGGCGGCGAATATTTGCCGGCGGTGTCAGTTTTGCGGGTTTATGCCTGGTCAAGTGTTGGTTTATTCTTAAATTGGGCTCTTTATCAGCAGTTGATAGTTGAAGATCGCTTACAGCTTATTTTTCTAAGTAATTTTGCCGGCATGATTTTCAATATTGGCTTAAATTTTTTATTTATTCCTCGCTTCGGCATTATCGGCGCCGCTTGGTCAACCTTGATTTCTTATCTTCTGGTGCCGACTATTATTTTTTTATGTTTTCAGCTGAGCAAGAAGAAGATTTAATTTTAGTCTTATTATTTTGTTGAAAAAAGGCCGACTATTAAAGTCGGCCTTTTTATATTTGTTTAAAATATTTAGTTATTATTTAAAACATCTCGCAAGCGCTGACGGAAATGGGTGAGGGTGTAATATTGTTGATAGCGGGCTTGGCCGCGAGCACCCATGTTATTTCTTAGTTCTGGGTCGGCAATGAGAGTGTTGAGGGCGCGCGCCAGCGCTTCGCTATCAGCTGGTTTTACAGAAAGGCCATTAATGCCGTTTTGACCGATTTCTTCGACGCCGGTTTGGAGATAGGTATTAACTATAGCTTTACCGGCCGCCATTGCTTCTAGCTGGACCAAACCGAAGGCTTCACTTTTGGCGGTGGAGGGGAAGAGGAAAATGTCAGCCGCTAAGAAAAAGGGTTGGAGGCGAGTCTGGGGCTTAATAATCGTCACTTTATTTCCCAAATTATTATCTTTAATCAATCGGCGCAAGCTTTTTTCTTCGGGTCCGGTGCCAATAACTAGTAATTTAGCCTCCACTTTTGTCATCGCTTTGATTGCGTAGTTTAAACCTTTGTAGTAGACCAGGCGGCCAACGGTAAGAATTAGAGTGTTATTAGGACTGTATTTTTTTTTGATTAATTGCGCCTCGGCCTGGTCTTCTAGTTTGTAGTTAATATTAATACCAAAAGGCACTGCTCGACATTTATTGTTAAATTGTGTGAGCAGGGGGGAGTATTTGATAATATTATTGCCACTGGTAAGGATTAGTTTAGTTCTTTTTAGACTAGCTTTTATTAAAGGCATTACTAAAAAATTACTAATTTTTTGGCGAACGATATCGGCGTGATAATAAATAATTAATTTATGCTTGGGAATGAAGGGGCAGATTAGAGCGGCTAAGGGGAAGGGATAGTGGATAATGATGCGGTCATATTGGGGACAGAGACGGCGGCTGAGTCGGAAAAAATCTAAAGACAAGGGCATGCCTAAGGTCTTTCCTAAAGAAGCGGCCCGATAGACTTTAACGCCGTTGATTATTTCTTCGCTTCGGCCGCCTTTTTCTTGGCAGGCTAAGACCGCCGTTTCGTCGCCAGTCTGCTTACTAAATCCTTCGGCGATATTTTGGACCACCGTTTCAATGCCGCCGATTACTGGATAGTATAATTTATTTATTTGTAGAATTTTCATGTTGGTGGATAAGGTCTATTAATTGTTGGCTAGATTTTTTCCAGCTAAAACGATGAGTATTTATTTCCCCTTTGACCACTAAACGAGCCGCTAGCTCCGGCTGATTAAGAAGTTGATTGATTTTATCATTTATATCAACGGGATTTTTGCCATCGAAGAAGAGAACGGAATCAGCCGCTACTTCTCTGAAGGCAGGAATATCAGAACAGAGTACTGGTATTTTAGAAATTTGGGCCTCTAAAATCGGGATGCCGAAGCCTTCGTATAAGGAGGGGAAGATTAGGGCCTGGGCGCCGCCTAAAAGGCGATATTTTTCCTGTTCGTCGACAAAACCGGTAAATCTAATTCCTGCTCCAGCCATGGCTACTAATTTTTCCATGCTTTTATCCATTTTGCCAATGATTAATAATTCGCAATCTTGGAATTTACCACTAGCCTCGAGGCGGGCTTTAATTAGGGTTTCCAGGTTTTTTCGTGCTCGGGCGTTGCCGATAGCAACAAAATATGGTTTATTAATTGGCGCTGAATTTTCGTTTTTTTCTTGGGTTTGTTTTGGTGGTGTTGGTAGCCCACCGTAGATGATTTTAATTTTTTCCGTTTTGATGTGTAAATGTTGGCTGATTTCACGGCGAGAGAATTCGGAAATAGTAATAATCTCTTGGGAAAAATTTTTAGCAAAAAATAAACAGGTGCGCCAGTACATTTTTCCTATCAGTGAGCTTTCATTTTTAAAGATAAAAGGGGCGGCATCATATAAAGCGACAATTTTTTTAGAAAATATCCAGGGTGAGTCCAAAGACGGACAGAAGAGAAAATCAAATTTTTCTTTTCTTAATATTTGCGGCAGGCATAATTGTTGATAAACGAAAAGACGGAGACGACTAGGATTGGAGAAGTTCTTTATTTCAAGCTTAATATGGCTAGGCAGAGGTTTAAGGAAGGCGGCCGATTTTTCATTGGCAAAAACCGTGACTTCGTCTTTAGTCTCTGGCCAAGAATGCAGCAAGCCGGCAAGAAAACTCTCAATACCTTGATAGCTAGTGTAGGGTAGGGCGTTAATGGCAATTTTCATAAAGAGAAGTTTCTTATCTTCTCTTGGCAGAAGAGAAAGATAATATAAGGCAGACGTAATATTTTAAGAAGAATGGCCTGAGCGCAGCCATGATGCTTGCGGAAATAATAATCTTGAGAGCGGTAATAGACTCGGCGTTTAGCTAGGCTCGGGGCTAAGCTTTGTCCGCCAAGATGCACTAAGTTGGTAGAGAGGCAGACGGCGACACGATATTGATTTTGCCAAGCACGCCGACAGAGGTCAACGTCTTCGAAATAAAGAAAAAAGTTTTCATCCCAGCCTTTTAAAGCCTTAAAGGCTTCCCGCTTAATCATTAAAGCGCAGCCGCTTACCCAATCAACCGCCAGATAGCTGGAGTCAAGTTTTGGCTCTAGATTTTTTTGTTGTCGTTTAAAGATTAATTTTTTTAATTTTGGAAAATTGCCAAAAGCGGCTTGTTGATAGCTGCCGTCAGGGAGGAGAAGGCGCGGGGAAATAATGCCTAGACTTTCGTCTCGGCGGAAAAGCTGGAGACAGTCGCTCAGGACATCGGTGCTGATAATGGTATCGCTGTTGAGAAAGAAAAGAAAATCCCCTTGAGCAATAGCCGCCCCCTGATTGTTGGCGCCGGCAAAGCCCAAGTTTTTTTGATTAGCAATTAATTTTATCTTTTCACCATATTTAGTTTTTAGGCTTTCAGCGCTGCCATCAGCGGAGGCGTTATCAATGATGATTACTTCTAAATTATTTGGCCAGAAGTTATTTTTTTCTCCTAAAGCAAAAAGACCGTCGAGGCATTTTTCGGTCAGTTTTTGAGTCTTGTAGTTGATTATAATTACGGAAAAGAGCATAAAAGCTAGGGGCGTAGCATCTTTTTAAGCCAGTCGTAAAGATGTAATTTTTTTAACAATAATGATAATAGTAGTTTTACTAAGTTTTTTATTCTCAGGATGTTTTTAATTTTTACTCTGAGAACAAAATTGGCTGGCAAAAATTCTTTATTGGCAATAATAATTTTATGGTAATAATCTCGCCAGATACGATCGTGGTAAAAGAATTGTTTGATTTTATTTTTCTTGCCCCAGGATTCATTTTCGCCTCGGTTGCGGACAATTTGGGCGGCAATCGCCCCCGCGCTGTATTCGCGTCCGGCATAAAGCAGGAGCGAGGGCAGAGGAAAGAGATCTAAGGGCTTATTAAATTTTTCGAAGATGTAATAATTTTCTTGAAATATGCTTCTTTTAATTAGCCAGTTAGAGCAGAGGGTAAGGTAATAATCGATACTGGTATAAAACTTAGTGTTTAATAAGGCAAAAAATTCTTGGCGGTTTGTCGCTATTTGATTTTGCTCAATCTGTAATAAATTGGGATATTCCCGCTGGCTTTTTTCCATGAAACCGAGCAGGTTACAGATTATTAAATCGGTATTTTTATTTTTAATAAAAGCTAGGATGGTTTCCAGGGTACTCTCTGTCTGAATGTCGTCGTCAGAAAACACCCAGATATAGTCACCATCTGCCAAAGAAGCAACTTTAATAATGCCGGGTACTAATTTTCGGGGCTGATCGTCTCGGATATATTGGATATTGCTAAAATTGTTTGTGAATTTTTTTGCTACTTCCGCGGTGTCGTCGCTGCTTTGATTATCTAAAATGAAAATATTAACCGCAGCCATAACTTCCGTATTTTGAAATTGGTTGACAATACTTTCAAGACATTCGTCTAAAAATCTGGAGCGGTTATAGGTGGGGATGCAAATACTGATGACCGGTTTCATATTATTTTAAATCATCAATTATTTTTTCGATCATTTGCTTAAAACTTAGGCTTGGTTTCCAGCCGGTAGCAGCTTTTAATTTACTGGCATCGCCGACTAAGAAAGTTTTCTGAGGACTGAGCATGCCTTTTTTTTCTTGGACAAATTTAGTCCAGTCTAAATCGAGATAATTAAAAGTAGTGCTGACAAAATCTTGAACGGAATGAGCTTCGCCGGTGGCGATGATGAAATCATCGGCTTTTTCGGCTCTTAGAATTAACTGCATGGCGCGGACATAATCGTAGGCATAACCCCAGTCGACCTTGGCATTTAAATCGCCTAAAATAAGTTGGTCGCTTTTGCCATTTTTAATATCCAGGGCGCCTTTAATTATTTTCATTGAAACGAAACTCTCAGAGCGATATTCAGATTCGTGGTTATAGAGAATGCCGGTGGTGGCGAACAGGCCATATTTTTCCCGATAAAATTTACTCAGCCAGAAGCCGTTCATTTTAGTGAGGCCGTAGACAGTGTTGGGGTTCAAGGGTGTTGTTTCATTTTGAAAATCTTCAGAGTTATCTCCAAAAATTAGAGAAGAGCTAGCATAAAAGATATGGCTGGCAGGAGAAAAAAGACGGATGCCTTCAAGAAAGTTTAGAAAAGACAAAACGTTAGTTTGGTAGCTCTGAGCGACTCTGCCGTCTTCTTTTTTGTCTCTATCTTGAGAGGAGTGATGGAAGGCGGCTAGGTAATAAATTTCATCTGGTTGCCATTCTTTTAGGAAAGCGGCTACTTCTTGTTCATTATCAATATTAACTTTTTGATGCCAGTTAGTTTCTCGGGTACAAAGAGTATCTTTACCGATGCCAACTATTTTGTAATCTTGAGCGGCGAGATTATCAAATAAAATTTTTCCATCTTGGCCGCCTACGCCGATGATTGCTACCTTTTTTTTATTTGACAAATCTTCTTGGCCAATAATTCTGATAGTTGGCAGGGGAAAAATTAATTTGCCGCCATTTTTTAGAAATTCTTGTTCCCGATTGATGATATTATCTTGGAAATGCCAGGGCAACACTAAGAAATAATCGGGCTTGCTTTCCTTGGCTTCTTTTTCGGAAATAATGGGGATAAGAGTACCGGGGGTGCGGCGCTGAAATTTATATTCATTAACATCAGCGATGCAAGTCAGGTCTTCTGCTGACAGTTGGCAATATTGCAGGATAACATTACCTTTAGTGGAAGCGCCATAGCCATAAACTTTGTGTCCTTGTTTTTTTAAATCAGCTAGAAGTTTTTTTAGCTCTATTTGATGTTTTTCTGTTTGTAGGCGGAAATTTTCATATACTGTTATTTGATTAAAACCCCTTCTTTCTTCTTCGGCGAGAGTATTTTTGATTAAAACTTCTGCTTCTTGGTGTTTAGAATTACGATGAGCCAAGGTTAAACAGAAGCTGGCGCCGTTGATTTTGTTAAACTCTAAGTCGATTATTTTTAGTCCTGCCCGTTCCGCCATCCATTGAAATTGCTTTAATGAATAAAATTCTAAATGTTCATGGCAGATAGTGTCATAGGAAACATTATCAATCATCGCTGGCAGGTAGCTTTGTTCGACCACCCAGACTCCTTCTTCATCTAACACGGCGGCAATATCTTTCATGGTAGCTAAGGGGTCGGGCAGGTCATAGAACATGGCAATCGAGCTGATGACCTTAGCTTTTTTAGCTCCTTTTATTTTTTTTACCACGGCGGCGGAGAAGAAAGAAGCTTCTTTGGCGACATCAGCTGGATAATATTCTTGGAATTTTTCAGCAGTCGGATCAATGCCTAGCAGGTCTAATTTCCGATTACGGTACTGAGAGAGCAGAGTACCGTCATTACTGGCAATATCTATCACTAAATCGCTGTCTTTTAATTCTATTCTTTTTTCTATTTTAGCCACTATTTCCGTCAGGTGCGCCACCATGGAAGAGTTCAAGCCGGAGCGATAGCCGTAGTTATCGCCGTAAAGTTTTTCCATACTGTAGTCATGTTGGAGTTGGACTAAACCGCAGTGTTCGTCATTTTCATGAAAACATTTAACGATGGCCAAGGGGCCGCTCTCAACCTCTTCTCCAATCTGCGGAAAGACGCCAGTTAAGGCTTGTTCGCCTAGGTCGAGAATGGGGACTAGATTTTCATTGCCACAGATGCGGCAACGGCTTATTTTTTGGTAGAGCATAGATCAATGGTTATTGATTGTTTGTTTGAAGATCGTTTTCCATCATAATTTTTACCAACTCTTTAAAACCCACTCTTGGCTGCCAATTTAATTGCTTTCTAGCTTTGCTGCTGTCGCCGATAAGTAAGTCTACTTCCGTTGGTCGGAAATATTTAGGGTCGATATCAATTAAAACTTTGCCGGACAGGCGATCCACTCCCTTTTCTTCTAAGCCGGAGCCTCGCCACTCAATTTGGTAGCCGGCTAAAGCAAAGGCCTCCTCGCAAAATTCGCGAATACTGTGCGTCTCACCGGTAGCGATGACGTAGTCATCGGCTTTTTCTTGTTGAAGCATCAGCCACATGGCCTCAACGTAGTCCGGAGCATAGCCCCAGTCTCTTTTAGCATCTAAATTTCCTAGACTGATTTTTTCCCTTTTACCCTGTTTAATTTCCGCAATACCGGTGGTGATCTTCCGGGTTACAAAAATCTTTCCCCGACGAGGCGATTCATGGTTGAAGAGAATGCCGTTACAGGCAAAGATGTTATAGGCTTCACGGTGGTTGACAACTGTCCAAAAAGAGAAGAGTTTAGCTACGCCATAAGGCGAGCGCGGGTAGAAAGGAGTTTTTTCAGTTTGCGGAGTCTCTTGGACTTTACCAAATAACTCGGAAGTAGAAGCTTGGTAGAATTTGGGTTTGATGCCGGCGTTTTTTATGGCATCTAATAGACGCAGAGTGCCGAGGCCATCAATCTCCGCGGTATATTCTGGAATCTGGAAAGAGATGTGGACGTGTGATTGGGCACCGAGGTTATAGATTTCATCCGGTTGGACTTGTTCTAATAAACGGCTAAGATTGCTGGAGTCAATTAAATCACCGTAGTGAAGGTGAAAACGGCCATGTCCTAGTTGTAGGAGGTGGTCAATTCTTTCAGTATTAAAAACCGAAGAGGCGCGGCGGATGCCATGAACTTCATAGCCTTTTTCTAAAAGCAGTTCGGCCAGATAGGAACCATCTTGGCCGGTGACGCCGGTGATGAGAGCTTTTTTCATAAATATATAAAATTTATTTATTTAAGCATTTTTATAAAAGTCTGATCAATCTCGTCTATGCATTCATTTCTTTTTAAGTTTAATAGAGCTAATTGTTTTATGGTTTGGTCTTTTTGTCTCGCTGGAACTTTTTCAAATTCATAAATTTTTTCCTGCACGTGCCATAAATCACAGTTAGTCTCTGCTAGTGCGGCAAATACTTGGCCTATGTTGCCTTTTATTTTTTCTATTTTATTACCATCTTTTTTAAAAACTTTGTTTGCTTTGAAAGACAAAGACTCTAAGGGGATTAATCGGTGTGCAGCTTTGTTGGTAAATTCATTAATTTCATTTTGAAGCCTAGTTTCTTGTTCTTTTAAGCTTTTGAGTCGCGGTTTATCCTTGGAATGAAATTGTTTTAATTTTACTATGGTTAGTTTATCGCAAAGTGATCCTAAAGTTTCTGCCATATTTTTATAATTTATTTTAATACTTCCCAGTTAATATTTTTTAGTATATTTTCGTTGTTGGTAAATTTATCTGCAAAAATCGCGTTCCTTCCGTTATAGTAGAGATTCATATAGTCTTTACCCTCCATAAAAAATCTAGTATTTTCAAAATCGTTATTTTGCTTGGAGACGATTATTGACGGTCTGAATTTGCTCCAATCGTTTTCTTTCAGGATATCTAAATACTGAGAGTTAACAATCAGTAAATCTATTTTTTCTTGATTGTATAAAAAACCTTTTATTTTTTCTTTTATATCATCTTCATTCTCTTGTTCTATATTTATTTCTATATTTTCATCACGTATTCTTATTTTTGCGAATCTATTTTTTTGAGAGCTGTTGATAATATTTAAGCCGCGCCAACCTTTTTTGTAAAATCTGTGGACATCATTAGAAAGAACCGGATCCTCCGGACCGAGGCTGATAAAAAATCCTTCCTTTTTGTTATTTAATAAATAATCAATAAAAATATCTTCTTGCAAATCACTAAAACTCTGCAGAGAGGGGTAGATAAAATTATTTTTGCTTATAATTATTTGCTGTTCGTCTTCAATATTTTTGAGAAAGTTTCTGGTTATTTGAATAATTTTTTTTAAGTTACTTTGCGCGTTATTAAGCTTCTCAATAACATTTCTTGGTAATATTTTTTTGAGAAGATTTTTTAAAATTATTTTTTTATCTATTTTTAATATTATTTTTCCTTCTTTGCTCGCTTTTTTATCAAAAATATTATTTTCTTTTAGGACTAATTCAAATTTTTTAGCAAAATTTTCTTGGCCCCAGTCTTCTTGCATTTTTTTAATTGCCGCCGCACCAGAACTTATTGATTCTTTTAAGCTGGCAAAAGGGTATGGTTTGACATATTGATGGATGTGTCTAAAAGTGAAGCCCGTGGAAATAGAAATAGGTCGGCCGCTTGTTATTGCCTGATCGGTAGTAGCGGATAAGCCGTGCCCGTGCCTATTATAGAAAAAAGCGTTAAGTGTATTTTTTGCACACCAGTCTATTAAGTCTTCTTTACTTAAATAATCACTAGTAATGGAGACTTTTACGCCGGGCTTGGTTGGATATTCTTTTAGGTATTTAACCGTTTTAGCAAAGGATTTTCCATCTCCACCCCAATCTGGGTTGAGGATGTTAATTTTTATCTCCGCTTCTTCAAACTCCTTATTAACAGCTTCAATAATTTTATCAAAACCCTTGGCATCGCCTTGAAAAAATCCAAAAGATCCGATGGTTGGTATTTTATTCTCCGAGGCAGTAATTGGGCGAGAATTTTTTTCTAAAGGGCGGGGGAAGGGATAGACGTATTTTTTAGTGCTTTGTAGGGTTGGATCTAATACTAAATAGGCATCGAAAATATTATCTGGGCATAGGGAGAACGGATTATTGATATTTACTTCCAGCACAATTGTGCTTTTAAAGCCTGGTATTTTTTTAATGCAATTTAAATCTAGCCACCCCATGGTGGTTATATGGTAGTTAAAAATATAGAAGTGGTAACCGCTAGGAATTTTATTATTTTTTTGATTAATTTCTAAATAATCTAATTTATATAGATTTGATAAAACTAGGCAGTCATAGCTCATCTTGCCTGATTCGTAGATGCTGCATTTTGCTTTAGAGGTATTAAGGAATAATCCTCTTATTTCTGTGGACATTTTTTTAATTTAAAAATATTTCTTTATCTATAACTCGATTGTCAATAAATAAAGCATTGACTTGATTGCTGAATATATATTTATATCCGTTTTCCTTCATATAATTTAGGATATCTTTTGTTTTAATATTAGACTCTACTAATATTAAAAAGGGTCTGTATTTACTCCAGTCGTTACTTTTTAGAACTTCTAAGTCGTGCCCCTCGGCGTCAACGGACATAAAATCTATTTGGCGATTTTCCGCATTTTCATCTAGGACATTTTTTAAGGTTTTAGTTTGGACGGTACAGGTTGTAATTTTACCCTTAGTGATTTTTGCCATCTTAAGGGCTTGTTTGTAGTTAAGCGTGGAGATGGAAGAGTCTTCTCCGATAAGATAAAAGGTAATCTCTCCCGCATTTTCAGATATGGCAATATTTAAATTACAATCTTCTGTTCGGTTTTGTTTTATTTTTTCGTAAGCAATTTTATTTGGTTCAATATTAATTCCTCTCCATCCTCTTTGATAAAAGCGTTGAGTATTGTTGTTGACAAAGGGGTCATTGGCGCCGATATCTATATAGAGTCCAGTTTTTTTTCGGCCAAGAATTAGATCAATTAATAAATCTTCTTGAAATTGACTGTATGATTCTAGTTTGGGGCTAAAGAATTCTTGCAAATTTTCGTCTTTTTTATTTTTTACTGATTTAATCTTTTTTAATATTTTTAAAAAAATTGGTGGAATAAAATCTTTAGCAATAGTTTTAATTGAAGACATTTTTTTGTTATTTAAATTTTTTTATTATTTATCTCCCCTCCCGTCCCAAGACAGTAGCAATCGTTTTTAAGGCGATGGTGGCGTCGAGATAGGGGGAGCGATGCTTAATATAATATAAGTCGTGTTGTAACTTTTTTAAAGTATCAATTGGGGAGGAAGAGTGGTATTCGCCCGAAACTTGATCCCAGCCAGTGAGGCCAGGCTTTACTAAGAGGCGGGTGTTGTAGAAGGGTAGCTGTTTTTCCAGTTCGGCAGAAAATTCTGGTCTTTCCGGGCGCGGGCCGATAAAACTCATTTCCCCTTTAATTATATTGATTAACTGGGGAATTTCGTCTAAGCGGGTGGAACGCAGAAAGGAACCGATGGCGGTAATACGGTTGTCGTTAACGACGGTCATGGTGCCATCATTACCTTCTACCCGCATGGTTCGGAATTTATATAATTTAA
>CALJZR010000050.1 GCA_937983635.1 uncultured bacterium | reverse complement strand
TGCCGGTACTTCCGGACAAGTTTGGACGTCTGATGGTACAGGTGCTGGTATTTGGTCAGATACTAGCGGCGTTACTGGTGCCGGTACGGCCGGGTTAATCCCTTATTGGGATGCGACTAAGAATCTAGCCGATTCTAATATATATTATGACCATGCTAACGTTGGTATTGATATGACTCCAGTGGCTAAATTAGATGTCAATGGCAGTCTCAGGACCAATTCTTCTGTCACCTTCAGCACTTTTAGCGGCGGCGGCACGAGAGTCCTCACGGTTGATAATGGCGGCGTTCTTGGTGCAATTACTAACCCTATGCCCAGCGGTACAGCCAGCCAGACCATGCGTAATAATGGTTTGGGCGGTTGGTCAGCCTCTTCCTTCTTGTGGAATTCCGGCTCTACTGTCGGTGTTAATTATCAAATGAATGCTTGCGATAGCGCCATTAAGCTAGCGGTTGACGGCATCATTGAAACTACTGGAATTAAGGTTGATTCTGCTTTGCCGACGGGATCTTTTTGTACCACTTCCGGCAATATTGCTTTCCGGGGAACAGTAATGGAATTTACTTCCAATGGCGGCAGTGGCTTTACTTTTGATAATCCTGTGTCTGTTACCGGTAGAGTTAATGCAACCACGGGCTTTGCTTATAATGGCACCGCTGGTATTGCTCAATCTTACGCCGCCGGCACCATCTTGACCGCCCCTTCTGTTTGGGGAGGTATTATTACTGCTGCTACACCTGTCGTTGGTATAACAAAAACTGTTTCCGTACGTTATAATGCCACTAGTAACTGTAACTTAGTCTTTACTTCTGGTATCTTGACTTCTACCACTTGTCCGTAATTTTACCTAATATTAATGATATTATTAGCAGGGAAGGGCATGTGTATATCTAACCATTGACAAAAATTGTTAAAAGTACTAAACTTTAAATACTTAAATTTAAATCTTTCTTTCACAATTCGTAATCTAAAAACACCCCATAATCATGAAAAATCTGTTTCTTATTGCCATGGTCGCAATTGTAGCTTTTTTTAGCTCTTGCGAAAAGAATGACTTACAGTCTGAAAAGCCTTTTTCGAGCTCCGCTCAGAGTCACAGTTCTTGTTCTGTTGATTTTACCATTAACGCTGATTCAATCACTTCTTTTAGTGAAATCTCTGTTTTCTTGGTGCCATCAGAAAATACCGGAGCCCCCGTAGCATACATGAAAAACGCTTCAGTCGGAAAAAATGTTTTTGTTATTACTCCTGAAGATGAAGCATCGCTTAAAAATGATGCCTATTTTACGGTAATAATAACGACCTTAGATGGTAGGTTGATTCAAAATTTCTTTGGTATCAAAGAGAAAAATCACCTTTCGTTATCTCCAACTGACATGTATGAATCAGACGATTAGTCATTCTAAGGACCAAACCGATTTATGCACATAAGCATATTATCCGTTTGGTCCTTTTAATTTACATTGACATTTATTAATTTTTATTTTATATTGCCCCTATAGCCAGTGGGCTATACTTTCTTTAAAAAATTATTCACCCTAAATCCTTTTATCATGAAAAAGTTGTTATTTTTGTTCTCCTTGATGCTCATCGCGAGCGTCGGTAACCTTGCCTTTGCTCAGCAGTGGGCTGAGTATGAACTACCTACTACAGCGACTTCTGTCGCTGTTGATGAAAATGCCGTACACGTTTTTACTGCCGATCGTTGGTTCCAGGTCCAATTTCCCCTGCCGCCATCGGGGCAACCGATAAATTGGGCGGAGAATATTATTCCGGGGGAAGGGGCTGTAAAAGCCTCAGTTATTACCCGCGAGGGAATTGTTTTCATCCTGCGGGATAATGGCGATCTCTGGAGATATAATAACTGCCAGTGGGAGCATCTTTTCCCTGATCAGACTATCTCCGGTCTTTCCGAAATTAAAGGCGATCGCTTTTTTGCTTGGTCCAGATATTATATCTACGAATATCTGGGTGGTTTTACACAGATGCCTTTTAATGACACCAAAGCGATGGCGTTTAATGACGGCTATGTAATGGCATTTACGGAAAGTTCTGGAAACTATTCTGGCCCTAATTCTTGGACGCTATCTCCGGCTGAAGAAATCAACAATTTCTATCCTGTTGAAGCTACTATGACCGAGAATGAATATGTGGCTGTTGGTGCTGTAATTGGTGATTTAGCTGCGTGGCATCAAAGTCCTCCGGACGCTTGCGTTCCCTTTACTCACGTTCTTACGGTTGGTGTTATTAATTCCGTCACTGCTACCAAAGACACTTTTTGGGTGGTCGGCCGCCTTGGAGAGAAGGGGATGCTATTTAATACCACGGATATGTCTGGAATTTATGTTGTTCCAGAAAATGTCTGGCAGGTGCGCTCTAATAATCTTGGGGTGGTAGCCGCTGTCAGTGATCATTGGCTGTATGTCCGAGGTGAGGCGGCAATGGTGGGATTAAAATCTCCAATTACAGTTCAATCTGATTTACAAATCTTGCCGAATCCTATTGAGAACGGCAATTTACATGTCATCTCTCCTGCTAACCGGCAAGCCCGCGTTTTCGATTTGAGCGGTCAGCAGATCGCGACCCTTCTGCTTAACCAGGGTGAAAACCGGGTGAACATGGCTTTTCTGCCTTCCGGCATTTATCTTTTGGAAGGCAATAAATTCATTATCCCGTAGCTACTCCGGTTTTAATTTTCTTTGTTCATTCCTCAAGCCCATCGTTTTACAACGGTGGGCTTGCTTTTTTTATTTTAATATTGCCCCCGCTTTTTGCTTGTGCTATAATATATTTATCCTGTTAGATTTAATTTATTTAAACTAATTTTTATTATGTTAACAACGAAGCGGCGACCATCTCGCCTGGGTGGCGAGAGCCAGCGCTTCTCGCGCTCTACTATGAAAAAATCATCCGTCGGTCCTTTGTTGACCGTGCTCGTATTAGTTGTCTTAGCGGCAATATACGGCTATATGTATTATCAGTTGGATCGTCAAGAGAAAAAGATGTCTGAATTACAAACTACGATTGCTAAAGATTCACAGACTGTTTCCGGCGTCGTTAATTTTATTAATGCTAGCTTGCAGGAAACTCAAAAATAATAATTTAGATTTTCTCAGTCGCTTCCGCTTTTTTATAGCGTTCGACTGCGAGCCAATTAAAATAATATGAAAAAAGAATTAATCTTTCCTTTAATCGCCGGCTTAATTTTAGGTGTTTTAGTAATGCTGTTTTGGCAGCTTAACTCTAAGTTAAATACCAGCAGTGCTCGTTTAGTGCAGTTAGAGCAGGCAACGGCGGCTAACACTCAGGCTGTTTCTGAGATCGTCAGCTTTATTAATCAGGCTACTGGTCAGCAGGGCGGCGCCAATGGTCAAACCCCGACCACCCCGACTACCCCGACCACTCCGGCGGAATAGTTTAAACCTTATTTCTAAAAACGCCCTTGAAAAAGGGCGTTTTTTTGTCTCCCTTGATGTGCTATAATAGAGTTATTACCCTTATTTTATGGAGAAAAAAGACGCTAAAATTAGAATAGATAAATTGAAGCAGGAAATTGACTTTCATCGCTATCAATATCATGTATATGACCGGGAAAGTCTTTCGCCGGCGGCTTTAGATAGCCTAAAAATTGAGCTTTTCCGCTTAGAAAATGAATTTCCGGAACTCATCACCTCGGATTCACCCACCCAAAGGGTGGCAGGGGAAGCTTTGCCGAAGTTTCAAAAGGTGACGCATACGCGGCCAATGATTTCTCTCTATGATGCTTTTTCGGAAGAGGACATGCAGGATTGGGAGCAGCGTAATCTTAATTACGCGGAAGCCAATGGTCTACAAATTAAAGCGGGTGATTCTTATTATTGCGAATTAAAACTTGATGGTCTGGCCGCCAATCTTCGCTATGAGTGTGGATTGTTTGTCCAAGGGGCTACTCGTGGCGACGGTAAGGTGGGCGAAGATATTACCATGAACCTACGGACTATTGAAAGTCTGCCTCTGCGTCTGCGCCGTCCTCAAGAAAAAGAATTAATGGCGCTGGGTTTAGGCCAGGAAGAAATTACTTCTTTTTATCACCTTTTAGATGATGGCATCATTGAAGTTCGGGGTGAGACTATTATGGCGAAAAAGACTTTAGCCGATTTGAATGTTATTTACGCACGTGAGGGCAAGACTTTACTTGCCAATACTCGTAATGGGGCGGCGGGGTCTTTAAGGCAGCTTGATCCGAAAGTTGCGGCTGAACGTAAATTGGATTTTTACGCCTATGATTTGCTTTTAGGTGATTATTCTCGCGGTGAAATTGTTGCTACCCGCTCAGCGGCAGATGCTCTGGTTGAGCTTTTGGGTTTCCGGCGCGTTCGCCATAATCAAGAGTGCGCTGATTTAAAAGCGGTTTTTTCTTTCCAGCGTCACTGGGAAAAGAAAAAAGAAAATT